>NZ_JAAIYB010000180.1 GCF_010894475.1 Myxococcus vastator
GGCCTGGGGCGGCGGCTCGGCCAGGACGGTGGCCGGGTAGAAGTTCCCCGGACCCTCTAGGGGCGCGCCGCCCAGAAGCAGCCTCGCGCCGGCCTTCACGCTGGCTTCCACCTGGGCGTGAAGCCCGTCGCGGATGCTCCGCGTGGCCAGGGGACCCAGGTCCGTCTTCGCGTCCATGGGGTCGCCCACGGTGACGCGCTTCATGCGCTCCACGAAGCGGCGCTCGAACTCGGGGTAGATGGCGTCGGCGACGATGAAGCGCTTGGCGGCGATGCAGGACTGGCCGTTGTTGATGAGCCGCGCCGACACGGCCGTCTCCACCGCCTGCTCCAGGTCCGCGCTGGGCATGACGATGAACGGATCGCTGCCACCCAGCTCCAGCACCACCTTCTTGATGGCCTTGCCCGCGGCGGCGCCCACGGCCCGGCCCGCGCCCTCGCTGCCGGTCAGCGTCACCGCGCGCACGCGGCGGTCCTCGATGACGCGGTTGACGTCGGCTGACTCGATGAGCAGCGCCTGGAAGGCGCCGCGCGGGAACCCCGCCTGAAGAAACAGCGCCTCCAGGGCCAGCGCGCACTGGGGCACGTTGTGGGCGTGCTTGAGCAGGCCCACGTTCCCCGCCATCAGCGCGGGCGCGGCGAAGCGGACCACCTGCCAGAAGGGGAAGTTCCACGGCATGATGGCCAGCACGGGCCCCAGGGGCTGGTAGCGCACGAAGGCGCGGCCGGTGCCCATGTCGACGAGCCTGTCGCGCAGGAGCGATTCGCCCTTGTCCACGTAGTAGCGGCAGGCCGTGGCGCACTTCTTCGCCTCGGCCTTGGCGGCCTCGAAGGGCTTGCCCATCTCCTGCGTCATGATGCGGCCGTAGCGGTCGGCCTCGGCCTCCAGCAGGTCGGCCGCGCGCCGCAGCCAGGTGACACGGTCGGCGAAGGTCGTCTCACGGTAGGCGCGGAACGTGTCGGCGGCCGTCTGCAGCTTCGCCTCCAGCTCCTCGGCGGAGAGGGGCGTGAAGGTGCGCAGCGTCTTGCCGGTCGCCGGGTCGATGGTGGAAATGGCCATGGGAGTGCCTCCTTGGGGCCCATTGATAGCAGCCAGGCGCGGGGAGACCGTGCCGCTCGTGGCCTGAGCGTCCGGCCGTTCACTCCAGGGCTTTCATCGCCCCGGCCCCTCCTTTATATGGGGGGCAGGACTGGAGACTGCCATGGCCGACATCATCCGCGAGCGCCGCTTCAACTTCCTCATCGCTGGGGTGCTGTCCCTCGTCATTCCGGGGCTGGGGCAGCTCTACAAGGGCCAGTTCCTGCGCGCCGCCCTGTGGTTCCTGATGGTGGGGGCCGGCTACTGGTTCTTCGTCATTCCAGGCATCGTCCTGCACTGCTTCTGCATCCTCGGCGCGGCCTTCGGCAGCGCGGGCAGCGACCGCATCCGTCTGCCCGGATAGCCGACGTTCCGCGCGGGAGACGTCCCGTCGGACGCCAGAGTGCATACAGTCACCGTCATGTGGCGGAGGCTCTGGCAATGGATGTCGGGATGGGACGTGGCGGTGACGCGGCTGCTGGGGCTGCTCTTGCTGCTGCTGGTCTGCTGTCTGGGTTTCATCGCCCTGTCGGACGAGGTGGCCGAGGGCGAGACGCAGCAGCTCGATGAACGCATGCTGTTGGCGCTGCGCGACCCCGAGGACCCGGCGCGGCCTTGGGGGCCCTGGTGGCTGCGGCGCACGGCGGAGGACGTGACGGCGCTGGGCGGCATCCCCGTGCTGACGCTCGCCACCGTGGCGGTGTGCGGCTTCCTCCTGCTGGTGCGGCGCTACCGGACGCTGCTGCTCGTGCTGGGCGCGACGCTGGGCGGCGCGGGCCTCAATGTCCTGCTGAAACAGCTCTTCGCCCGGCCTCGGCCGTCCGTGGTGCCGCACCTCACGGAGGTGGTCAGCCAGAGCTTCCCCAGTGGCCACGCCATGCTGTCGGCCACGGTGTATCTCACGCTCGGCGCGCTGCTGGCCCAGCTCGCCGAGCGCAAGCGGCTCAAGCTCTATGTCCTCACCGTGGCGCTGCTGCTGCCGTTCCTCGTGGGCCTGACGCGTGTCTACCTGGGCGTGCACTACCCCACGGACGTGCTGGGCGGCTGGGTGGCCGGGCTGGCGTGGGCGCTGCTCATGGCGGTCTGCGCGCGGACGCTCCGCCGACGGAGCCCCGCGCTGCGTGCGGAGGGCCGGCGCCCCATGGAGTGAAGCGCGGCGAGCGGTGCGCCTTGCTCGAAGGCCCCGCCCCACCCGCCAGGCCTCTGGCGGCCCGCGTCATGCCCGTCTGCGTCCACGGCGCCGTTCACTGCGCGAAGCTCCACGGTGCCGGAGTGCCTGGGCCTCCCGTTGGACCCTGGTCCCCGCCCTGGCGGCCGTGAGAGACATGGGCCCATGAGCCCGTGGGACTGGCTGTCGCGATGGGGTTGGGGCGGCGCGCCGGTGCCCGCCTTCTACGACGAGTCCTACCGGCTGCCCCTCACCGGCATCGAGTCCTCCGTGGGCATCGAGCCGCGCGGCGTGGACTTCACCACCTGGTATCTCCTGGAGGCCCGCGCGCTGCGCTCGCAGGACGTGCACCACCCGCGGCCGGTGAGCCTGGCCGAGCTGTCGCGCGTGCATGACGCCGCCTACCTGGAGTCGCTGGGCCAGCCGGAGACGCTGGCGCGCATCTTCGCCACCGACCCCGCCGACGTGCCGGTGGACGCGCTGCTGTCCAACCTGCGGCGGGTGTGTGGCGGCACGCTGGGCGCGGCGCGGCTCGCGGTGGCGCGCAAGGGCCCGGTGGTGAACATGGCGGGCGGCTTCCACCACGCCGGCCCGGCGCGCGGCGGCGGCTTCTGCGCGGTGAACGACATCGCGATAGCGCTCGCCGCCCTCCACGCGGACGGCTTCGACGGACAGGCCGTGGTGTTGGATTTGGATGCCCACCCACCGGATGGCACGGCGGAGTGTCTGGCGGGCCAGCAGCGGGCCTGGATTGGCTCGCTGTCCGGCAGCGACTGGGGCGCGCTGTCGCCCGAGGTGGACGAGACGCGCGTCCCGGAGGACACGGACGACAGGACCTATCTGGCCCTGCTCGACGACCTCCTGGAGCGCATGCCCCGGCCGGACGTGGCCTTCGTCATCGCGGGCAGCGACGTGCTCGCGGGAGACCGCTTTGGCCGCGTGGGCCTGTCCCTCAAAGGCGCCCGCCGGAGAGACAGCGCCCTGGCGCGCGCGCTGCGTGGCATCCCCAGCGTCTGGCTGCCGGGCGGGGGCTATCACCGCGACGCGTGGAAGGTGTTCGCGGGCACCGTGCTCGTCCTGGCGGGGCAGGGCCGCCGCCGCATCAAGGCGCGCTATGACCCGCTGAGCGCGCGCTATCAGCGCATCGCCCGCTCCCTGACGCGCGAGGGCGCGACGCCATGGGACGAGCCCATCACCCAGGAGGACCTGGAGGGCTCCCTCGGCCTGGGCGGCGGCCAGCGCCAGCCGCGCATCCTCGGCTACTACACGGCGCAGGCGCTCGAGTACGCCTTCTTCCGCTACGGCCTCCTCTCCTACGTGGAGCGGCTCGGCTACAGCCGGCTGCGCGTGGAGGTGGGCTCGGTGGGAGAGGGAGACCGGATGGAGGTGCACGGCTGCGCGGCGGGCCAGGAGCACCTGCTGGTGGACTGCGTCGTGGAGCGCCGCGTGCTGGCGGGGGAGCCCTTCCTCTTCGTCAACTGGCTCAGCCTGCGTCACCCGCGCGCGCGCTTCAGCGAGGGGCGCGCGCGGCTCCCCGGTCAGGACGTGCCAGGCCTGGGACTGGCGCGCGAGTCGACGGAGATGCTGCTCGTGATGGCCCGGCGCCTCGTCCTGGCGGGCGTGGCCTTCCGGCCCATGTGGTTCCACCTGGCGGCGCTGGCGCGCGCGCGCTTCCGCTTCCTGGACCCGGCGCGGCAGGGGCGCTTCGAGGCGCTGCTGCGCGACCTGGGGCAGCTGCCCATGCTGGAGGCCTCCCAGGCGGTGGTGGACGGCCACGTCCTGCTCAACGGTCAGCCCTACGCGTGGGAGGCGAGCGACATGGTGTCGCGCCTGGAGCCCGGGGCCGGAGACGTGGAGGCCATTGCCCTGGAGCGCGAGCGCTGCCGCTTCACCTGGGAACCCACCCGGCGCGCCACCGGAGCATGATAGGGAAGGGGCGTGGACCTGGACGCGCTTCGCCGTGAGCAGCACAAGCGCCGGCTCTCCTGGATGCCGTGGCTCTACTTCGTCCTCAAGCCCCGCCACCGTGGATGGGCGGAGGCCTGGCAGCGCGAGGTGCAGGCGCTGCTGCGCGAGTTGGAGACGGTGGACATCGCGGAGGGGTGCTTCATCGCCCCGGAGGCGCGCATCTTCGCCGAGCCCGGGCGCACCGTGTCCATTGGCCCCGGGTGCGGCATCGCCGCGGAGGTCTTCCTTCATGGCCCCGTGACGCTCGGGCCCCGGGTGAGCATCAACGCCCGGGCGAGCCTGGACGGCGGCGCCGCGGGCATCCGCATCGGCGAGGGCACCCGCATCGCCACCGGGGCCACCCTCTACGCCTTCGACCACGGCCTCGCCCCGGACCGACCCGTGCGCGAGCAGCCCGTCACCTCGCGAGGGCTCGTCATTGGCGCGGACGTGTGGGTGGGCGCCAACGCCGGCATCACCGACGGCGTCACCGTGGGGGACCACGCCGTGGTGGCCATGGGCGCCGTCGTCACCCGGGACGTGCCGGAGTGGGCCATTGTCGCGGGCGTGCCGGCCCGCGTCGTGGGGGACCGGCGGCAGCGGCCCCGCTCAGGTGCTCCGGGCGGATGGGAGCCCGAAGACGGAGCGTGAACTTCTCCTGCCTTCATTGACTTCCAGTTATTGAGACCCGATATGCTTCGGGTCGACGTCGCCACGGGAGGGGAACCGCAGGGTCTGGATTCGCTCCCGGCAGCCGTAGGTGCTGTCTGGGCCTCCGGCCCCTCTCCGATGAGGCGCTAGGGAGGCCAGCACGTGGCAGACGAGCAACGGGACGCGGCCGTCATTGACGCTCCCGGTGAGGCTTCAGGGACAGCACCCGCCGACGTGGCGTGTGACTTGCTCCCTCCCATGAAGGCGCGGGCGGCGCACGCCGGGAGCCAGGTGGAGTCCGAGCGCTTCCAGCACCTGTCCGAGCTGCTGCACGAGGTGGTGTTCCAGCTCGACGCCCAGGGGCGGCTCACGGTGCTGGGCGGCGCCTGGGAGCGCCTCACCGGGACGCCGGTGGCCGCGTGGCGGGGCCGCGCGCTGCTGGACGCCATCCCCCCGGAGGACCGCGAGCGCGCCCAGGCGCTGCTGGCGTACGCGCCCGGCTCCCCCGTTTCGCGCCAGGAGCTGCGCGTGGACGCCGGCGGCGGCCAGGGGGTCCGCTGGGTGGAGCTGTCCGCCCGGGCCCTGGCCACCGTCCCAGGCGAGGTCATCGGGACGCTCCTGGACGTGACGTCGCGGCGCACCGCCGAGGAGGCCGTCACCACCCGCGAGCGCTACCTGGACGCCATGGTGCAGGTGCAGCGGCGGATGATGGGGCACGAGCTGCCGGACGACCTGTACGGCGCCGTCGTCGAGCCGCTGGGCCACGTCTCCGCCGCCAGCCGCGTCTACGTCTTCGAGATGCACTTCTCCGAGGACGGCGCGCTGCTGGCGTCGCAGCGCGCGGAGTGGTGCGCGCCGGGGATTCCTCCCAACCTGGAGGACCCCAACATGCACGGCCTGCCCTTCAGCGAGGCCCTGCGGCCCCACCAGTCCGAACAGCTGCTGCGCGGCGAGCCGGTGCAGGGCCAGCCATGCGACTTCACGGAACTGCTGGCGCCCATGCTGGAGGCGCAGGGCGTCCGCTCCGTGCTGCTGCTGCCCATGCATGTCCACGGGCAGCTCTTCGGCGTCATCGGCTTCGACAACTGCCGCGAACCCCAGTCCTGGGGCCCCATGGAGGTGAACCTGCTGTCGGGCGCGGCGGGCGCGCTGTCCCTGGCGCTGGAGCAGCGCACGGCCAACGCGCTGCGCATGCGCACGGAGACGACGCTGCGGCGCACCGAGGCCGGCGTCCACCTGCTCATCGAGGCCTTCCCGGACCCGGTGCTGGTGCACGTGGGCGACGGCGTGCTGCTCTCCGTCAACCCGGCGCTGGTGCAGTACCTGGGCTTCCGCGACGCCTCGGAGCTGGTGGGCCGCCACATGCTGGACCTGGTCCGTCCCGAGGACCGGGGGGCCGCGCAGCTCCACCTGAGTCAGGCGCTGGAGGGCAAGAGCGCGGCGCGCGTGGTGGAGATGCCGCTGGTGCGCAGCGACGGCGAGGTGGTGGTGGCGGACCTGGTGACGCTGGCCGTGGTGCTGGACGGCTCGCCCGCGCGCATCACCGTGGCGCGCGACTTCACCGAGCGCAAGCGCACCCAGGCGCAGCTGATGCTGACCGACCGCATGGCCTCCATGGGCCTGCTCGCCGCCGGCATCGCCCACGAGCTGAACAACCCCCTGGCCTACGTGCTGTCCAACCTGGACTACCTGCACAGCGCCGTGGGCGGCGTGCGCCCCCGGATGCTCTCTCCGGAGGAGTTGGTGGAGCTGCGGCAGGTGCTCGACGACGCCCGCGAGGGCGCCGAGCGCATGCGCCAGATTGTCCGCCAGCTGCGCGTCTTCTCCCGCGTGGAGGACGGCAAGGAAGAGTCGGTGGACGTCCACGCGGTGCTCGAATCCGTGTCGCAGATGGCCGCCAGCGTGGTGCGCGCCCGCGCCCGGCTGGTGAAGGACTACGGCGAGGTGCCGCTCGTGCGGGGCAACGAGGGCAAGCTGTTCCAGGTGTTCCTCAACCTCCTCATCAACGCCGCGCACGCCATCGAAGAGGGCAACTCGGAGACGAACGAAATCCGCCTCACCACCCGCTCGGAGGTGGGCGGCCGGGTGCTGGTGGTGGTGAGCGACACGGGCCAGGGCATCCCCCCGGAGCACCTGCGCCGCATCTTCGACCCCTTCTTCACCACCAAGTCCTCCGGCCTGGGCACCGGCCTGGGCCTGTCCATCTGCGACACGATTGTGACGGCGCTGGGCGGCCACATCTCCGTGGAGTCGTCGGTGGGCGCGGGCACCACCTTCCGCGTGGCGCTCAGCGCCGCGCCGTCCAAGGCCCCGGCGAACCGGCCGGGCGCGTGAGCGCTGGAGGCGCCGGCGTCACCTCCGGCCCTCGCGCGGACTGTGGCCCGCTCGACGGCTCGTTCTTCCGGTACTGCGCGTCCGCCCTGGAGCGTTATCCCCTTCCACGCCGGGGGGATGTCCCCTGGCGCCCTGGAGGCAGGCCATGCGCACCTACTTCGTCCGGCACCTGCTGGCGCTCTTGCTCGTGCTCGCGTCGGGCGCCCAGGCGGCCCACCAGCCCTGGCGGACCTCTCCGCACCCCGAGTCCTCCGCGTCCGGCCTGACGGGCGCGTGCGAGGACGCACGGGACTTCCTGCTGGGCACGGGCAGCGCCGACATCACCGGCCCCGCCGCCGAGGTGGGGATGATGGGCTACGGCATGGTGGAGCAGCAGACCACCGGCATCCACCAGCGGCTGCGCTCGCGCGCGTTCGTCATCGCCTCGCCCTGCAACGGCAAGCGGGTGGCCTTCGTCAGCGCGGACCTGGGCATGGTGTTCCAGGCGGTGAAGCAACAGGTCGTGGAGCGGCTGCGCGCGCGTTATGGCGACCTGTACACCGATGACAACGTGCTGCTGAGCGCCACCCACACCCACTCCGGGCCGGGGGGCTATTCGCACTACACCTTCTACAACCTCACCACGCTGGGCTTCTCGCCGCGGAACTTCGAGGCCATCGTCTCCGGCATCGTCGCCTCCATCGTCCAGGCGAATGAGCGGCTCGCCGGGGGCACGCTGCGCGTGTCCTCGGGGGAGTTGCTCGGGGCCAGCCGCAACCGCTCTCCCAACGCCTACCTGCTCAACCCGGCCGACGAGCGCGCCCGCTACGCACACGACGTGGACACGCGGATGACGCTGCTGCGCCTCACCCGCGCGGATGGCACCGACGTGGGGCTCATCAACTGGTTCGCCGTGCACGCCACGTCCATGGGCAATGGCAACACGCTCATCAGCGGCGACAACAAGGGCCTGGCCTCGTACCTCGCCGAGCAGGCGCACGGGGACGGAGACAGTGACGCCTTCGTCGCCGCCTTCGCCAACGCCAACGAGGGTGACGTGACGCCCAACATCCTGGGCGGCACCCACGGCGGCGGCGCCGATGACTTCGAGGACACGGACCTCTCCGGCCGCAAGCAGTACGACTTCGCCGCGAAGCTGTGGGCACAGGCGAAGACGCCGCTCACGGGCGGCGTGGACTACCGGCACGTCTACGTGCAGATGGACGCGGTGGACGTGGCGCCATCCTTCGCGGACGGCGCGCCGCGAGCCACCTGCCCGGCCGCCATCGGCCTGTCCATGCTGGCGGGAGCGGAGGACGGGCCGGGCGTCGGCGTGGAGGGCGTCACCTGCGCTGGCGGCCAGGATGCCTGGGGACAGTTCAGCTGCTCGCTCGCCACCACGCCGTGCCAGGCGGAGAAGCCCATCGTCCTGGAGACGGGCGGCATGCGGCCCTTCCCGTGGACGCCGGAGGTGCTGCCCCTGCAGTTGGTCACCCTCGGCAACCTGGCGCTGGTGGCGGTGCCCTTCGAATTGACGACCATGGCGGGACGCCGCCTGCGCGACACCGTGGAGACGGCGCTGGCGCCCACGGGGGTGACGGACGTCGTCATCGCGGGCCTGTCCAATGCCTACTCGGGCTACGTGGCCACCCGCGAGGAGTACGCGCGCCAGGACTATGAAGGCGCCTCCACGCACTTTGGCCCGTGGACGCTGGCGGCCCTCCAGCAGCACTTCCACCTGCTGGCCACCTCGCTGCGGGACGGCGCCGGTGTGCCGCCCGGGCCCACGCCCAGGGACTTGCGCCAGGAGCAGCTCAGCCTGCAGCCCGGCGTGGTGTTCGACGACAAGCTCCTGTGGGTGGATTTCGGCGAGGTCGTCACCGACGCACAGCCCGCGTACTCGCTCGGCGACACGGCGCGCGCCACCTTCTGGGGGGGGCACCCCAAGAATGACCTGCGCCTGGCGGGCACCTTCCTGCGCGTGCAGCGGCGCCAGCCGGACGGCACCTGGGCGGACGTGGCCACCGACGCGGACCCGGCCACGCGCTACCAATGGAAGCGCGAGAACTGCGTGCCCACGCTGGCGTGCTCCCACGTCACCGTGACGTGGCGCATCCCCGACGACACGGCGCCGGGCACCTACCGGCTCGTCCACGAAGGCCACTGGAAGTCGGGCTGGGACGGCAACGTTCGGCCCTACGCCGGGGCCTCGCGGACCTTCACGGTGAAGTGACGTCTGGCCCGCGTCAGAGCACCACCTCCGCGCGCATCAACGTGGACGCGGGCGTGGTCAGCCGGTGGGGCTGCACGCGGCGGATGAGCTCGCACAGCCGGGCGGACGGGTTGATGAACTGCACGCCCACGCCCGTGGACAACATGCCCCACGTCTGGGCCTGGGCGGCGTCCACGTGCCGCACCACCTCGCCCGCGCACTCCACCAGCTCGCCGGCCAGCAGCAGGGTGAACTCCAGCCGGTTGAACAGGCGCGGGAAGGGGTCCGCGCAGCACATGAAGAGCCCGCCCCGGCTCAGCTCCGTGCACAGCACCTCCACGTCGCCCGTGCCGGAGCGGCGCCGCACCCGCGCCACCCACGTCAGCGGTGGGGTGAGCATGTTGGGCTCCGTCGCCGGGCCTTCGGAGTCCAGCCACGCCAGGGACGGCACCGGCGTGTGGCTGCGCGGCGGCGGCGTCTGGGGTGACAGGGCGTCCGCCAGCGGCTGGGCGGCGGCCAGCAGCAGGGCATCCTTGAACTCCAGCGCGGTGGCGTAGCGGTCCTCGCAGCGGCGCGACAGCGCGCGCAGCAGCACCTCCGACAGCGCGGGCGGCACGCCGGGCACCAGCAGGTGCGGCGGCGGCGCGCCCACCGGCCCCGTGCCCAGCGCCAGCTCCACCATCTGCCCCCGCTCGAAGGGGAGCTGCCCCGTGGACAGGTAATAGGCCGTCACCGCCAGCGCGTAGATGTCCGCGCGTCCGTCCACCGGCTGCCCCGCGGACTGCTCGGGCGCCATGTACGCTGGCGTGCCCAGGACGATGCCCGCCGCCGTCTCGTCCTCGCCCGGGTGGGGCCGGCGCGCCTTGGCCACGCCGAAGTCCAGCACGCGCAGCGTCGGCGGCTCCCCCGCGTGCCGCACCACGAAGAGGTTGTCCGGCTTCAAGTCCCGGTGCACCACGCCGCACCGGTGCGCCGCGTCCAGCGCGTCACACGCCTGCGCCAGCAGCGACACCAGCGCCGCGGGCACCATGGGCCGCGGCAGGTGCGACATGGGCACGCCCTCCAGGTACTCCATGACGAAGTAGTGGAGGCCGCCGGGCGCCTCGTTGATGTCGAAGATGTGGACGATGTTCGGGTGGCCCACCACGTTGACGGTGCGCGCCTCCGCGTAGAAGCGCGCGCGCAGGCTCTCGTCCCGGCCCAGGTGGGGGTGCAGCACCTTCACCGCCACCCGCGCGCCAATGCGCGTCTGCTCGCCCAGGTAGACGGTGCCCATCCCTCCGGCGCCCAGCCGGCGGACCAGCCGGTAACTCCCCAACGTCTGGCCCGTGAGGTCCACGGGAGGGGCCTCCGCGTCGCCCGTGGACAGGTACACCTGCGTCCAGGGCTCGCCGCCACACGCCACCTCGTAGGGATGCTCGGTCAGACAGAGCTCGCAGTGCATGGTTCCCTGAAGCAGACACCAGGGTGGCGCCCGGGCGCGCATCACCCCGGGCACGCACCGTCTGTCAGGTGGCAATGCGGCGCCGCTCCGTCGACCAGCGGACCGGTGACTCCTGCCGTGGGACGGCTGGCCTCAGCGCGCGGCGAAGGGGGCGGCGTCGACGCGCACACCCACGTACGACGGGAAGCGTGGCACGCCGTCGTTGGACAGCTCCTGGTAGCGGAAGGTGATGATGGCTCCCACGGGTGGCGGCGATGCGCGCTCCGCGTCCGACAGGCCCGTGCCCACGCTGAAGCGCGTGCCGTTTCGCAGCTCCACCTCCAGCGCGCCCAGGCGGCCCTTGTGGCGGCCCGCGCCGGCCACGTGTCCCACCACGCGCGCCTCGTCGTCCTTGAAGCTCTTGACCTTGAGCAGCGTGTGGGAGCGGCCCGCCTCGTAGCGTGAGCCGGGCTGGCGCAGCATGAGCCCCTCTCCACCCAGCGCCTCCACGCGCGCCAGCTCCGCGCGCAGGTGCGGCGTGCCGTCACAGCGCGCATGGGCGTGCCACTGCGCATGCGGGGGCTTCGCCTCCTCCATCCATTGCCGGCAGCGCTCCAGCCGCGCCTCGAAGGCGCCCACCACGCCGGGCGCGTCGAAGGCGACGAAGGCCAGCTCCTTCCAGTCGTCGCTCCGGTCCTGACGGCGGACGATGCTCACCGTGCGCTGGAAGCGCTTGCGCCCGCCGAACAGCTCACCGTCGAGCGGGAAGTCCGGCAGCCCCGCGGTGAACCACTCCGGCGCGAGGAACGCGTTGCCCAGCCGCGACCAGAACTGCTTCCCGTCCCAGTACGCGCGCACGCCGTCCAGCTTCTCGCTCATCCACCAGCCGGTGAGGTCCACGTCGTTCTCCCACGACTGGGCCAGCAGCAGGGGCGGGGCCTTGGCGTCGTCGCCGGCCGCCGTGCTCCTCGCCGGGCGCGCGGGGACCGCGGGAGCGCCGGACGCGTCACCGCCGATGCGCGCGTCCTCCGCGTCGTCTCCGCGCACGCGGCGCAGGTGCTTGCAGGTGCGCCGCTCGATACCCACCGACTGGTTGCGCCAGGCGGGACACGAGCACGAATACACACCGCCGGTATTCTTGAGGATGTAGGGCTTGGAACCCGAGCCCTGAACCGAGACCTGCTCCCCGTCCGCGATGTCCGCCATGACCGACCCTCCGCGCCGCGTCCTGGGCGGCGATGAGATGAAGCATACCCCCCGGGTCCGACGTTCCGGGACGTGATGCGGTGGGCATTCCGCCTCGGAAGGGGTGGCGCGAGGCCGCCGGGCGCCCCACGATGTGCCAGAGGGCCCCGGAGCCAGGAGGAGTCGCGTCAATGGTCGTCATCATCATGGGGGTGTCCGGAGCGGGGAAGACGACGGTGGGCCGCACCCTGGCAGCCGAGCTGGGCTGGCGCTTCGTCGACGCGGATGACCTGCACCCGCGCTCCAACGTGATGAAGATGGCCGCGGGCGCGCCGCTGACGGACGAGGACCGCGCCCCCTGGCTGCGCAAGCTGCGCGATGAAGTGGCGCGGGCGCTGGCGCGGGGCGAGGACGTGGTGATGGCGTTCTCCGGCCTCAAGCAGGCCTACCGCACGCTGCTGGAGGAGCTGGACCCCGCGCACGTGAGGTGGGTGTTCCTGCACGCGCCGCATGAGGTGCTCGCCCGCCGGATGTCGCAGCGCCAGGGGCACTTCATGCCCGCGTCCCTGCTGGAGAGTCAGATGGCGACCATGGAGCTGCCCTCGCGCGCGCTCAGCGTGGACGTGACGCCGCCGCCAGCGGACATCGTGAAGCACATCCGCGACGCGCTCGGTGTCTGACAGCCGAACTCCCGTGTCGCAGCGGTGGGACGGCCCGCCCCCTGGCCGCCTGGCTGGTGTATAGCGCTCCGCTGGGTTGCCACCTTTCCCTTCACCCGCCCGCGAGGACTCGCGCCATGCCCACCATTCCGACGCCACCCATGTCCGCCCAGGACGCCCTCGCGCAGCTTCGGGAGGGCAACCAGCGGTTCGTCATGAACGTGCGCAGCGTGGAGAACCCGCTCGGCCGCTCCGCCCGGCAGGCGCTGGTGGCGGGGCAGAGTCCCTTCGCCATCATCCTCTCGTGCTCCGATTCGCGCGCGCCGTCGGAGTACATCTTCGACCAGGGGCTGGGTGACCTGTTCGTCATCCGCGTGGCGGGCAACGTCGTCGCGCCGTCGCTGGTGGGCAGCGTGGAGTTCGCGGCGGCGGAGTTCGGCACGCGGCTGGCGGTGGTGATGGGCCATTCACACTGCGGCGCCATCAAGGCCACGTTGGACTCCGTGCGCAACGGCACGGGCTCGGCGTCCGACAACATCCGCGACATCGTGGAGCGCTGCCGCGAGCCGGTGACGACGGTGGTGAGCGCCGCCGGGCCGAAGGCGGACCCGGAGTTCCTGCTGAAGGAGTCCGTCCGCGCCAACGTCCGCAACTCCTGCGACCATCTCCGCCATGGCAGCCGCCTGCTGGAGCGGCTGTGCCGGGAGGAAGGCATGCGCATCGTCGGCGCCGAGTACTCGCTGGAGACGGGCGTGGTCGACTTCTTCGACGGCGCCTGAGAGAGGACACGCTCATGAAGAAGCTGGTCAACGCCCCTCGCGCGGTGGTGCGGGAGCTGCTGGAGGGCCTGGTCTCGCTCGCCCCCGGACAGGTGCTGCTGGAAGGGGAGTCGGTGGTGCTCCGCGCCGACACGCCGTCCGACGTCCACGCGCGCAAGGTGGCCGTCCTCTCCGGCGGTGGCAGTGGCCATGAGCCGGCGCACGCGGGCTATGTGGGCGCGGGCATGCTGGACGCGGCGGTGGCGGGTGACGTCTTCACCTCGCCGAGCACCGATGCCGTGCTGGCCGCCATCCGCGCCGTCGCGGGGCCCGCGGGCGCGCTGCTCGTCGTGAAGAACTACACCGGGGACCGGCTCAACTTCGGGCTCGCCGCCGAGCTGGCGCGCGCCGAGGGCATCCCCGTGGAGCTGGTGGTGGTCGCGGACGACGTGTCCCTGCACGACACGGTGGAGCCCGCGCGGCGCCGGGGCATCGCTGGCACGGTGCTGGTCCACAAGGTCGCGGGCGCGGCGGCGGCCTCGGGCGCGTCGCTGCGGGACGTCCTCCGCGAGGCCACCGCGGCGGCGGAGGCGCTGGGCACCATGGGCGTGGCCCTGGGGCCCTGCACCGTGCCCGCGGCGGGCAAGCCGGGCTTCACGCTGGAAGAGGACGAAATCGAGCTGGGCCTGGGCATCCACGGCGAGCAAGGCGTGCGGCGCGTGCCGATGCGGACGGCGGACAGCCTGGTGGACACGCTGCTCACCACCATCGTCGAGGACCGGCGCATCGGCTCGGGAGACAGGGTGGTGCTGCTCGTCAACGGACTGGGCGGCACGCCGCCCATGGAGCTGGCCATCGTCGCCCGGCACGCGCTGGCCGTGCTGCGCCAGGGCGGCATCCGCGTGGAGCGCGCGTGGAGCGGGACGTTCCTCTCCGCGCTGGAGATGCCCGGCTGCTCGTTGACGCTGCTGAAGGTGGACGACGCGCGGCTGGCCCGCCTGGATGCGGCGGCGGATGCGCCCGCGTGGCCCGGCGCGGGACGGCTGCCGGAGGCGCCGGGGGTGTACCGGCCTTCAGTTGCCGCGACGTCGGCGGCACTCCCGGCGGAGGCGCCACTGCCAGGGATGGACCGCTTCCGGAAGGCAGTGCTGCAGGTGGCGGATGCGTTCGAGCTGTCCGAGCCTCGGCTGACAGCGCTCGACAGCGCCGCGGGCGATGGTGACCTGGGGCTCAGTCTGGTGCGTGGCGCCGAGGCGATTCGCGCGCTGCCGGAGGACGCGTGGACCCGTCCCGGGCGCGCGCTGACGGCGCTTGGCAACGCGTTCCGGCGCAGCATCGGCGGCAGCTCGGGGCCCTTCTATGCGACGGCGCTGCTGCGCGCCGCGCGGCGGCTGGCGGAGGGGCCCGCGGATGCCTCCGCGTGGGCCGAGGCCTTCGACCTGGCTGTCAGCGCCGTGTCGGAGCTGGGCGGTGCGCGGCCGGGAGATCGCACCATGCTCGATGCGCTGCGGCCCGCCGCGGATGCGTTCGCGAAGGCGGTGCGCGGCGGGCAGGGGGCTCGCGAGGCCTGGGCCTCGGCCGTGCAGGCGGCCGAGGCGGGAGCGGAGGCGACGTCCCGGATGCAGCCGCGCCTGGGCCGCGCCAGCTACCTGGGCACGCGCGCCGTCGGTGTGCCGGACGCGGGCGCCGCCGCCGTGGTGGTGTGGATGAAGGCGCTCACGCCTGTCATCGGCTGAGCGCCTTCATCCGTACCTCCGCGCCTACTGCACCCAGCGTTTGCTGGTCTGGTACACGTCCACCAGCGGGGAGACCAGGGTGATGCGCGGCCCCCAACGGGTGGCGTCCTCCAGGTCCTCATCCCGCAGGGATTTCAGTGAAAGAATTTCCGACATACAGGCCAGGGGCGCGTGCTCCCAGACCCGGGTGAGGTCGTCGGCCGTCACGTCGCCGATGAGCTCACCGTGCACGTCGTCCACCACCGGCAGCCGGTTCAAGCCATACCGCTGCATCAGTGACAGTGCCCTCACCACCGTGTCCTTCGGGAAGAGGGTCACTGCCTTCGACACCGTGTCCTTGCGCTCCACATCCAGTTCCGTCATCGCCGACCTCGCCACCCTGTTGTTGCCCTGCGAGTCACGGTAGCAAGACGGTTGCCAACAAC
>NZ_JAAIYB010000181.1 GCF_010894475.1 Myxococcus vastator
CCTGGCGCGCCAGCAGGATGTGCTCACGCGTCTGCGGCATCGGGCCGTCCGCCGCCGACACCACCAGGATGGCGCCGTCCATCTGCGCCGCGCCCGTAATCATGTTCTTCACGTAGTCGGCGTGACCCGGGCAGTCGACGTGGGCGTAGTGCCGGTTCGCCGTCTGGTACTCCACGTGCGCGGTGGAGATGGTGATACCGCGCTCACGCTCCTCCGGCGCCTTGTCAATCATGTCGTACGCCAGAAACGTGGCGCCGCCCGTCTTCGCCAGCACCTTGGTGATGGCGGCCGTCAGCGACGTCTTGCCGTGGTCCACGTGTCCGATCGTGCCGATGTTCACGTGGGGCTTGTTACGCTCGAACTTCTCCTTGGCCATGACACTCCTCAAAAATAAATGGAGCCCTGAACCAGGATTGAACTGGTGACCTCATCCTTACCAAGGATGCGCTCTGCCAACTGAGCTATCAGGGCTTGGCGATGCTGTGACTACAACATTTGGAGCGGGAAATGGGACTCGAACCCACGACATTCAGCTTGGAAGGCTGACGCTCTACCAACTGAGCTATTCCCGCAATTGCCGAGTGGAGGGAGATGGATTCGAACCATCGAAGGCGTAGAGCCGGCAGATTTACAGTCTGCTCCCTTTGGCCGCTTGGGTATCCCTCCAGATATTCACTTGTCCTACTACCACATCCCGGGCCCTCATCCGCGGCCCCGTCCTACCTGGCCGGCGGCGGGATTTGAACCCGCGACCTACTGATTACAAATCAGTTGCTCTACCAGCTGAGCTACACCGGCACTCATCCGGTACTGCGACTGCCGCCCTACCCCGCCCCAGCGACTCCGTCAACCACCCGTCACCGCCCTGAGAGGGGCGCCCTTCTAGAATTCCCATCCGCCCAAGTCAAGGAGATTGATCCCAAACTTCGATTACCGGCCGGAGACGGTGCCCCGCTGGCGGGCGACCTCGTATAGCAGAATGCCGGCCGAAACGGACGCATTCAATGAACCGACCTGACCCGCCATCGGAATCCGGAGACGGAAGTCGCAGTGCTTGAGCACGCCGTCCCGGACGCCTGCCCCCTCGGCCCCCACGACGAGCGCCAGCGGCCCATCCAACCGGGCACTCCACATGGGCTCCTTGGCGTCGACGTCCGCCGCGGCAACCCACAGGCCGGCTTCCTTCAGTTCCTCCAGGGCCCGGGAGATGTTCACCACCCGCGCGATGCGGCTGTGCTCCACAGCCCCCGCTGACGCCTTGGCCACGGTCCCCGTCACCTGAACCGCCCGGTCCTTGGCAATCACCACGCCATGGGCCCCCAGCGCATCCGCGGAGCGGATGATGGCCCCCAGGTTGTGCGGGTCCTGGATTCCATCCAGCACGACCACCAGGGGAGGCTGGCCCTGCGCCTTGGCTGCCTCCAGGAGGTCCTCCAGCTCCGCGTACTTGAAGCCGCGCAGCTCCACCACCACGCCCTGGTGGACGCCGCCCTCCGACAGAGCCCCCAGGCGCTCGCGCGTCACCTTCTCCACGCGAATGCCGAACTCGCGAGCCCGGCTGAGCAGCTCTCCCGCCGCTCGGGCGCCGAGCTGCCCCTCCACCAGGAACAAGCGCTCCACCTCGTCTGGCCGGGCTCGAAGGGCCGCCAGGACTGGATTCACACCGTAGACGAAACGGGAGGCTTCGCCGCCGCCACGCTCGCCTCGGCTGGCACGCTGGGGAGACTCTTCGCTCCCGCGCTCACCTCGGCCGCCCTTGGAAGAACGCTCACGCATGGGGACTCAGAGGACCTCGACAGGAAGGGAGAACGTCTTCTGCTGACGTGCGCAGAGCTTCTCCGTGCAGATGAAGAAGACGAGCTTCGCGTCCACGGTGGTCTTGCCCGCGGCGGCTGTCGTGAAGGGGACCTCGAAGCGAGGGTCCACGAAGTCCTGCCCCTCGGCCTTCTTCGCCACGGAGTCCGCCAGGACCAGCTTCTCCTTGGCCGGCGTCACCTGGCTCCCCTTCACCTCAAGCTTCAACGGCGCCTCGTCGGAGACATGGGCACCCGCCTTCGTCTTGATGGCGAGGACGAAAGTCCCCTTCTCCCCTGCCTTGACCTGGGTCGAGGTCCCCTCGGTGGAGACCTCATACAGTGATGCCGGATCCACATCCGCGGCCAGGACGGGCGCGGAACAGGTCACTGCCGCCAGCAGGGCGGCGAGGGAGGAAAGGCGTCGGCGGCGAAGCATGGGCGTCTCCTGGAAACGGGGGTGCGTATCACGCTTGAGACGGCGGAGGCCGTCTTTCTCTTCACGCGCCGCCTTCGCCGGTCCTGGCGCGGCGCCCCGGGCCCTTCCGGGCCACGGGGAGCTGGGCGGGCTCAGCTGACGCGGGCAGGGCCAACGGAGGCGACAGGTCTGGCACGGACACGGGCGTTGCCCCCGCCACGAGCGCTTCCGCGCGGATGATGATGAGTGAGGCCAGGTCCACGCCCGTCACCGCCTCCATTTCAGGAAGCGCGGGGGAGCTGTTCACCTCGAAGACCTTGGGTTGTCCCTGCACGTCGAGCAGGTCCACCGCCGCCACTTCAAGCCCGATGAGCCGGGTGGCCTTCTCCGCGGTGGCTCGCTGGGCAGGTGACAACTCGTGTGCCTCCAGCCGAGCCCCCTTGATGAGGGTGTGCGCCAGGCGCCCGGGGCGCGGGCGGCGACGAACAGCGGCCACCGCCTGCCCTCCCACGACGAGCGCTCGGACGTCGATGCCCGTGCTCTTCACGTACTCCTGCATCACCAGGTTGTGCCCTAGCCCCAGGACCGCCTCGAGCGCGGCCTCCAGCGACTGGAGGCTCTCGCACACCATGACGCCGTGCTTCTCCTGCCCCTGCAGCAGTTTGACGAGGACGGGCACGCCGCCCAGCAAGCCCACCATCTCCTTGAGGTGGGCCGCGTCACGGGCCATCACCGTCGCAGGGATGTCGATGCCGTGCGCCGAGAGCAGCTGCAGCGAGCGCATCTTGTTGCGCGACTGCGCAATGGCCTGCGCGTGGTTGACGAGCGGGACCCGCGCCAGGCCGAACTGATTCACCACGGCCAGGCCGTAGGTGTTGATGGACTGGGCGATGCGAGGGAGGACGACGTCCGTGGGCGCCAGCTTCTTGCGTCCGTAATAGAGCGTGGCGCTGCGCCCATCGAGGTGCATCTGCACTTGGAGCGGATTGAGGACCCGCACCCGGTGTCCTCTGGCGCGCGCCACCTCGACAAGTCGCCGGGTGGACGGGATGGAAGCGGAGCGCGAGAGGATGGTGGCTTTCATGAGCAGGGCGGCCGTTCCAGGGAGGGAGGGACCTATAATCCCCGCCCCTCGCCGGGTAAAGCCGCCCCGCGAACCGCTGGACTAACGCTGACGGATGGCCCGCACTTCAATCCGCACGGGCGCCTCCGGCGTGGAGTTGAGGATGCGCTCGCAGGTCTGCCCCGTGAAGAGCACGCCGCGGTCCTCCAGCGCCCACGTGCTGTCGCTCGCGGGGACCCGCTCGCCTTCCACGTAGACCACGAGCAGCTTGGGGTCGGTCGGGCGCTGGGGGCCTTCCAGAGGAATCAGGCAAGGCTCCGGCAACATCACCGCCAGACTGATGTCCTCCAGCGCACGAGCAAGCTCACTCTGGTTCCCGGCCTGAAAGAAGGAACGGTTGCACAGCCCCGTGGTCGGGTTGCACGTGTCGCCCTCTCCGCACGGGCGCTCCGCATTGCACGTCCGGTCGAAGCCGCCCGCGCGAGCCATCGCTTCCAGCGCTGCCGGTCCATCCCCCACGGCCGTCTCCGCACCGAAGCCAATGACGATGGTCCGAATGCCCTTCTCACGAAGTTCCCGTACAGCCGTCACGGATGCATCGGAGTCCAGGCATCCACGGTTGAGGTAGCCACCCTGACACTGGTTGTTTTCGATGGTGCACTTGCACAGTTCCGTGTTTGCACCGCTGTTGGGGTTGCCCTCGTTGCAGTTCGGCAGACCGTCCGTCAGGAGGATGACGAAGTTCTCCCGGTCGGGGTCCTGAAGCCCATCCAGCCCTCCCACGAAGTTCAGACTTCCGCTAGTCGGCGTGCCTCCAAGAGGCCGCCCCTCGCCACCATTGGGGATAGCCTGCAGCAGGGTGTTGATTTCATTGGCGTGCGCCAGCAGCGAATCATCATCCTCCTGCTCAGGAAGCGTCTTGAGCAGGGCTCCAGCAGTGGAGGCACGGCACAGGTCCGGAATCGACTCTCCTCCCCGCGTCTCGGGATACGTCGTCAGCGCGAAACGAACGAAACGACCGCTGTTCTCAAGGAACTGCGGAACAACCGACTGCAGCGCGGTCCAACGCGTGGGGCAGACATCAACGTTGCACGTCGCCTCGCCACCACAGGGAACCATGTTCCCTTCAAACTCCACGTCGCAGGCAGGCGACGGATTCACCGGGTACGTCATCGACCCGGAGGTATCCACCAACAACATGATGTTGGGCTTGCTCCGACGGGCGTTGATGACCTCCTCCACCGTCGTCTGCGCGATGGCCAGCGGCTCCACCGGCTCGAAATCGTACGTCTGACAGGCCAGGACGACGGCGCCGACGGAGAGTGCACTCAGGAGGGGCAGCTTGGAGCGCATAGGCAATGAATTCCTTCTGCTACTGGGGGACGCGGGGCTTCCCGCGCGGCCGGGTTCTCCAAAGGGGGTACGGCGTGGCCCCAGGTTATCGCGTCATTCCCGTCGGGCGCTACCGCGTCGACGGACTGATTCCTGCCCGTTTGGATGCCACTGCGACGTTACAGCCAGAGCGATGCCCGAGCGGCCAAGAGCGACGTACGTAGGCCTATGGCCCACCGACTACAGGGTGAGCACCCGTGCGCCCGCCGTCAGTCGCCACAGGGAGGCCATGCCCATCACCTCGTCCAAGGTGCCCTCCAGCGCCTCCGGTGAGTAGCCGCAGATGCGCACCGTGGTGTCGCAGGCGATCAGCCTCGCGCCCAGCGTGCGCGCTTCCGCCAGCATCCGCGGTGGCGCCAACACCCCGAGTGACTCCGCGCGAGTGAGCTCCTCGTGCTCGCGCTCGCTCGAAGGCTGACCATACGCACCACCCACGAGCTGGCGCAGCGCATCGAAGGCGAAGACGAAGTACACCTCGTCCCCCATGGCCGCGGCGGTGATGCCCATGGTGGCGGCCTGAAATGCCGGCTCGTACGTGGCGTGCTGAAGGAAGAAGAGGACCCGTCCGGCCATGACGCGCCGACCATAACGGCCTTCGCATCCCGCCGCGGCACCAATGCCGTATAAAATGGAAACGTCCCTTTCTGTCCGGGAAGCCCCCATGACGACCACCCTCCCCCCGCGTCCTGGCGCTGTTCCCTCGTGGTCCGTCCGCCGTCTCGCCTGGCGTCCCGTGGTGCTCGGCAGCGTCTTGCTCGCGGGGTCCGGAGGCCTGGCTCGAGTGAGCGCTTCCGCCAGCTCGGAGCCTTTGCTCGCCACCAGCGCGCCCGCGCCAGGCACCGACGTCCATGCCCAGGTAATCGCGCTCCTCGATGCGACGACGCGGACTGGCGCCCCATTAGATGACGCCTGGAAGCGTCTGGGGCCCCGAGCGGCGCCTGTCCTGTCAGCGCTCGTCGTGGACAAGGGAAGCCCCACCGCGCGGCGGACGCTCGCCGTATCCTCCCTGGCGCTGGTGGACCCCTCAGGCGGCGCGGTGACCATCCGCGAGGTGCTCGAAGACGCGAAGGCCCCAGCCGAGGTGCGTGCGAGCGCGGCGGACGCCCTGCGCCGGTGCCTGGGGCTGGACGCCATCCCCACGCTCATCACCCGGCTGCGGGACCCGGAATCACAGGTCCGGGAAGCCGTGGCCGTGGCGCTCGGACGCCTGGGTGGGCAGCAGGCCCGCCAGGCGCTGGAGGACCGGCTGCCCGTGGAGGAGCGCGCCCTGGTCCGCGAGGCACTCCAGCGTGGCCTCACGCTCGTCGAGCCCTGAGCGGACGCAGTCTACCTGACTCCGGGCTCGCGTCGGCACGGGGCCTCCATTAAATGGGGGCCATGCGTCCCACCGTCCTCCTCTTCGATATCGATGGAACCCTGGTCACCACGGGCGGCGCGGGGCGCCGCTCCATGGAAGCCGCTTTCGAGAAGCTCCACGGGCGGCGGGACGCGTGCGATTCGTTTCCGATGTCCGGCATGACCGACCGGGCCATCGTCCGCAAGGCGATGCACCTCATCGGCGTGGAGGACTCGGTCGCGGCCATCGACGCGGTCATCAACGCCTACGTCGCCCACCTCGCCGAAGAGGTCCACAAGGTGGATGACCAGCGCTACCGCGTCTTCCCCGGCATGCGCGAGGCCGTGAAGGAAGCCCGTTCGCGGTCCGGGTTCGCGGTGGGACTGGGCACGGGCAACGTCCGTGAGGGCGCTCGCGTGAAGCTGGAGCGCGTGAGCATCTACGACCAGTTCGACTTCGGCGGCTTCGGCTGCGACAACGAGGACCGCACCGAGCTGATTCGCTGCGGCGCCAAGGCCGGCGCCGCGAAGCTGGGCGTCCCCGTGGAGGAGTGCCGGGTCGTCGTCATCGGCGATACGCCCAAGGACGTCCATGCGGCCCACGGCGTCGGCGCCGAGTGCATCGGCGTGGGGACCGGAACCTTCTCCGTGCAGGCCCTCATCGACGCAGGGGCCACGGTCGCCTTTCCTGACTTCTCGCATCCCCAGGCCCTGGAGATTCTGCTCGGCGGGCGCTGAAGCCCCTGCCCGTCCGCTCGGTGCTCGGCGCCGGGTGTGCTATCTCCCGCCGCCCTTCCGAGGAGCCGCCGCATGTCGTCCACGCTCGAATCGTACGAGCTCATCCGCTTCGCCGAAGCCTTCGAGGCTCGCCTCGCCACGGCGGGGGAAATGCTCACCGGCCGGCCCGGCCTCGACGCCGAAAAGGGCTGGCTGACCACCGCATGGGAGCTGGTGCGCACCGCGCGCGCGCCTACCGAGGGCGTGCTCGACCGCGTGAAGGACCTTCCTGAGCTGGAAGAGGCTCGCGAGGAGTATGCGTTCCACCAGCAGGGCCTGTGGGTGGACGTGCTGGAGAAGCTGCTCGCCGGCATCACCTTCACCGCCAGCAGCCGCGCGCCCGTCATCGAGGCCCTCTTCCCCCACCTGAAGTTCCCGCAACTGCGGCGCGCCCCCCGCGAAGCCGTCCTCGAGTACGCGACGTCCTACGAGCGGCGCACGAAGAGCGCTTATGTGACGCGCATCTTCGCCCGGGAAGACTTCGCGCTCGTGCGGCCCGTCATGGAGCAGGTGCTGACCGCCCACAACGCGTGGCGCACCAGCCACGAGCCCTCGCCCCTGTCGCTGGAACAGGAGACCCTCCTTCGCGAGGAACTCGTGTCGCTGGGCCGGAAGCTCGAGCAGTCCCTTCGTCAGGCGCGACTGCTGGCCGAAGCCGCGCTCGTGCCCGCCCCCACCGTCTATGAGGCCGCCGGGTTGAACCTCAAGCCCAAGCGCCGCGCGGGACGGGGACTGACGTTCTCCGACGACGCGCTGGCTGGCTTCGATGAGCCGGCGGACTCCATGGAGCCCACCGAGGCCGAACTCGCCGAGGTCGCGGCCCTGGATGCGGGGAGCGACGTCGCCAGCCCCGCGTCCGTGGCGCCTCCAGCCACGAGCGGTGCCACGGCGACGGCGGGTCCCTCTCCCAGGGGTGAACCCTCCGCCAGCGCAGCCAATCCGGAGGTGGGCATGGACTCGGGCGACGCGCACTCGGACACCGGTGGCGACTCGGGTGGCGTGGCCGCCGCGGGCACCGCTGCTGAGTCGAACGATGGCGCTGTTGCCCAGCCCGAGGCGGCGCCTGTGGACGCGGAACGCGCGGGCAAGGCCGATGTGGAAGCCAAGGCCCCGGCCGAACGGGACGATGCGTCCCCCAAGGCCACGGATGGAGCGGAGACGAACGACCGCCAGCCCGCGGCCCCCGATGTGGCCACCGCGCCACGCGGCGCGCGCCGGGGCCGCAAGAAGGCCGATGCAGCGGAGCCGGCCTCAGCCGAGGCCACCGAACCTCCGGCCCCGAGTGAGGCACAGGCGCCTCGCGTCCGGAAGAAGAAGGCTTCCTCGCAGGCGGACACGCCTTAAAAGGACACCGGGCCATGGCGGACGTCGCGCTTCCCATCGATCCCCTGTTGCCGGACATCGTCTCCACGCTGCGGGGCGCACGTTCGCTCGTCCTCGAAGCGCCTCCGGGTGCGGGAAAGACGACGCGCGTGCCTCGCGCGCTCCTGGAGGCCGGGCTCGGACAGGGGAAGGAAATCATCGTCCTCCAGCCACGCCGGCTTCCCACGCGGCTCGCCGCCCAGCGCGTGTCCGAGGAGCTGGGCGAGCGCGTGGGCGAGTCCGTGGGCTACCAGGTCCGCTTCGAGGACGTGCGCAGCGCGAAGACGCGACTGTCCTTCGTCACCGAGGGCGTCCTCGGCCGCCGGTTGCTCTCCGACCCGAAGCTGCGCGACGTGGGCATCGTCGTGCTCGACGAGTTCCACGAACGGCACCTGTCCGCGGACATCTCCCTGGCCCTGCTGCGGCGCCTCCAGGAGACGGCGCGCCCCGACCTCAAGGTCGTCGTCATGTCCGCGACGCTGGAGGCGGAGCCCATCCGGGCGTACCTCGGCGGGTGTCCCTCGCTCCGCTCCGAGGGCCGGCGCTTCGACGTGAGCGTGGAGTATCTGCCCGCGCCCGATGACCGCCACCTGGACCAGCAGGTGCTCTCCGGCATCAAGCGACTCTTCACCCAAGGCCTGGATGGCGACGTGCTCGTCTTCCTCCCCGGCGCCGGTGAAATCCGCCGCGCGCGCGACGCATGCGCCGAGTTCGCCGAGCGCCACGGCGCGGACGTGCTCCCCCTCCACGGCGACCTGTCCCCCGCCGAGCAGGACCGCGCCGTGCGGCGCAGCTCGCGGCGGAAGATCATCCTCTCCACCAACGTCGCCGAGACGTCCGTCACCATCGACGGCGTGGCGGTGGTCATCGACTCCGGGCTCGCGCGCGTCGCCTCCCACTCCCCCTGGTCCGGCCTGCCCACCCTCAAGCTGTCCAAGGTCAGCCGCGCCTCCGCCATCCAGCGCGCGGGCCGCGCGGGCCGCACGCGCGCGGGCCACTGTCTGCGCCTCTACACCCAGCACGACTTCGACGGCCGCCCGGAGCAGGACGCACCGGAGGTTCGCCGCACGGACCTGGCCGAAACGGTCCTCTCCCTGCGCGCGGCCGGCATCACCGACCTGGCCGCCTTCCCCTTCTTCGAGCCGCCCCCGGCCGCGTCCCTGGACGCCGCGGAGACGCTGCTCCGCCGGCTGGGCGCGGTCGACCCCGCCGGCACCGTCACGGCGGTCGGCGAGCGGCTCCTGCGCTTCCCCGTCCACCCCCGACAGGCGCGCATCATCGTCGAGGGTGAGCGCCGGGGAGTGGGCGCCGAAGCCGCCGTGCTCGCCGCCCTCATGGGCGAACGCGACATCCGCCGCGAGGCTCGCGCCAACCTGGGCCAGGGAGGACGTCCGGCCGCCACCGTCAGCGGGCCGTCCGATTTGCTGGAGCTGTTCGAGCGCTTCCGCGAAGCCGAGCGCGCGAACTTCGCGTCGGGCCGCATGCACTCCCTCTCCCTGGAGGCCGGCGCCGTGCAGTCCGTGGACCGGGTCCAGAAACAGCTGCGGCGCGCGGTGCGTGGCCAGGGCGCCCGGCCCCAGCGGCCCGAGGATGTGGAGCAGGCGCTGATGCTCAGCGTGCTCGCGGGCTACCCCGACCGCGTCGCCCGGCGCCGCCGCCCCCGTGCGCCCGAGCTGCTGATGTTCGGAGGCGGGACGGCCACGCTGTCAGACGTGAGCGTGGTCCAGGACGCGGACCTCATGGTGGCCGCCGACGCCGAGGAGCGCCCCGGCAAGGGCGCCGTGGTGCGGCTGGCCAGCGCCGTGGAGCCGGAGTGGCTGCTCGACCTCTACCCGGACACGCTGGAGGACGTGGACACCCTCCAGTGGAACGCCGAGGCCCGGCGCGTGGAGCGGCTCACCCGCCTGTCCTACGGGAACCTCGTCCTGGAGGAGACCCGCACGCCCGCGCCCGCCTCGGAGGCCACCGCGCGCGTGCTCGTGGAAGCCGCGCTGGCCGCGGGGCCCGGGAAGTTCGCGGACCCGGAGGCCCTGGAGCAGTGGCGCACCCGCGTGGCCCTGCTGGCCGAGGCCTTCCCCGAGGCGAGGTTCCCCACCGTCGATAGCGCCTTCCTGCGCGATGCGCTGGCGTCGCTGTGCTCGGACGCGCGCAGCTTCAAGGACCTGGAAGGGGTGTCCCTGCTGGACGCGCTCTACGCACGGCTCACCTCCGAACAGCAGCGGCTGCTGGCCACGCACGCGCCGGAGCGGGTGACGCTGCCCGGAGGCCGCGGCGTCAAGGTCCACTACGAGCCGGGCAAGCCGCCCTGGGTCGAGTCGCGACTCCAGGACTTCTTCGGGATGGCGCAGGGGCCCAACGTCTGCGCGGGTCGCGTCCCGCTGGTGCTGCACCTGCTGGCGCCGAACATGCGCGCGGTCCAGGTGACGACCGACCTCGCGGGCTTCTGGGAGCGGCACTACCCCGCGATTCGCAAGGAGCTGAGCCGCAAGTACCCCCGGCACTCGTGGCCCGAGGACCCGCGGCATGCCCAGCCGCCAGCCCCCCGGCCACCGCGCCGTTGAGGCGACGTCAGAAGCGCTTGTGCATCTCCAGGTGCTCCATGCCGGCTTCCTCGAAGACGCCGCCGACCGGCTGGTAGCCGTGCTTCTTGTAGAACTCCAGCGCGTAGAGCTGGGCGTGCAGCATGATGCCGTTGACGCCGCGACGGCGCGCCTCTGCCTCCAGGGACGTCAGCAACAGGGAGCCCACGCGCGCCTTGCGGTGCGCCTGGAGCACGGCCATCCGGCCAATCTGGCCCCACGTGCCTTCCTGGTTGGCCGGAGGCTGCGTCAACATCACCAGCCGCCCTGTCCCAATGGCGTGGCCGCCCTGGTTGGCGATGACGTGGTAGGCGTGCACGTCCTCGGCGTCGCGCTCGATGCCTTCGGGAACCGCCTGTTCCTCGATGAACACCACCTCGCGGATGGCGAGCGCCTGCATGAGCTCCGCCTCACTCTGGATTTGAGTGATGGTGACGGGCGCGGAAGTATCCGTGGGAGAGGACATGTCGCGGGCAAGGTACACAAAAGCCCGCAAGGTCAACAGGCGGAAAAAGCACCGTGGCCGCGGGGGTTCCCCCATGCCACGCCTGCCTGCCGCCACGGGCCGGCCGCACAGCGGGTCCGTGTGCCGTGGTAGGCTGCGAGGCGCCATGCGCTTCAACCGACTGCTCGCACTCGCCCTGGCCCTGTCGGCCATGCCCGCAACCGCCCAGCCCGAGCTGTTCTTCGGCAACGGTCAGGCCCCCGTCTTCCGCGAGGAGGACCTGGACAAGCGCTTCGCCCGGTCGAAGCTGAACCAGGGGCTCAAGCAGGGGACCCAGGATGCCGGCTGCGCCCAGGTGCTCGGGGCCATGCTGACCCTGATGGGTGAAACCGGTGTGCTGCTGCACAAGCGTGACGAGAACTTCATGCTGGACCCCGTGCTGGTCAACGCCCTCAACACCCAGCTCGTCAACCCGCGCTTTCCCGGCAACGCCTTCCTCGTCGCCATGGTGCGGCGCGTGCTCATCGACCGGAAGCTGCCCCAGGAGTGGCTGGTGACGGCGCAGGCCCTGGCGCCCTACTACCCGGCCATCGACATGGGGCGGCTTCGCTTCCTCGCCAACGGCGTGAAGCCCCTGGACAGCTTCCTGGTCACCCTGCCCGCCCTGCGGGAGCGCTATGCCCAGGAAGTCCAGCGGGCCACCTCCGTGGGCGCGTCCACCGCCGAGGCCCTCTTCCGCGAGAACTACCTGGACCACGAGGTCGCCTTCGGCGCGCTGGAGCTGGTGGACCTCAAGCTCGAGAAGCCGAAGAAGAAGCGCCTGAAGAAGGGCGAGGAGCCGGAAGCCCCGTACATGCTGGCCCGGCTCTTGTGGGTGGAGCCCGAGGCGCCGACGACGGAGCGCTTCGAGTTCAACTTCGGCAAGGCGCCCAAGCGCCCGCGCGTGGAAATCTCCGCGAAGCTGCAGGACGCGCAGTTCGCGGACCTCAACAAGCTGCTCAAGGGCTCCCGCGTCCTCGTGCGAGGCCGCTTCTGGGAGTACAAGAAGGGCCTGACGTCCATCGAGCTGCGCGACGCCCTCATCTTCCCCGAGCGGGACTGGGCGAAGACGCCCAGCCTGGCGGACCCGGCCGCCGTGGCCTCGTGCCCCCTGGCCGTCAACGACCTGACCGGACTTGCGCCCATCCAGCCCGGCGCCTTCGGCACGCATCGCTGACGCGCATCCCACGTCTGGACGCCCATCCACCCGGCGGTACCGGTTCCGGGGGGCGGGCTGAGGATTTTCTGGCGTCGGGGGGCTGGCACGTCCCCTGCTCTGCTCCTCGCGCCCACCGCACGAGGGATGCCATGAAGGTCGACAGTCGCGAGCCCACCCCCGGCTCCGGACAGACGAAGTCCTCCGCCGACGCAGAGCGCTTCAAGAAGGCGCTCGACGAAGCGGACGCACGCAGCACCCCTCCCAGACCCCAACGCGCGGGACTGAGGCCCCCAGGCGCCGCGCGCGCGGGCCCCACGCCCCCGCTGCTGGCCCGAGCAGCGGGGCCCGTGCTCACCGCACAGCGCGGCGCGGTCTCCAGCCCCGAGAGCCTGGGGCTCCAGCGGCAGGCGATGAATGTCGAAGTCCAGCGGCTGGGCACGGTCCGGAGCGAGGCCCAGGCCCTGGGGCAAGAGCGCACCGAACACCGGCTCCATGACTTCATCGCCCGCGAGCTGTCGAAGGAGCTGCGGCCCGCCCTTCCCGCTCAGCCCGAAGCACGGCCTGCACCCGGGCCACCACCTCCGGAATCACAGAGGCCCCTCCCGGAGCCGACTGGCGCACAGAGCGCCACGGCGGTGACGACGAGCGCGGGAGGCGCGCACGCTCCGGCCGAGGACGTGAACCCCGCCGCGCGCGCCGAGGCCGCGATGGCGCTCATCGAGCGTATCGAGGTGTTCGTGAAGTCCCAGCGGCCCGCGCTCAGCATGAGCCTGCGCGGGCACCTGGACGCCACGGTGGAGGTCGAACGCACGGGCCCGCGCGAGGTGTCCCTGCGCATCCAGGGCCGGCACGGCCCCGTGGCGGCCGAGGACCTGAGCCGGCTGCGTGACGCGCTGGAATCACGCGGGTTGAAGCTGAGCGCCCTACGCGCCGAGTAGCGCCCCGCAACGAAGAAGGCCCTCGCGCCGCTGGGCGAAAGGGCCTTCTCAGGACACGCGAAGGTCAGCGGATTACGAGCCCGGCGCCGGATCCAGCAGGGAGCGCTTGCCGTCCTTCGACTTGAACTCCTCGGCCTCGGGCAGCGCGGTCCGCTTCTCCGCGATGTTGGGCCACTTGGTGGACAGGTCGGCGTTCAGCGCCTTGTATTCCTTCCACTGCTCCGGGAGCTCCGTCTCCGGGAAGATGGCCTTGGTGGGGCACACCGGCTCGCAAGCACCGCAGTCGATGCACTCATCCGGGTGGATGACCAGGAAGTTGGCACCCTCGTAGAAGCAATTGACCGGGCACACCTCGACACAGTCGGTGTACTTGCACTTGATGCAAGGGTCGGCAACGACGTAGGCCATTGAAAAGTCTCCTCTCGGTTGAAACCAGGCGCGTCCGTGGGCGCGCAGAGTAGTGGTTCGAGCTGACGATGGCACCCTGAATCTGTGCACCCCCTCGTCAGTGACGGGGCTTAGCCCAACAAGCCCTGGGCCAACAGCAGCTCGGCCACGAGGATGGCCCCTCGCGCCGCCCCCATCTTGGTGTTGTGTGACACCAGCACGTACTTGAAGCCGTTCTCCAGGACGCCATCCTCGCGGATGCGTCCGACGGTGGTGGCCATACCGCCATGCGTGTCCCGGTCCAAACGGGGCTGGGGTCGGAAGGGATCGTCCAGCACCTCAATCCAGCGCGGCGCGGCGGACGGCAGGTTCCGGGCCAGCTCGGCGCCCTTCCAGTCCCGCAGGGCCTGGGTCACTTCGGCCACGGAGGCCTTCTTGTCCAATGAGACAAAGACGGACTCGGTGTGGCCCTCCATCACCGCCACGCGGGTGCAGGTGCAGGACACCCGCACGTCGTGCGGCGTGAGGCCGTCACCCGCTGGGCGGAGCGCGCCCAGGATCTTCTTCGTCTCCACCTCGACCTTGTGCTCCTCCTTGGGAATGTAGGGGATGACGTTGTCGAGGATGTCCATGCCGATGACGCCCGGCGAGCGGCCGGCGCCGGACATGGCCTGGAGGCTGGTCATCAACACCGCCTTCACCCCGAAGCGCTCCACCAGCGGCGCCAGCGTCACCGCCAGGCCGGTGGTGGTGCAGTTGGGGATGGGGACGATGAAGCCCTTCCAGCCCCGCCGGCGCTGCTGCTCCCGGATGAGGGGCGCGTGCGCGGCGTTGACGGGGGGAATCAGCAGCGGGACGTCGTCTTCGTAACGGAACGCGCTGGCGGCGGAGAAGACGGGGATGTCCTTGGCCAGCCGCGGCTCCAGCTCGCGCGCCACGTCCGCCTCCACGGCGGAGAAGACCAGGTCGTAATCCCGGGCCTCGAGCGCGTCACCGGCCACCACCTTCATGCCGGCGAGCTCGGCGGGCAGCGGCTCCGGGACGAACCAGGCCATCATGCCACTCGCCGTTTTCAACGCCTCCGCATACGTCTTGCCCGCCGAGCGAGGCGAGGCCGCGAGGCCCGTCAGCTCGATGGAGGGGTGATTCTTGAGGGCGGCGATGAACTGCTGTCCAGCGAGTCCAGTGGCACCGATGAGGGCCGCGCGAAGCCTGGCCATGGGGGCGTTTCTCCAGTCTCCAGAGGAGGATGTCGCCCGCTCCATAGCACCGTTTGACGACGCGCCGCATCCACCGTGGTGCTCAGCGGGGCATCGCGGCGAGGGGCGCCCGGGTGTGCCGCTCCGTGGGGAAGCCACCTGTGACCCACGCCAGCAGCCCGCCGTCGAGACAGACGGCCTCGCGCCCCTTCATCCGGAGCAGACGACAGACACGGCGCGTGTCCCTGCCGTCCGGCGAGCAACCACACAGGACGATGAGCTCGTCATCCGGGAGCATGTGGTGGTCGCGAGCGATCTCCGCGCACGTCATCCGCAAGGCCCCTGGGATGTGCAGGTCATAACGCTCCCAATCGGCGGCGTCCCGGCAGTCGAGGACGAGCACTTCGTCGTCCCCCAGACGCATGTAAAGCTCGGCACAGACGATGATGGGCTCCACGTGCCCTCCGCGGCGTCTCTTCGGGTAACCCGGAGCGCCAAGGGCCGCTTCCCACGC
>NZ_JAAIYB010000182.1 GCF_010894475.1 Myxococcus vastator
CTCCTGCCCGGCCCGGGTGTCCCGCCCCTGGACGCGGCGGCATCGCGGACAATGGGCATGCCCCGGGCCGTCACCCTGGGCGCGCCCATCATCGTGGCGCTGATGGCCACGCTGGTCCTGCTGGTGTCGAACAGCACGGGCACCTTCTCCGTGGAGCTGAGCTCGTCGCCCCCGGGCGCCGCCATCCGGGTGAACGGCCAGCCGCAGACCGCGCGCACGCCCGCCCTGCTCACGCAGCTTCCCGCGGACGCGGAGCACCTGCTGGAGGTCCAGGTCCCGGGCATGGTGGCGTGGAGCCAGACGGTGCGGGCCGAGCGGGGCACCACCCTGGCCGTCCATGCCCGCCTGCTCCCCAAGCGGATGCTGGGCCCCGCTCAGCAGCCGCACCGCGCCACGCCTCCTCAGGAGGTGCGGATGCCCGCCGAGCGGATGTCCCTGTCCAGCGTGGCGCACGCCTTCCGCGTGCCCTACCTCTCCACCGCGCAGATGCGGCTGGACCCGTCGCGCACCTACAGCGTCCGGGTGGAGGGCTGGGCGTCGCTGGGCCATGCCAGTTTGGTGGAGCACGCCGGCTACTTCCTGGAGGGGGACGCGCGGCTGGCGGCGCATGAGTCCTTCGGCGTGCTGGACGGCGAGGAGCGACTGGTGCGCCACGCCTCGCGCCTCCATGCCTTCCTGCTGGACGCGAACCGGACGGACAACCACGGCACGCTGCTGGTCCGCGTGCGCGAATGGGACAACGACGGCCCCGTCACCACCCTGCGCGTGGACGCCCGGACGCACGCGGTGAAGCTGTCGCGCGCCGACCGCTTCCTGCTGAGCGGACTGGAGCCGGACACGCACTACGACGTCGTGCTGAGGGACACCGCCGAGTCCGCGCGCACACGGGGCTTCGACGGGGGGCCGGTGGGCCGCGTGCTGGGCCTGTATGGGGCCGGAGAGAGCCCGGAGCGCGCGGCCGGCCTGCTGACGCTGCTGGAGTTGGGCCGCCCCCTGCGCCTGCGGGGCGCCACCTGGCTCCAGCTCGCCTTCCCCGACGACCATCTGGCCGACAACACCGGCAGCCTGGTGCTCGAGGTATCGCCCGTGGCGGCGCCCGGCACCTCGCCCGCTCCCCCTCCGGAGCCTCCCACGCCCGCGCCCAACCGGTAACGGGCCGCTACAGCGGTGCAGCGACCTGTCGCCGAAAAGTTGATCACCGGAGGCTGCCCCCTACCCTGAGCGCCACGGAGGACTCACCATGAAGAAGCTGGTGGCGGTGGCCGTGTTCGGCCTGATGGGAACCCTGGGAATGGCCGCGCGCGTGGACGCCCGGCCGGGAGTGGACGGGATGGAGCCAACGGATGCACAGGTCGAGGCGGCGCTGGACGCGGGGCAGAAGCGGGTGCTGGGCAACCTCCTCGGGGTTCAGCGCGCGGACGCACGTCCGGCGGCAATCCCCCGGTAAACTCGTGGCATCCGACGTGGCTCGGTGCTAAGCCCGGGCCTGTTCCGACGTTCAGCCCACCAACCTCACCCGTGAGGGGGACATGCCTGAAGGGTCCGCGTCACTCCAGCTCGCGGTTGGCGACCGGGTCGTCTATCCGAACCAGGGGGTCTGCCGAGTCTCCGCCATCGATGTGAAGGAAGTGGCGGGACAGAAGCTCACCTTCGTCACGATGCGCCGCGAAGAAGATGGCGCCGTCGTGATGGTGCCCGAGGGCAAGGTGCTCTCCATCGGCGTGCGCAAGGTCGCATCCGCCGAGGACGTGGAGGCCATCTTCTCCTTCCTCCGCTCGGACAGCGACAAGGCCGACCTCGACTGGAAGCAGCGAGCCCGCACCAACCTGGACCGGATGACCCAAGGCGGCATCATGGGTCTGGCCGAGGTGGTGAAGGGGCTCCAGGTGCTCAGCGAGCTGCGCCCGCTGCCGACCAAGGAGCGCGAGCTCTACGACAACGCCCGGCACCTGCTGGTGACGGAGGTCGCCGCCGCGCTGGGCACCGCCGAGGTCAACGCCGAGGACGCCATCGACATCGTCCTCTTCCCGCCCGGCCGCGAGCGCCCCAAGCGCACCGCCGCCGAGTTCCAGCGCGAGGACGGCGACCTGGACCTGGACAGCGACCTGCTGGGCCTGGACAGCGACCTGGACCTGCCGTCCGACGAGGAGCCCTCCGAGCCGTCCGAGGAGGAGTCCAGCGAGGAAGGCGAGTCCGAGGAGGCCGAGTCCTCCGAGGAAGGCGCCCCCAAGAAGCGCGGCCGTCCGCCCAAGGCCAAGACGGAGGCGCCCGAGGGCGCCGAACCCGCCGCGCCGAAGAAGCGCGGCCGTCCGCCCAAGCCCAAGCCGGAGGCCACGGCCGAGGGCGCCGAGCCCGCGGCTCCGAAGAAGCGCGGCCGTCCGCCCAAGCCCAAGCCGCCCGAGGCGGAAGGCGCCGCGCCCGCCGCACCCAAGAAGCGCGGCCGGCCGCCCAAGGTCAAACCGCCCGAGGGTGAGAGCTGAAAGCCCCATGGACCGACGGGCCCCCGCACCTGGGGCCCTTCCGCCGAGGTGACGCCCCGTGATTCGCGTCGTGACGCTGGACCCCTTCGACGACAAGCAGCTCGCGAAGTTCAACCGCACGCTCTACACGGCGTTCGGCGTGGGCAGTGAGCACTCCGGCAGCGCGGAGGTGCCCGCGGGCATGTCCGAGCCGCTGGATGCGGAGAAGCTGATGGATGAGGTTCAGGGCATCCGTTCCTACAAGGACGACAAGGTGCTGCTCCTCACCACGCGCAAGCTGAAGGACCGCGAGCTCCCCAGCGGCGTGGCGCCCACGGCGGGCTTCGCGCGCCAGGGGAAGGACCGCGCCATCCTCACCATCGCGCCCCACAAGGATTTGGAGAGCGCCTTCAAGGCCGTCACCCGCCACGCGCTCCACCAGCTGGGCCACCTCTGGGAGCTGCACCACTGCCTGGACCCGCGCTGCTCGATGTACCCGCCCTGGACGCCGTCCTTCGCTCAGGGTGAAGCCATCTTCTGCACCTTCTGCCGCGAAAAGAGCGAGCAGAAGATTCGCCTTGCGAAGTCCTAGCCTCACCCGCGCGCTGCCCCTCGTGGAGCTGGGAGGCCTGCTCCTGGTCGCGCTCCTGTGCCTGCTCTTCCACCTGCGCCTGCCAGGCCGCCTCCCGTCGGAGGCGGACTACCGCGCGGTGGCGGAGCGCCTCCAGGCGGAAGCCCAGCCGGGTGACGCGGTGCTGCTCTTCCCCTGGTGGGCGGAGCGCGCCCGCATCTTCGTCCCCGCCTCGCTGCCGGTGTACGGCTACCTGGGCTCGGACCGGGACGACCTGTCCGCGCACCCGCGAATCTGGGTGCTGGGCCAGCCGGAGCTGCCCCGCTCGGACGAGGCGGGCTTCCTCGAAGCCTTCCTGCCCGGCCGCCGCGCGGTGGGCGCGCCTTCGCGGCATGGCACGCTGACGCTGGCGCTCCATGAAAATGGCCGGCACCGGCCCCGGCGCTTCACCGCCACGGACGCCTACGCGCGCGCCCGCGTGTACCTGGAGCAGCCGGACGGCACGCGCCGCGACTGCCCCTTCGACGGCAAGGCGCACCGCTGCCCCGGGCCCGCGCACCTGTACGTGGCGCCGGAGTGGCACGAAATCCTCTACGAGCCGCGGCGCTGCCTGTGGATGCACGCGCCGGGTGGCAAGCAGCGGCTGGTGGCGGAGCTGGACGGCGTGCCCGGTGGCCTGGGCCTGCGGCTGGAAGGCGGCATCATCTTCGAGCACGCCTTCCCCAGGGACTCGCGCCTCTCCACCACGCACCTGGGCGTGGACGACGCGGCGAGCGGCGCGCGGCTGCTGTCGCTGGCGATACCGCCGGGCCTGGAGGGCGTTCAGAAGGCCGAGGTCCGGCTCCCCCAGGGTGCGCCACACACGGTGAAGGTCTGGGTGCAGGCGGACAACGCGGACCGGCGGCAGGTGTGCCTGGACGTGCTGGCCGTGGAGCCCGAAGTGGGAGTGCGGGGATGATGCGAGGACGCGCCCCCACGCGCGACGAGAAGTCCCTGGCCTGGGCGCTCTGGGCGCTGGCCTTCGCGGCGCTGTGGCTGACGGAGTCCGCGGTGGGCTACACGCGCGACGAGAGCGTCTACTTCATCGCGGCGGAGGGCTACGCGAGCTGGTTCCGGCAGCTCTTCCAGTCACCGGCCCGGGCGCTGACGGACGCGGCCATCGTGCGCGCGTGGGACTACAACCACGAGCACCCGGTGCTGATGAAGACGCTGTTCGGGTTGAGCCACCTGCTCTTCCACACGGGGCTGGGGTGGCTGCGGTCGGCGACGGCGTTCCGCCTCCCCGCCTTCGCCCTGGCGGCGCTGATTCCCGCGCTGTCCTTCCTGCTGGGCAGCGCGATGTACGGCCGCCTCGCGGGGCTGTTCGCCGCCTTCGCCTTCATGCTGGTGCCGCGGCAGTACTTCAACGCGGAGATGGCGTGCTTCGACGTCCCCGTGGCCGCCATGTGGCTGCTCGTCGTGTACTGCTTCTGGCGTGCCCTGGAGGACGTGCGCTGGGGGCTGTGGTGCGGCGTGGCCTTCGGCCTGACGCTGGCCACCAAGCACAACGCGCTGTTCCTCCCCTTCGTGCTGACGCCCTTCGCGCTGTGGCGCGCGTACAGCGCCAGCGAGGGGCAGCCGGAGGCCCGCGCCTGGCTGGGCCGCTTCGTGGGCGTCTTCACGGCGGTGGCCGTGTTCTACGGCCTGCTGGTGCTGTCGCTGGGCGGCGGCGAGGGCTTCCAGCGGAAGTTCCTGCTGCTCAGCCCGCACACGCTGCTGTTCGCCGGGCTCGCGGTGGGCGGCGCCTGGGTGCTCAAGGGCGTGGACAAGGTGAACGCGCCGGTGACGCGCGCGCTGGTGCCCATCGCCGCCATGGCGGTGCTGGGGCCCGTCATCTTCTACCTGCACTGGCCCTACCTGTGGCACCAGCCGGTGGACCGCACCGCGTGGTACCTGGCCTTCCACGCGAAGCACAACCACTACGCCTGGTTCTATCTGAACCAGCTGCTGCGCGAGCCGCCCTTCCCGCTTGCCTACGTCGTCGTGAAGACGGCGCTGACGGTGCCCACCAGCCTCTTCGTCCCCATGGTGACGGGCCTGGCGGCGCTGGTGGCGCGCATGGTGCTGGGTGCCTTCGCGCGGACGCGCGCGTGGGTGGAGCGCCCGGTGACGATGACGGAGGCGCTGGTGTGTGTGAATGCGGTGACGTCCATCCTCATCATCAGCCACCCGCAGGTGCCGCACTTCGGCGGGGTGAAGCACTGGTTCCCGTCCATGGTGTTCCTGGGCATCCTCGCGGGCGCCGCGGTGGCCCGGGGCTGCACGGCGCTGTGGGAGCGGCTGAAGGTGAAGTGGCCCTCACTGCCCCAGGCCGCGGTGGCCGTGCCAGTGTTCGCCGTGCTGCTGGCCCCCGCGCTGGTGTACTCGGTGCGCGTGTTCCCCTACGGGACGGCGGCGTACTCGGAGCTGGCGGGCGGACTGCCGGGCGCGGCCACGCTGGGCATGCAGCGCCAGTTCTGGTCCAGCCACGTCACCGGCGTGCTGCCGTGGATCAACGCGAACGCGAAGCGAGGCGCGCGCCTGTTCCTGCACGAGGTGCACGGCGGCTCGTTCCGCGACTACCAGCGCAACGGGATGCTGCGCTCCGACTTGCGCGCGGTGGGCAGCCCGGCGGACGCGGACATCGTCGCGTACCAGTACCACCAGGAGTTCCGCGAGCACGAGTTCCTCACGTGGCAGGCCTTCGGCACGCGCACGCCGGTGACGGGCCTCTACGTGGATGAGACGCCCCAGGTGGTCGTCTACGTCCGGCCGGAGGCGCGGTAGCGCTTCACGAGGGAACGCCTCTGAAGGATGCGGAGCGGCGAGAGGAAGTTGTCTGTCATTGACCACTTCCCCTCCCCGCCGACGAGCCCGCACAGCCGCTGACTTGCTTTCTCAAGTCCTGTCGAATTCCCATCCCACGATGCGAATCCCACTCCATGCCCTCATCGCAGCGTCGCTCGTGGCCTCCGCTTGTGGAGACGAAGCCCCCTCCCAGACGGCGCCCGGTTCGGACGAAGCCCTCGCTTCACGGCAGCAGGCGGCGTTCTCCGGTGTGAATGGCACCTACTGTCTGGTCAGCCCCTACAACTGCAAGCTGCAAGCGTCTGGTGGAAACCGCGTGCCCACCAACGCGCCCGAGGACGACAACTGGGGCCTGGTGACGGGCGTTCCCATCCGGGACGGTCACGGCACGGTGGTGGGCACCAACACGCGGACGAGCGCGGCCTTCAACCACGGCCAGACGCGCACCTTCGCGGGTGAGAAGCATGCCTTCGCGGTGTCGACGTCCAACTCCAGCGCCGGGTGGCTGCCCCTCTCCAGCATCCTGGGGAGGACGTCCTTCGAGCAGAAGGTCGGCCACGTCTCCGCGCTGGGCGCGGGCCTGGGCAAGCTGGGCTGCTACGCCGTGCGCGACTGGCACGACACCACGCTCGAGTTCAAGAAGGTCGTCTACGACAGCTCGGCGACGCACGAGCGCGCGGGCGACTACCTGCCGCTGGTGCGCGCCAATGGCCTGCGCTCGGCGAACCTGGTCTTCAACGTCCCGGGCTTCGCGCTGGGCGGCCCCGCGGTGGACCACTTCCCGGCGGGCACGAAGTTCCAGCGCCTGGACGTCCCCACCGAGCACGGCGTGCCGTCCATCGACATCCCCCTGTGGGTCCAGGACGGCGCGGGACGCTACCGCCAGCAGTCCGGCACCATGAAATTTCTCTACGGTTACGTCATCGCCGCCACGGGAACGAAGCGCAACGGGTGGATGGCCCATGACGGCCTCCAGGTCAGCTCCGGCTGTCCCTGAGCCCCGCCAGGAGCGCGCCCGCCTCGCGCGCGGAGGACATGACGCCGTGCGCGCGCCCGCCCGCCCGGTCGAGGTGTGCACTGGCGGTCGTTGCCGCTGGCGAGACCTGTCACAGGACAACCCCTGACCTCCCCCCAGGACGAGGCACCGAAGTAGGCTGGGGGTGGCAGGTGAAGGCTCTTCCACACCCCGGGAGGGACACATGAGGCATTGGACTGGGTTGTTGGTGGTGGCCGCGCTGTGTGGCGCGGCTTGTGACGGGAAGAAGTCGACGGACAGGCCCACGCGGGCCCAGCTGCGGAAGACGGGGGGGGCCACGGTGGAGGTCATCCCCTCCGACGACCAGCTTCCGTACTGCATGCTGTACACGGTGTCCGAGAAGGGCGTCATCCGGCAGCTCACGCTGACGCGGGAGAACCGCTCCATCCGCTGTGATGCGAACAAGCCCGTGGCGCACACGAGCTTCCGCATCCCCGTGCAGGAGGGGAAGGTCCGCATGTACATCTTCTTCTCCGACGAACGCATCCCCGCGGGCCCGGTGGCGCAGCAGCTCTACGAGCTGCGCGGCCAGGAGCGCATCAACGCCATGGACCTGCGCCTTCCCGGCCGCGTGTTCGTGGAGACGCTGGAGTTCACCCCCGAGGAAGGCGGCACGCCCGTGACGGGCACCGTGGTGGGCGCGGGGGGAGACCCCGAACCCGAGGACACGGGTGCCCCGGTGCTGTCGGATGGCGGCACCGAGGGCGGCATGGGCGCCATGGGCGACGCGCCCTGAGTCGTGAAGCGGTGCGCCGGGGGACGCCCCTCCCCCGGCGGGCGGCGGCTCAGTAGGCCTCGCGCGCCATGGCCAGCAGGTCCGCCTGCGACACCTTCCGCGGGTTGCTCAGGTGCGAGGCGTCCTGGAAGGCCTTCTCCGCGATTCGCTCCAGGTCCTCCTCCTGGACGCCCGCGTCGCGCAGCCGCGAGGGGATGCCCACCGCCGCGTTGAGCTTGCGCACCCGGTCGATGGCGTTGCCCGCGAGCACCTCTTCGCGCGACAGCGTCGTGTCTCCCAGCGCCACCGCGACCCGGGCCAGCCGCGCCGTACAGACAGCGCGGTTGAACTCCATCACCACGGGCAGGACGATGGCGTTGGCCAGGCCGTGGTGCACGTTGGACACGGGCGTGAGCGCGTGGGCCAGCGCGTGGCAGGCGCCCAGGCCCTTTTGGAAGGCCATGGCGCCCTCCATCGCCGCCACCATCATGTCCGTGCGCGCGGCCAGGTCCTTGCCGTCACGCACCGCCGTCTCCAGCGAGCGGCCCACGCGGTGGATGCCGTCGATGGCCACCGCGTCCGCCAGCGGGTGGAAGCCATTGGCCAGGTACGCCTCCAGGCAGTGGGTGAAGGCATCCATGCCCGTGGCCGCCGTGACGCCCGGCGGCAGCCCCAGCGTCAGCTCCGGGTCGCAGATGGCGGCGCGCGGCAGCAGGTGCGGACTGAAGATGACCGTCTTGCGGCCCGTGTCCTCCAGCGTCACCACGCCCGAGCGCCCCACCTCGGAGCCCGTGCCCGCGGTGGTGGGAATCGCGATGAGCGGCGGCAGGTCATCGCGCACGTACTGGTCGCCGCCCGTCGCGTCGTCGTAGCGGCTGAGCGGCGGCTCGTGCGTGGTGAGGAGCTGAATCAGCTTGCCCGCGTCCAGGGCGCTGCCGCCGCCCAGCGCGACGATGCCGTCGCAGGCGTGGCTCCGGTACGCCTCCAGGCCCGCGAAGACGTCGCGCTCGGTGGGGTTGGGCTCCACGCGGTCGAAGACCTCGCAGGCCAGCCCCGCCGCCTTGAGCACGTCCGCCACGCGCGCGGCCAGCCCCGCCTTCACCACGCCCGCGTCCGTCACCAGCAGCGGACGCTGGATGCCCAGACGCTGGGCCTGCGCGGGCAGGCGCATCAGGGCGCCGGCGCCGAAGACGATGCGCGTGGGCCACGCCATCTCGGTGACGCGCGGCTCGGAGGGAAGGTCGAACGGCTTCATGGCGGCTGCCTCGTTTGCGCTCATCAGATGAGCTCCAGGTAACGCTCCAACTCCCAGTTGGTGACGGCGCGCTCGTACTGACGCACCTCCCACTCGCGCGTGCGCACGAAGTGGTCCACGAAGCCATCGCCCAGCAGCTCCCGCGCGCGCGCGCTGCCCTTCAGCAGCGCCACCGCGTCCTTGAGGTTGCGGGGCAAGGGCGGCGCGTCGTTCTTCGCGTAGGCGTTGGCCTCGCAGGGCGCGGGCGGCTCCACCTCGTTCTCGATGCCCCACAGGCCCGCGGCCAGGCTGACCGCCATGCCGATGTACGCGTTCATGTCCGCGCCCAGCTGCCGGTACTCCACACGCATCGCCATGGCGTTCTCACCGATGACGCGGATGGCGGTGGTGCGGTTCTCCAGGCCCCACGTCACGGTGGTGGGTGCCCAGGTGTTCTCCACGCTGCGCTTGTAGCTGTTGATGGTGGGCCAGTAGAGCGCGGTGAGCTCCGGCATCAGCGCCACCTGCCCGCCGATGTAGTGGCGCAGCAGCTTGCTCATGCCGTGCGGCGCCTTCGCGTCGTGGAAGAGGTTGCGCGCGCCCTCCAAATCCCACAGCGACTGGTGGACGTGCCCCGAGCACCCCGGCAGCTTCGCGTTCACCTTCGCCATGAAGCACGCGGTGAGGCCGTGGCGGGCGCAAATCTCCTTCACCACCGTCTTGAAGAGCGCGGCCTTGTCCGCCGACTTCTCGATGTCGTCGTAGCGGATGGCCGCCTCGAAGACGCCCGGCCCCGTCTCCGTGTGGAAGCCCTCGATGCCCAGGCCGAAGGCGTTGCACCCGTCGATGAGCGCATGCACCAGCGGCCCGTTGAGCGACGTGCGCAGCCACGAATAGCCGAACATGCCCGGCGTCAGCGGCGTCAGGTCCTGGAAGCCCTTGTCCCGCAGGCTCTGCGGCTGCTCCTTGAAGATGAAGAACTCGTACTCCGCGCCAAAGCGCGGCAGGTACCCCAGCGCGCGCGCGCGGGCGGCCACCTTCTGGAGGAGCTGCCGGGGGCTCGCCTCGAAGGGGGTGCCGTCGGGGTTCTCGAAGTCGAGCAGGAACGCCGCGGTGTCCGGCTCCCAGGGAATGACGCGGCCGGTGGACAGGTCCACCTTCGCGTGGGCATCCGGGTAGCCGGTGTGCCAGCCCGTCACCTCGGTGTTGTCGAGCAGGTCGTCGCTCAAGTCCCAGCCGAAGACGACGTCACAGAAGCCCAGGCCGCCCTTGGCGGCGCTGAGGAACTTCTCCAGGGAGATGTACTTGCCGCGCCAGACGCCATCGACGTCCACCGCGCCCACCTTCACCTTCTGGATGCCCTTCTCATCCAGCCACTGGCGCAGCGTGTCCACGCTCGCCGCGTCCCGCGCCGCCGGACCTCGCGCGGGCGCACGCGACGCCTTGCCGCGAACCCGGCGGGCCATGGCAGGGTGGGTCAGGACCTTCGCCTTGGGTCGGGTCGGCATCGATTCAATCCCTTCTCTTGCTGGAAACGCCTGACACCCGGGGCTCCACCCGCCGCCCGGCCATGCGCAGACTGGGGACGATGGATGAGCAGGTGAGCCAACGGGCGCCGGTCATGTGGGTATCTCGAAGCACACGGGAGCGTTCCACTGCGACTGGCCAGGAACGGACACGCGGGGCACGACACGGTAGGAATGGGAACGCAATGCGGCAACCTACGTCGGTGAAGAACGTCCTCTTGCTGAAAGCCGGTGACGCGGCCCCCTCGGTGCGCGTCTCCATCGGCGACTACGACCGGTGGTTTCTGCAAACCATTGGACTGTCCGGCTACCGCTTCAACGTCGTCCCGGTGCACCAGGGCGCACCCTTGCCCACGCGCGCGGAGGACTACGACGCGGTGATGATGACGGGCTCGCCCCTGTCGGTGACGGCGCCCGCGCCGTGGATGCGGCGCGCCGCGGACTTCATGGTGGAGGCCGGTGAACGGGGCACGCCCGTGCTGGGCGTGTGCTTCGGTCAGCAGCTCCTGGCGCACGCGTATGGCGGCAGCGTGTCGCGCAATCCCCTGGGGCGGGAGACGGGCAGCGTCGAGGTGACGCTCACCGAGACCGGCAAGCAGGACCCGCTCTTCGACGGCGTGCCGGAGCGCTTCACCGTGCAGGCGACGCACGAGGACATCGTCTCGCACCTCCCCGACGGCGCGCGGGTGCTGGCGGGCAACGCGAACACGGCCGCGCAGGCGCTGGCCTTCCGCCCCAACGTGCGCGGCGTCCAGTTCCATCCGGAGGCCGGCGTGGACACCCTTCGCGCCGTCATCAAGGCCCGCAGGGAAGGCCTGGAGCGGGCCTCCGTGGCGCGCGGCGCCGCGCCCGGCGAACATGTCCGTCAGTTGCTGGCGGGCCTCACGCCCTCTCCCGCGGGCCGTAGAATCCTGCTGAACTTCCTCGAGCGCTGCTCCTGACCTGACAGAGGCCCCCCGTGTCCCGTCTCGCCCTGCCGACCCTGCTCCTCGCCCTGCTCACCACCGCGTGCTCGGAGGACTTGTGCACCCAGGCGCCCCGCTGTGACGGCACAGAAGCGCTCAACTGCGAGCCGGAGTGCACGGTGGGCCCGTGCTCCAGCGGCCCCATCCTCCAGGAGTGCACCGAGCGCACGACGTGCACCGTCGTCCCCGGAGACCGCAACGACGCGCGCTTCTACCGCTCCCGCGCCGTGTGCGCCGTCACGCTGGAGTCCTGCGACCCGGCGACCGCGGCCCCGCCGACCTGCGGGAGCGACCGCTTCGTCACCGGCTGCAGCGCCTACCGCCGCGACATCCGCGTGTCCTGCTCCCAGTCGGCGCTCTACTTCGCGCAGGTGCCCCCCTGCTGCCAGGGCGTGGGCCCGGACGACGGCGGCACCGACGCGGGCACGGGCGACGGCGACGCGGGCGTCCCCGACGCGGGCACGGCCGACGCCGGGATTTGAGGTAGAGAAGAAGCCATGGCGTCGCGCTGGGATTACCTCTTCGACCTCAAACCGGTTTCCCTGCTGGAGCACCTCCTGGAGGAGGTGGCGAAGCTGCTGCACAAGGACCTGCAGCAGTGGCCTCCCCCCGTCGAGGAGCTGGACCTGGACACCGGCGGCCACTTCGCGCCGCTCTTCACGGAGCCACGACCCCGGCCGTCCCGCGCCGTCTACACGGAGGCCTTCCGGCTGGCCCAGTGGGAGCTGGCGCGAGAGACGGACGCCTACGACGAATACATGCGCAACAAGCGCTACCTGGAGCGGGGCCTGGTGCCGGACGACCGGATGCCGCTGCTGCTGCTCAGCCGCTGGCTCACCGAGCAGATGCTGGGCCTGGGCGAGGCCACCGAGGGCCGCGTCAAGCGCAAGCACATGCGCGACTGCCTGGAGCGGCTCCAGTCGAAGCTCAGCGCCTCTCCGGTGCCCAGCGCCTGAGCCGCCGCCGGGTGGCCCGGTGAAATGTTGAACGGGCAGCATCCCCTCCCAGGGCGCGGGCGGGGCGCCCGCGTGGCGGCCCTTGTCACCGGGAAGGCACTGCCGTAAGCCAGACGGCATGTCGCCGCAGCCTTCGGACTCCACCTCCTCCGCCAACCGACGCAAGCGCCTGCTCCTCCTGGGCGCGCTGTGGCTGAGCATGGCGCTGGTCCTGCTGGCCTTCCGCTCGGTGGTGATGCCCTTCGCGGGCGCCGCGCTCATCGCCTACCTGGTGCAGCCGCTGGTGGGACGCATCTCCCGGGTGAAGGTGGCCGGCAGGCCGGTGCCGCGCTGGGCGGCGCTGCTGCTCATCTACGCCGGCTTCTTCGTGGGCGTGTACCTCTTCATCGTCGCGCTGGCGCCCCAGCTCTACCGCGAGCTGACGCGCGTCAGCCGTGAGGCGGTGACGTTCGCCAACACGCTCACGCCGGAGCACGTCCAGGAGCTCGCGCAGCGCTCGGAGACGTGGCTCAGCACCCGGGGCATTCCGGTGGCGCTCTCCAACCGCGCGCTGGAGGGCGCGGACGCGGAGAGCAGCAGCGGCACCTTCGGCTTCGCGCTGGATTTGGAGCAGTTCCTGGGGGACGCGGTGAAGCGCGTGTCCCTGCTGGTGCAGGAGAACCTGGGCGACATCGTCAACGTGTCCCGCAACATCGTCACCAGCGTGGCCGCGGGCGTCTTCATGCTCTTCTTCGTGCTGATGGTGGCCGCGTTCTTCTCCATCGACGCGCAAGCCATCCGCCACTACTTCGGCACGCTGATTCCGCCGGAGTACGCCACCGACGCGCGGCAGCTCCTGGAGCGCATCGACCGCTCGCTGTCCGGCGTGGTGCGCGGGCAGGTCACCATCTGCATCGTCAACGGCGTCCTGACGTTCATCGGCCTCTTGCTGTTCGGCGTGAAGTTCGCGTTCCTGCTGGCGACCATCGCCACCTTCTTCAGCCTCATCCCGATTTTCGGCACCATCCTCAGCTCGGTGCCCATCGTCCTCATCGCGCTGGCGGACGGCTTCCAGAAGGGGCTGGCGATTCTGGCGTGGATCATCGGCATCCACGCGCTGGAGGCCTACTTCCTCAACCCCAAAATCATGGGGCAGGCGGCGCACCTGCACCCCGTCATCGTCGCCTTCTCCCTCATCGCCGGCGAGCGGCTCTTCGGGCTGGTGGGCGCCCTCTTCGCGGTGCCCGTGGCGTCCGTCCTGGTGGCGTGCTTCGACTACGCGCGGCTCATGGCCCAGCCCGCGCCCGCGGTGGCCCTGGCCACGCCCGGCCCGCTGCCCGCCGAACGGCAGCCGCCCGCCGCCTGAGCCCTACTGACAGGCGGCGGCGCAGCGCGCTTCACGGCAGGTGGGGATGCAGCGCCCGCAGTCGATGGAGCCCTCCGGGCAGCCACTGGTGCAGGGGGCGCCGCACGTCGGCCCTTCGTCCGCGTGCGTGACGGCGGTCCCCAGCCCACAACACGCGTTGGCCACGCAGTCGTCGTCCGAGTAACACGTCTGGTCGGACAGCACCGGGGGCACGTCACCCAGCGGCAGGTCCTCCAGGCCGTCACACCCCACTCCACCACCGCCCAGCGTCACCCCCAGCACGAGGGTGAGCAGGCGGAAACGTCCGTGTCTGAGCAATGGACACTCCTTGCCCGGACACTCTCTACCGGTTCATCGACCCGAGGAAGTCCGCATTCGACGGGGTGGGCCGCATGTGTTTGAGCACGAACTCCATCGCGTCGATGGGGGTGAACGGGTGGAGCACCTGCCGCAGGGCGGTGATGCGCACCAGGTCGCCCGGGCCCAGCAGCAGCTCCTCCTTGCGCGTACCGGACTTGTTGATGTCCAGCGTCGGGAAGATGCGCTTCTCCATCAGCTTCCGGTCCAGGACGATTTCGGAGTTACCCGTGCCCTTGAACTCCTCGAAGATGACCTCGTCCATGCGGCTGCCGGTGTCGATGAGCGCGGTGCCGATGATGGTCAGCGACCCGCCCTCCTCGATGTTGCGCGCGGCGCCGAAGAAGCGCTTGGGCTTGTGGAGCGCGTTGGCGTCCACGCCGCCAGACAGAATCTTGCCGGACGCGGGCACCACCGTGTTGTAGGCGCGCGCCAGACGGGTGATGGAGTCCAGCAGGATGCAGACGTCGTACTTCTGCTCGACCAGGCGCTTGGCCTTGTCGATGACCATCTCCGCCACCTGCACGTGGCGCGTTGCGGGCTCGTCGAAGGTGGAGGACACCACCTCGCCGCGCACGTTGCGCTCCATGTCCGTCACCTCTTCCGGGCGCTCGTCCACAAGCAGCACGATGAGGTACACGTCCGGGTGGTTGCGGCTGATGGCGTGCGCGATGTTCTGCAGCAGCACCGTCTTGCCGGCCTTCGGCGGCGCCACGATGAGGCAGCGCTGGCCCAGGCCGATGGGGCAGAACATGTCGATGATGCGCGTGGTCATCTCCGACGCCTCGTGCTCCAGCTTGAGCTTGCGCGTCGGATAGAGCGGCGTGAGGTTGTCGAACAGGATGCGCTCGCGCGCCGCGTCCGACATCGGGTCCGCGAAGTTGACCTTGTCCACCTTCTGGAGCGCGAAGAAGCGCTCGCCCTCGCGGGGCTGGCGGATGGGGCCCGTCACCGTGTCGCCGGGGCGCAGGTTGAAGCGGCGCACCTGCGACGGGGACACGTAGATGTCGTCGGGGCTGGGCTGGTAGTCGCTGTCCGCGCTGCGCAGGAAGCCGAAGCCGTCGCTGAGCAGCTCCATCACGCCTTCCGCGTGGACCTCGAAGCGCTTGTCGGCGATGCCGCCCAGCAGCGCGAAGATGAGGTCCTGCTTCTTCAGGCCCTGGTACCCCTCGACGCCCACGTCCTGGGCCATCTTCGAGAGGTCGGTGATCTTCATCCGCTTCAGGTCATTGAGCTTGATGACCTGCATGGGCTCGCCGTCGCGGGTGACTTCCGTGATGGCGGGGGCTTCGGGCGGCTCCGGAGGAGGCGGCAGGGTGGCGGCCGGCTCCTCGGCCTCGCCGGAGATGCGGGCCTCCTGGAGGTCGTCGTCCCGCACCGGGCGGGAGATGGGGGTGAGCACCGGAC
>NZ_JAAIYB010000183.1 GCF_010894475.1 Myxococcus vastator
TTTAGTTGCTCCCAACTAGCAGGCCAGACTGCCGAAAGCGACTTCAGTGAGTGCATTAATGGCCTTACCACGCCATGAATTACCTCGCCGTCCACCTCGAGTCCAGGCAACACCTCGGATAGCCCATCCTGCTATCCGAGGTGTTGCCTCGACTCGATGTAGACGGCGAGGTAATTCATGGCGTGATAAGGCCATTAATGCACTCACTGAAGTCGCTTTCGGCAGTCTGGCCTGCTAGTGCGGAGCACCTAAAAGAAATCCGAGATGCGCTAAGAAGCGCGACCGAGCAACCCGAGGTAGGCATGATGCAGCGTTTGCGTATCAAGAACACGCTGAATGACTAAGAAACCGTTTCAAAAATGCCCGTTCGGCCAGTGGCCAACGCGACCGCGCGCGGCCACTGCTGCTGGATGGCTGGCCCGTTGGTACCAGATGAGCTGTGGGAGGTCGTCCGTCCACTTCTGCCGGGGCATCGGGCAGGAGCGGGCAAGCGCGGGCGACCGCCTATCGACGACCGCGCGTGCCTTACGGGAATCATCTTCGTCCTGCAGAGCGGCATCCCGTGGTGGATGCGGCCCCAAGAGATGGGCTGTGGGTCCGGCGTGACGTGTTGGCGCCGGCTTCGGTACTGGCAACGACGCGGCGTGTGGAAGAAGGTGCTGCACGCGCTTCTGGATCGGCTCGGCCGCGAAGGCCGCATCGACTGGTCGAAGGCTGCGATCGACAGCCAGAGCATCCGGGCAGTTTTTGGGGGGCCTACACGGGAAAGAACCCCACGGACAGAGCGAAGATGGGTTCGAAACGACACCTCATCGTTGACCGTCGGGGCACACCGCTTGCGCTGCGGATAACAGGAGCGCAGCGGCACGACTCGATGGAGGCCATGCCGCTGTTGGACGACATCCCGGCCATTCATGGTCCGCGCGGGCGCCCACGACGCAAGCCGAAGGACCTCTATCGCGACCGAGCGTACGGAACCCCTTGCAATCGCCGGGGCCTGAAGCAGCGGCGCATCAGGGGCCATCTGGCCAGTCTCGGCATGCCGCACGGAAGCGGCCTCGGTCGAGTCCGTTGGGTAGTGGAACGGACGCTCTCCTGGGTCGGCCAGGCGCGTCGCCTCAAAGTCCGATACGAGAGGTCGGTTGCGATGCATCGCGCCTTCCACTACCTCCAGCTCGCCCGCATCTGCTGCAGGATCCTTCAGGGCGATTTTTGAAATGGCTTCTAAATGTTCAAAAGAACATATGCCCCGAGATCATCCAGCGAGTGATTCGTCTGACTTTGCAGCGATCGCGTTGCGTGGAGATTTCCACCTCGCACGCGATGCGGTTGGCCTCCAACTCGATTAACCGCGCCCGCAGCAACTCCGACGCGTTGGCGCTGCCGTAAACCAGCACACACCTGTCAGCAACGTCCCTGTCATTGATAAATTGAAAGTCGGGACCGTCGTGAAACGCCTGCCTAAGCCATCCGGGGTAAATCTTTGCCTACCCGACGAGGGCGGGCAAAGGAGAAGAGACGTCGGAAGCCTCCAGGGCGGCCCAACTGCGCCAGGAGGTGGACGACAGCAGCATAGAAGTCATCCCGCCGCTTCGCCAGCATGCGGCTGAAGTACGCCTCCTTGAAATGTGGCCCCAGAGGCTCTCAATCCGGCTGAGTGTCTCCGAGGTATACTTCGGCAGCCAGAAGGGGAGCACCCACGCCTCCACCTCCTGGAGTACTTGGGTGGAGAGCTTGGAAGTGAAGGCCCCGTCGTTGTCGAGCACAAGCACGATTCGCTTGCCGGTGGCCTGGGCGCGAGCTCTCCGTTTGCGTACCAGTGCGACGAAGAGGCCAGGCCGCCCAGCCGCCATCGCCGTCGGCAGTCGCGCACCATCCGGGGACTGACGCCCAGCGCCCGCGCGATATGCGCCGCGCTATCCCCAGCGGAACTCAACAAGACGATAGTGGCCCGGAGCCCTGCGGCTACCGAGTCAGCACCTCGCACCAGCCGCTGAAGTGCTCGGCGCTGTGGCACCGTCGCTTTGAGGTGGTTGCCACTTCGGCTCATCCACCGCTCCTCCTGCCCTCCTGCAGGGCAGCAGTAGATGCTACTTCCCTAGGCAAAGATTTACCCCGGATGGCTTAGACCTCGACAACCCGGCCCACCCGGACGCGCTGAAGCGAGCCTACGAGCGCTCCCCGGAGATCGGTGGGCGCGCAAGTGCCGTGAGGCCCCGCGCCGCTCGCAGGAACCTGCTCACCATCCCGTTGTCGCCCACTCCTACAGGCGTCAGGGTCGCTCGCTCAAACCGCTTCGCACCCCTCTTCATCCGACCCGCTGTGTCCGCAGCGACGCAGATATCAGCCCGGCGTGGTCAGCCGAGCGAGCGTGTCACCGGAACGCATCGACGATGGAGACAGCCGCCATGGAGCCATCGAGAATGGCCGTACCTGGCTTCGACTCGGGCCGCTTCCGCAGCTGGTCCTCGCTGAGCCGTGCCACCGCGCAAATCGGCACCTTGTCGCCGTCCGGCGGGTAGGCCTCGTAGTAGCGGATGACCACCTGTGGACCGCTCGTCCAGACCTGCCCGTACAAGCGGGTCGTCGTCTCAAGAATGCCCATATCGCGCATGAGGACGCTTTCGACCGGGCCATCGTAGAGGGTAATGCGGCGAGACCTCATCTGGTTCGCGTCGAGCTCCACCAACGAGGAATCCCCAACGCGCAGCCGCAAGATTCGCATCGTCTTCAGCGCCTCCTCCGAGCACTCTTGCAGCCCCGGAGTGCCGTCCGGGCGCAGCGCGACGCCTCCGGGCGTGGTGCAGCCGGAAGTCGTGGCGAGCATGGCGGCAGTGATGCCCAGCAGAGCGGTGGTGCGCATGACCGGCATTTCTACTGCCGAATCAGGGTGCGATCCATCCTCACCATGACCTGCTGGTTTCCGTCGGACCGAAAGATCTGGAGGGCAAGGTCCACGAGCTGCCCGTCCTTTTCAAAGGCGCTCTTGTCCGCCACGACCGCGATGGTTCCTGACTGCCCCTGGGCAATCGCGGAGCGAGTCATCCGAAGCGCGAAGGACTGCTTCGTGTAGCTGGTCAGGTCGCGCGTCAGGTAGGCCCCCGCGAACTCCCAGGTATCGCCATGGTTGGTGTTCTTGAGGGTGATGAGCGCTGCCGCTTTTCCGGGCCCTGAGAAGACCTCAACAAGCATCTCCATGTTCGGGTCCTTCGGGCGGGCGGCCATCACGAAGCGAAAAGGCGTCTTCTTCGCGTGCCCGTTCGCAAGGAGCGTCGCGTAGGCGTGATCGACGGAGTTCTCTTCCTTGCGGTAGCGCTCATTCTCCTCAGCAAGCGTGTCGTTCTTCTTGAGTGCATCCATCAGGGCCGCGTGCATGGCCGCATAGCTCTCCCTGTCTTTGAACACGTCGACCTGCTGGTCCAGAATCGGCGGCCACCCCCCGTCCCGCTTGGGCCAAGGTGGCCTCACGAGGAACGGGATTTCGGTCCCATCCGCCAGCGTCACGAGCAAGGGGATTCCTTCGTCCCTGTTGAGGTCCCGGATGGGCTCGAGGAGCACCTTGTTGCGGACCACCGCCAGCGGTTCGAGCCGCCCCTCCCAATCGCTCATCTTCGTCTTGTCAGCGTCTACCAACTGCTCGAACCGCAGCGTCGTGACCACCTGCCCCTTCACATAGATAGGGCGAGTGCCGTCAGTCGGGTGCTCGGAGAGCATGATGAGACGCACAGAGGGCTTGTTACGCTCGTCGCTGGCATGAGCGACTGACGAGGCCGCGAGAACGAGAAGCAGGACAGCCCGGATGGGTAGGCGCGTTTGCATGTCCTGGCCAACGTAACAGGAGGGGTGCAGGGCATCCAACCTCCGCGCGCCGCGCCTGTGGAGCGCTGGCCATCGCGCTGCTCGGGCCGCTCACGAGGGCCCAGCGGTGATGCGGCAAGCCCCAGGCGTAGGAGCCCGCCAGCCATACGCCGCCCGGCGCCGGGGATGGCCGACGTCGGGAACGTGGGAGCAGCCTGGGACGGGGGGAAGAACCCGAGGAGCCCGCGTCAGCCGACCGTGACCTTCCGCACGCCCCGAGCCTCGAGCAGCGCGGGCAGCCGCTCACGCTGGTCGCCCTGAAGCACCAGCGTGTCGTCCTCCACCACGCCGCCGCAGCCGAGCGAGTTCTTCAGCGCCTTGAGCCACACCTCGCGTTGAGCCGCGGGCAGCTCCAGGTGCTCCACCACCGTGACTTCCTTGCCGCCACGGCCCTTGCGCTCCATGCGCACCACCGCGCGCGCGGGGCCCTTGGGCTCGGCCTTCACGCGCGCCGGTGACGCGGGCGCGGCGGGCGCCTGGGGCAAGGCCTCCCGCTGCACCGAGAGCGCGGCGAACGGATTGTTGAACGGAGCCGCCGGTGCCGCTGGCGGCTCACCCTTCTTGTCGCGCTTGCCCATGGTGCGGGTGCCGCGTCCTCAGTGGTTGTGGCCCGCGTGGTCGTCGTGGCCATGTCCACCGGCCGGGCGCGGGCGCGGCGGGGGCAGCACGTCGAAGGCGGGGGCGCTCGGGTTGCCGTCCGCCATCACCAGCGCGTAGATGAACGGCGCGGAGGGCATCACCTCGCGGCCATTCACCAGCACCAGCGGCGTCCCCTGGATGTGGTGGCGCATGGCGTAGCGGGAGTCCTCCTGAATCTTCGCCGTCGTCGCCGGGCTGTTCATGCACACCTCCAACTGCGAGCGCGGCACCGAACCAGACGACGCAATCTCCACCGCCCGCTCCGTGTCCAGCACGGCCTGCGCGGCGAACATCTTCTCCCGCAGCTCCCAGTAGTCCGGCGCGCCCTCCAGGCAGATCTGCGCGCGGGCCGCCACGCAGCGCACGCTGGGCGCGTCCGGCCCACGGCGAGGAATCGCCGGGTTGCACGCCCCATCCAGCGGGAACTGGCGCGCCTCCAGCGACAGCTTCCCTTCCGGGACACGCTTCTTCAGCGCGGCCAGCTCCTCCACCAGCATCTTGCAGTGGGGGCACTTGCTGTCCGTCCACTCGACAATCTTCACCGGCGCATCCACCGGCCCATAGCGATGACGCGCGGGCGACGCGGCGGGCTGCGGCGTCTCGCTGCGGTACGCGGCCAGCGAGTCCGAGATGAACTGCTGATGCTGCGGCGGCAACGAGCGCAGGAACTCCTCCAGCGACGCGGGCGGAGGCGGCGGCGTCTGCGGCGTCACGCCCGGCATCTGCGTGTTGACCACCTGCGGCACGGGCGGCAGCAACGCGGCACCGGACGCCTCCGACGCCTTGGGCGTGGCCCGGCCGGGGAGCAGCGCCGCCAGGAAGACCGCGGCCGTGACGCCCACCGTCCACTTCAGCGTGGCGCCCCACTCACCCGCGCCGGGCAGCAGCGGTCCGGGCAGGCCCTTCCAGGCCACGCCCGCGAAGGCCACCACCAGCGCATAGGTCGCCAGACACGTCGGGCACAGCGCGCCCGACTGCGCGCTGGCCACGACGAAGACGGCCACGGACACCAGGCCCGCGACGGCCACCAGCCGCAGCCCGTTGGCCGCCGGACGCACCGGCCGGCCCGAGCGGGCCCACGCCAGGAACAGGGCGGACAGGCCCACCGCGGCCAGGCCCCACACGAGCCCCAGGGCCGCCACGGGCAGGCCCACCAGGTCATGCACGCGGCTGGCGAAGGGGGAGTTCCACACCGTCTCGCAGTTCACCGTGTCGGAGACGCCGCACACGGTGGAGCCGCCACCGCGCAGGGTGAGCAGCTGCATCCACTGGAAGATGGCCAGGCCACTCTCCGCGAGGCCCAGGACCAGCAGCGCCAGCGCGCCACGGGTCGCCACGGGAGTGGGCGAAGGGGAAGACGTCGAGCTCATGCATGCTCCGGGGGCGGGGACATCAGAACGAGGAGGCGGGCGGCCTCGGGGCCGTCGTTGGCGACGCCGTGCTCGGCGCCCGCGGGGGCGAAAATGGCGGCGCCAGGGCCGTGGACTTCTTCTTCGGCGCCCACGCGAAAGCGGCAGCGCCCGTCGAGGACGACATACACCTTGTCCGACGCGGCGTGGCGGTGGGGCTTCTGGGCCTGCCCCGGCTGCAGGCAGTACACGTCCAGGAAGAACCGGCCGGACTGGAAGACGTTGTGCTTCAGGAGCTTCTCTGGCGAGAAGTCCTGGAAGGACGACAGGTGCTTCACATCCATCGTGGCATTCGCTCCTTCGCCTCTATATAGCGACGGACATGGAACCGCTGTCTCTGCATTTTCTTCACGAGAAGGCGGGCGCCCGCTTTGGCGCGGTGGGCGGCCGGGAAACCGTGGCCGGGTATGGAGACTCGGAGGAAGCGTACCGGGCGGCCAAGGCGTCCGTGGCCCTCCATGATGCCTCCTACCGCGAAACCCTCCGAATCACGGGAGAGGACCGGGCCTCTTTCCTACACGGGATGGTCACCCAGGAGGTGAACAACCTGCCCGTGGGCACCGCGGCCTATGCCGCCATGGTGACCGCCAAGGGGGCCATGGTGGCGGACGCCCGCATCCTCAAGCGGGAGACGGACCTCCTCCTGGACGTGGAGCCCGGCACCGGCGCCAAGGTACGGGAGTTCCTGGACAAATACCTCATCTCCGAGGACGCCGAGCTGCACGAGGCCACGGGGGAGCTGGCCCTGCTTCGGCTGCTCGGGCCCCGGACGGCGGACGTCCTGTCGGCCGCCCTGGGCAGCCCCCATGCGCCGCTGTCCCACCATGCCGCCCGCACGGGCACCCTGGCGGGCCAGGAGGTCTGGCTGCTGGGGAGCACCGCCATCGAGCCCCACGGCGTCGACGTGTGGGTGCCGCGCGCCGGCCTGGAGGCCGTCTGGCAGGCCCTCTCCGAAGCGGGCGCCGCGCACGGGCTGAAGCCCCTGGGCTTCGAGGCCCTGGAGCTGCTCCGCGTGGAGGCCGGCGTGCCCCGGTACGGCCAGGACATGGTGGACACCACCATTCCGCTGGAGGCCAACCTGGCGAACGCCATCTCCTACAACAAGGGTTGCTACATCGGGCAGGAGGTCATCGCCCGCGCCACCTTCCGCGGCCACATGAACCGCAAGCTGACGGGGCTGCTGCTGGGCGACGCGGACGTGGCCCCCGGCACCGAGCTGCGGCGCGGGGAGAAGAAGGTGGGCTGGCTGACCAGCGTGGTGCAGTCGCCTGTCGCGGGGCAGCGGGTGGCCCTGGGCTACGTGCACCGGGACTCGCTGGAGCCGGGCACCGAGCTGACCCTGGCGGCGGGCCCCGCCACGGTGAAGGTGGCGTCCCTCCCCTTCTCCGCGTGAAACAGTCCCAGCATACTGGTGCGCCATGGCCCCTGGCGCACCGAGCCCCCTGCTTCGCCCCGCGCTGCTGCTCGCGGCGCTGTCCCTCTTCCTGACGGGCTGCTTCAACGTCGAGCAGGACCTCTGGATTGAGCCAGGGGGTTCGGCGCGGCTGGTCGTCGACCTGGGGATGCCCAAATCACTGACGGCCCTGGCGAGACTGGGCGGCGATTCAAACGCCAAGGAGGCGCTGCTGGCGAAGGCGCGCGAAGCCGAGCAGGCGCTGCGCCAGGACCCGGAGGTCTCCCAGGCGATGCTCCGGGACTACGAGAAGGACGGCCAGGTCCATCTCGTCTACGACGTGACGGTGAAGGACGTCACCCGGCTCCCGGAGCTCTACCGCCGCGCCGCCGCGCAGCACGCCCAGGGCCAACCGTCGTCGCCCAAGGACGCGTGGGACGTCCGCATCGAGCGCCAGGGCGGGGACTACGTCTACACCCAGCGCTTCAACCCGGAGAAGGCCTTCGCCGCGCCGGCCGGCGTCGGTGACGACGCCGCGGAGCAGGCCGCCCAGGAGTTGGCGAAGGGCATGGTGAAGGCCATGCTCGTCAACAACCGCCTCACCCTCCGCATCCACGGCCCTGGCATCGGCGAGACGAACGGCACGGTGAACGAGCAGAAGGACACCGTGGAGTGGAAGCTCAGCCTCGCGGAGCTGATGGACGCCCCCGCCGAGGGCCGCGAGCTCCGCGCCGTCATCCACGGCGGCGAGCCGCTCTGGCTGTGGCCGCTGGTGCTGGGTGTCCCCCTCGCGGTGCTGCTGCTGACGGTCGCCGCCGCCCGGAGGCGCCGGGGCGTCGCCACCCGATAGCTCGCCTCCCCTGGCACGCCTGTCATGGTGCCCCTGCCGTCGCTGTCCCTTCGCATCAATCATTTCGAGGGCTTCTCGCTGGAACGGACCTTGCTGATGCAGGCGTCCGAAAATGAGCCCCACGTCTTCGCTGACATGGCTGTCCTTCATCACCGGCATGACGGTCATGGCGTCGGAGATGGCGGCCTCACGCCTGATGGCGCCCTACTTCGGCAGCAGTACGCCCGTCTGGGCCGCGCTCATCTCCCTGGTCCTGGGTGGGCTCGCGTTGGGCGCGCAGTTGGGAGGCCGCGCGGCGGACCGCTCGGGGCGCCTGACGCCGCTGCTGAGCGCGCTCTGCCTCAGTGCGCTCGCCCTGGCCCTGCTGCCCTTCCTCGCGCGGGCGCTGCTGCCCGACGCCACGGCCGCGGTGCTGGGGGGACGCCCCGTGGAGGGATTGGGCCGCGTGGCCTTGCTGCTGGTGGTGGCGGTGCCGCCCCTGCTGGTGCTGGGCGCCGTGGGACCCTACGTGCTGCGCGTGGGGCTGGCGGGCGTGGCGTCAGCGGGCGCGCATGCCGGACGGCTGTCTTCCGCGTCCACGGTGGGCAGCATCACCGGAACGCTGCTGGCGGCCTTCGTCGTGCTGCCGCTGCTGGGCACCGCGCGCACCATGGCGCTCTTCGCGGCGGCGCTGGGGCTCACGGCCTCCTGGCACCTGGGGTGGCGGTGGCGGCTGCCCGCGGTGGGCGTGCCCGTGGTGGCGCTGGCCTTGGGCGTCCACGCCCTGCCCCGCGGCCCCCAGGCCGTGGAGGTGGCCGAGTCCCCCTATGCCTTCATCCAGGTGATGAAGGACGAACACGGCACCCGCTCACTCGTCTTCGATGAGGGCTACGCGGTGCAGAGCGTCCACCGGCCCGGCCTGCCGGTGCGCGGAGAGGTCTTCGGGCACTACCTGCTGGTCCCCGCCATGGCCCAGACAGCGCCACGAGCGCCCCGGGTGCTGGTCCTGGGTCTGGGCGCGGGCACGAGCGCCAGGGGCCTGCGGGAGGCGTACCCGGGCGTGGAGGTGGTGGGCGTGGAGCTGGACGCGGAGGTGGTGCGCCTGGGCCGCGCGCACTTCGACCTGCCCTCCGAGGTGGAGGTCCACGTGGGCGACGCGCGCGCCTTCCTCACGCGCGACACCCGCCAGTACGACGTCATCCTGGTCGACGCGTTCCGCTTCCCGTACGTCCCCTTCCACCTGACGACGCGCGAGTTCGCCTCCGCCGTGGCCGCCCGCCTGAAGCCCGGTGGCGTGGCCTGCTTCAACGTGGGGCGCTACGCGCAGGAGCGCGCGGTGGTGGAGGCCGTGGGCGCCACGCTGGCCACCGTCTTCCCAGAGGTCCGGGCCGCCGACGCGCGCAACCACAGCAACACGTTGCTCTTCGCCGGAGCCCCGGGGCTCGCGGAGCGGCTCGCGGAGCGCACACCGTCACTGCCCGCCTCGCTGCGCCCGCTGGCGGAGCGCGTGGCCGGAGAGCTGAAGCCGGTGCCCGCGGGTGCGCCGCTGACGGACGACCAGGCCCCGGTGGAGCTGCTCACGGACGCCATCCTCCTGCGGGCCCTGTCGAGCGGGAAGCGGCTGCAATGAAGCGCCTGCCCGGCATGCCGGAGTTCCTCGCGCCGCTGCCCCTGTGCGCGGTGGCGCTGATGGCGGTGAATGACCGCTGGCTCAAGCCCGCCTTCCACAACGCCCTCACCGGCAAGCTGTCCGACGTCGCCATCTGCTTCTTCCTGCCGCTCTACGTGTCCGCGCTGCTGGCGCTGGTGACGCGCTGGCCCAGGGCGCGCCGGGTGGCCGTGGGCGCGGCCTTCACCGCGTGCCTCTACACCGCGCTCAAAGTCTCCCAGCCCGCCGCGGACCTCTTCTGTGAGCTGCTGCGGCCCCTGGGCGTGCCGCTCGGCATCCGGAGCTTCCGCGCCTGGGCCGACCCCACCGACCTCGTCACCTTGCCGCTCGTCTGGGTGGCGGTGCGCTACAGCCGCGCCACCACCCGCGAACCGCCGTGCCTCCCCGCCTCGTCCCCCACTGGAGTCAACGCGTGAAAGTCATCCTGATGAACCTCGCGGCCACCGCCGCGCTCGCCACCACGGCGGTGCTGCTCGTCGCGGACTCGGGAGGGAAGGACTGCTACCAACCCGCCCAGAGCGTCACCTTCGACGTGGGCCACAACACCTGCGGAGCGCCGGGCCTCCTCCAGGTGAGCACCCCTCAAGACGACTGCCGCCTGGACGTGGCGGTGGAGGAACGCACGGGACTGCCCACCAGGGGAGCTGTCTACGCGGGCACGGTGGACATCCTCCAGGGCGACAACTGGTACCTGGCGGATACGAACGTCGTCATCACCTTGAGCACCGACGGAGGAACCCCGCCAGCCGACGCGGGCAGCGGCACGGCGTTCGAGGTCAACCGCGCGTGTGAAGTCCTGCGCGAGGGCGAGGTCCTCCGCCTGAAGTGCACCGCGCGCAGGGCGGACCTCGGCAACGAGCAGGTGCACGCCTGCGAGGCCGTGCTCACCCCGCGCTGAGCACCCCGGCGGCCAGTGCCCACGCCCCGCCCAGCACCCACGCAGCGGCGGCCACGCCCCGGCAGGCGCGGCCGCCACACCCTTCTCAGACGGGAACCGCGTCCGGCTGCCGGTCGGGCTGCGCGGCCTGGAAGGCGGGCAGCGCCTGACACTCGGCTTCGATGCGCAGCAGCGTGGGGTACGGCGCCAGGTCCACGCCGAAGCGGCGCGCACCGTAGAGCTGCGGCACCAGGCACACGTCCGCGAGCGACACCGCGTCCCCGACACAGAAGCGCCCCGCGGTGGACTGCACCGCCACCTCCAGCGCCTCCAGCCCCCGCGCGTTCCAGTACGCCGACCACGCCTTGTCGTCCGCGTTCAGCACCTGCTTGATGCGCTGCACCACGGACAGGGTCTGCATGGGCTGGATGCCGGAGTTCACCATCTCCGCCAGCATCCGGGACTGCGCCCGGAGGAACGCGTCCGCGGGCAGCAGCGCGGGCGCCGGGAAGCGCTCCTCCAGATACTCCAGCACCGGCAGCGACTGGGACAACCTGCGCACTGAGCCATCCGCCTCCGTCCACTCCAGCGTGGGCAACATGCGCATGGGGTTGACCGCCCGGTACGCGGCGCCGTGCTGCTCGCCGCCGTCCTTCAACAGGTGCACCGGCACGTAGTCGAACTTCAGCCCCTTCAGGTGCAGGCCGATGCGCACCCGCCACGACGCGGAAGAACGCCAGTAGCTGTAGAGCCGCAGGCCTGTCATGGAACCTTCACCACCTTCTGGGCGATGCGGCCGAACACGCTGCGGCCTTCGGCATCCGTCATCTCGATGTCGATGGTGTCACCCGGCTTCATGAAGGGCGTCTTCGACTCGCCCTGCTCAATCTTCTCAATCATCCGGCGCTCGGCGAGGCAGGAGATGCCGCGCTCGCGGTCCGCGTTGGACACCGTGCCGCTGCCCAGGATGGTGCCCGCCGTGTAGCTGCGCGTCTTGCACAGGTGCTGGATGAGGTCGAAGAAGGAGAAGTGCATCTCCGGCCCCGCGTCCGTGTCGCCCACCTGCTGCCCGTTGAGCACCGAGCGCAGCCGCAGGTGGATGCGCCCGTCGTGCCAGGCCGCGCCCAGCTCGTCCGGCGTCACCGCGAAGGGGCTGAACGCCGTGGCCGGCTTGCTCTGGAAGAAGCCGAAGCCCTTGGCCAGCTCGTTGGGGATGAGGTTGCGCAGGGACACGTCGTTGGCCAGCATCAGCAGCTTGACGTGCGGCGCCGCGCTCTCCGCCTTCGTGCCCTGGGGCGTGTCACCCAGGATGGCGCAGACCTCGGCTTCGAAGTCCAGGCCCCAGGCCTCGTCGGCCAGGGGGATGTCGGCGGTGGGCGCCAGGAAGTCGCCGGAGCCGCCCTGGTACACCAGCGGGTCCGTCTTCAACGTCTCCGGCGGCTCGGCGCCGCGCGCCTTGCGCACCAGGATGACGTGGTTGAGGTACGCGCTGCCGTCCACCCATTCGTAGGCGCGCGGCAGGGGCGCGTGCAGGGCGCCGACGTCCAGCGGGCGGCTCTGCACCGTGCCCGCCTCCAACTGGGCGTCCAGCGCGCGCAGCTGCGGCTCCTTCGTCTCCCAATCGTCCAGCGCGGCTTGCAGCGTGAGCGCCACGTTGGTGGCCAGCGCATAGGCCGAGTTGTCCCGCTTGACGACGATGAGGCGGCCGTCACGGGTTCCGTCCTTGAGCGTCGCGAGCTTCAATGCCGGGCTCCCCGGCGGCCCCTGAGGAAGAACGGCCGGGCCGCCTCGTGTGACTGGGCTTTTCCGCCGGGGATTCCGGGGTGTCAAGCAAGACGGACACGCGCCGCCGGAGAAAAGCGGACGGCCGACACGTCGCGAAAAAAGAGCGCACGGGCGAAAACCGGCCGCCCGTGCGCTCCTTGCTGCGTCAGTCACTCACGCCCGGAGCGGATTCACGACCTCGGGGCAGTGCCAATACGTGTACTCGCAGGCATCCTGCGCGGCATCGCAGGGCACCTTGATGATGGTGATGGCCTCGCACGGATGGCGGGGCGCCTGGCCCTGGCCTCCACCCCTCGTGCGGCCTTCGTCGGGGACCGCCTCCTGGGCTTCCAGCGCGTCCTTCGCGTCTGGAGGTGGCGTCACCCCCGGCAGCAGACCCGGGGCGGCGCCCAGCACCGCGCCCAGGACGTACAACTTCGTGTTCATGAAACCCCCTTGCCGGGTGCAGCCGCCGTCGCGCCCCTTCGGCGCGCCGGTACCGGAGCAGCGGCAGGGACGTCAGTACCAGGTGGGTCTGACATTTCCTGCCCTTCCGGACAGGACCGGGAAGGCGCCGCCAGGGCGCCCCATCCGCCCCCCTGCTCTAGACGTGTCACCGGCTGCGGCTAGGATGGCGCGCCCGCCCGGAGCCCATCACCGTCATGCCATTCCAGATCACCGTTCACTCGCAGGACCGCATCCTCGAGGTTGTCTATCCCCCGCAAGTCACGACCGCCGACCTGGCCGACTACCTGGCCGACGTGAAGAAGGCCATCAACGGCCTGGCCGGTGAGTGGTCCGCCCTGGTGGACCAGTCCCAACTCCGGGTGATGCCCAGCGACGTGGTGACGGCCATGGCCAGCCTCAACGCCTTCGCCCAGCTCCACGGCATGAAGCGCTCCGCCCGGGTCGTCACGGACGCCCCCTCCGGGCTCCAGGCGTGGCGGATGACGAAGCGCGCCATGTTGAGCATCCCCACCCGCACCTTCGAGACGCGGGGGGAAGCCCTCCAGTGGCTGCGCGACCCCGACGCGGACTGAGGCTCGCGGCGGCCTGTGCGCCCGCCGACAGCAGGAACGCCTTTTTTCACCTATATTGCGCCGGTCCGCCCCTGACGGGGGTGGGCTTCACATCTCCCGTAGGAGTGGTTGTCTCATGCGTATCCCCCGGACCGACGCCCGCAGGAAGCTGCTCGGCGCGCTGTTGTGTACCTTCTCCGTCGCGGCCTGTGGGCCGGCTTCGGAGGGTGAGCCCGCTGGCAGCGGCTCCACCGAGCAGCCCGTCGTCTATGGCAACGACGACCGGATGGACGTGTACGCGCACCCCGACGCCACCCTGCGGCAGTACGCCATGCAGGCCAGCGCCGTCATGGTCGACCCGTTCGAGATTGACGACTCGGACCCCAACAACGTCGTCTTCACCAGCCCCACCCTGGGCGAGTGGGTCAACCTCTGCCCGGGCCAGCGCTTCATCGACGACCCGTCGCCCGGCTACTGCTCGGGCACGCTCATCGACGATGACCTCCTGCTGACCGCTGGCCACTGCGTGACGGACGCGGCCGACTGCAGGGACTTCAAGTGGGCCTTCAACTTCTATCGGCCTGACGCGAACTCGGTGCAGACCATGACCACGCAGGACATCTTCAGCTGCAAGGAGATTGTCGTGCGGCGGGAGAACACCTCCAGCGGCCGCACGCTGGACTTCGCCATCATCCGCCTGGACCGTCCGGCGACGCCGCGCTTCGCGCCCGCGCCCATCCGCCCGGGCAACGCCGCCATGACGACGGGCGCCAACGTGGCCGTCATCGGTTCGGGCAGCGGCATCCCGCTCAAGATTGACTCGGGCGGGACGGTCCGCAGCGGCCGCGCCAGCACCCTGGACTACTTCACCGCCAGCACCGACACCTTCGGAGGCAACTCCGGCTCGGCCGTCTACGACATGTCGAGCCACACCATCGCCGGCATCCTGGTGCGCGGCGAATTGGACTACGTCTATCAGGGCAGCTGCCGCGTCGTGAACGAGTGCAGCCAGGACGGCACGGACTGCAATGGCGAGGACATCACCTATGTCCGCCCGGCCATCGAGGCGTTCTGCGCCGCCACCACCAGCGTCCGGCTCTGCAACACCACGCCGCCGCCGGCGACGTCCTTCGACTTCACGGCCAGCAACACCGGCAACGCCACCGTGAACACCACCCGCCACGCGGTGGAGCTCGCCGCTGGCCAGAGCCTCACGGTGGGCACCTGCGGCCTGACGGGCGCCAGCTTCACCGGCGACACGTGGCTGCGCGTCAATGGCCCCAGCGGCATCGAGGTCGCCTCCAACGATGACGGCTGCGCCACGGGCCGCGGCTCCAACGTGACGTTCACCGCCGGCGCGGCCGGGACGTACGAAATCATCGCGGGCTGCTACGCGAACACCAGCTGCGGCGGCACGGTGACGTGGACCATCGGCACGGCGACCCCGCCGGCCACCTCCGGCACGTTCAGCTACAGCTCGGTCAACTCCAACAGCGCGCGGCAGAACACCACCCACGAGGACGTCACCCTCACGGCGGGCCAGCGCCTTGCCTTCGGCACCTGCAACGTGGCGGGCGCCTCCGGCACGGGTGACTCGTTCATCCGCCTGTACAACGCCGCCGGCACGCAGGTGAAGTTCAACGACGACGGCGCCGGGTGCGGCTCGCTGTCCCACGTCACCTATACGGTGCCGGCGGGCGCGGGCGGCACGTACCAGCTCCACGCGGGCTGCTACGGCAACACCAGCTGCGGCGGCACGGTGGGCTGGACCGTCCAGTAGTCACACGCCACGCAGCAGGTGGGCACCGCGGGGCGCGTCACTCTTCACGGAGTGGCCGCCCCGCTGTCGCGTCGGGCCGTCCACGGTCCTTGCCCGCCGCGGCCCGCGCGTCCCCACGCAGTGATGGAC
>NZ_JAAIYB010000184.1 GCF_010894475.1 Myxococcus vastator
GGGCAGGGATGGCCGTGACGCAGCAGGCGAAGGCAGGCAGGACCGCAGCGGTGGAGCTCCCCGGGGACATGACGCCCGAGGTGGGGCCGGTGAGCGAGGCGGCGGGCGCCAGGGAGATTGCCTCCCTGACCCCCATGATGCGCCAGTACATGGAGGTGAAGGCGCTCCACCCGGACTCGCTGCTGTTCTTCCGGTTGGGTGACTTCTACGAGATGTTCTTCGAGGACGCGGTGAAGGCCTCGGAGATCCTCCAGATCACCCTCACCGCGAGAGCCAAGGGCGCGGACAAGGTGCCCATGTGCGGGGTGCCCTACCATGCCGCGCGGCGGTACATCGGCCGGCTCGTGTCGGAGGGCCTGAAGGTCGCCATCTGCGAACAGGTGGAGGAGCCGGGCAATGGGCCGGGCATCGTCCGCCGGGAAGTCACGCGGGTCATCACCCCGGGCATGGTGCTGGACGAAGAGGTGCTGGAGCCGCAGGCCAGCAACTTCCTGGCCGCCGTGTCCTGGAACGACAAGGGCTGGGGCGCGGCGCTGCTGGAGGCGTCCACCGGCGAGTTCATGGCCCTGGAGGCCCCGGGCATCGCGGAGCTGGCGGAGTCGCTGTCGCGCGTGGAGCCCCGCGAGCTGCTGGTGCCGGACGGGAAGCGAGACGCGCCGGAGGTGGCGCAGCTGCTCGCCCGGCTGGTGCGCACTCCGGCGGTTGCGGAGGGCGAGGCCGCGTCGTTCGAACCCACGCGGGCGGCGGGCTACCTGCGGAGTCACTTCGCGGTGCAGTCGCTGTCCGCTTTCGGACTGGATGACGCGCCCCTGGCCGCGGGGGCGGCGGGCGCGGCGCTGCGTTACCTGAAGGACACGCAGAAGACGGCGGCGGCGCACGTGGACCGGCTGAGCCGGCAGGAGCGCGGCGGCAACCTCCTGATGGATGAGTCCTCGCGGGCCAACCTGGAGGTGCTGCGCTCGCTGCGGGACGGCGGGCGCAAGGGCTCGCTGCTGGGCGTGCTGGACAAGACGGTGACGAGCCTGGGCGCGCGCAAGCTGGCGCGCTGGCTTTCGTCTCCGCTGGGCTCGCTGCCGGAGATCCACGCGCGGCTGGACGCGGTGGAGGAGCTGTCCGGGCGCAGCGTGTGGCGCGAGGAGCTGGCCGGCATCCTCAAGGAAGTGGGGGACCTGGAGCGGCTGTGCGGCCGGCTGTCGCTGGGCGCGGGCAACGCCCGGGACTTGCGCGCGCTGGGCCTGTCGCTGGCGCAGCTTCCCCGGGTGGTGGCGGTGCTGGCGCGGTGTGAGTCCCCGCTGCTCAAGTCGCTGACGGGGCCCCTGGCCGCGCTGCCGGAGCTGGCGGCGCTGCTGGCGCGCGCGGTGGCGGACGAGCCGCCGGTGACGCTGAAGGACGGCGGCATGATTCGCGCCGGCTTCCACGCGGAGCTGGACAAGCTGGTGGCGCTGTCCACGTCCGGCAAGGACCTGCTGCTCCAGATTGAACAGCGGGAGAAGGAGCGCACCGGCATCTCCTCGCTGAAGGTCCGCTACAACAAGGTCTTCGGCTACTACCTGGAGGTGACGAAGTCGAACCTCGACCGGGTGCCCAGGGACTACATCCGCAAGCAGACCACGGTGAACTCCGAGCGCTTCGTCACCCCGGAGCTGAAGGAGTACGAGGAGCAGGTCCTCACCGCCGAGGAGCGGCGCTGCGCGCTGGAGGTTCAGCTCTTCGAGGAGCTGCGCGCGCAGGTGGTGTCGGCGGCGCCGCGCATCCGGTCCGCCGCGGAGGCGGTGGCCACCGGGGACGCGCTGCTGTCCTTCGCGCGGTGCGCGGCGGAGTATGGCTACACGCGGCCGGTGGTGGACGCGTCCGTGGCGCTCAGCATCACCGCGGGGCGGCATCCGGTGGTGGAGCGCATGCTGGGGGCGGGGGATTCCTTCGTTCCCAATGACGTCCGCCTGGATCCGGCGGAGGACGCGCAGTTGATGGTGATTACCGGTCCGAACATGGCCGGCAAGAGCACGGTGATGCGGCAGGTGGCGCTGACGGCGCTGATGGCGCAGGCGGGCTCGTTCGTCCCGGCGAAGGCGGCGCGCATCGGCCTGTGCGACCGCATCTTCACGCGCGTGGGCGCGGCGGACAACCTGGCGCGCGGGCAGTCCACCTTCATGGTGGAGATGACGGAGACCAGCCACATCCTCCACCACGCCACGAGCAAGAGCCTCATCATCCTGGATGAGATTGGCCGTGGCACGTCCACCTTCGACGGGCTCTCCATTGCCTGGGCGGTGGCGGAGCACCTGCACGACACGGTGGGGGCGCGCGCGCTGTTCGCCACGCACTACCACGAGCTGGTGGACCTGGCCCGTGAGCGGCCCCGGGTGAAGAACCTGTGCATCGCCGTGAAGGAGCAGAACGGCAAGGTCATCTTCCTGCGCAAGCTGGTGCCGGGTGGGGCCAGCCGCTCCTACGGCATTGAAGTGGCGAAGCTGGCGGGCCTGCCGCCGGAGGTCGTGGGCCGCGCACGCGAGCTGCTCCAGAACCTGGAGTCCGGGGAGCTGGATGACGCGGGCCGGCCCCGGGTGGCCGTGCGGCAGCCGCAGGGTGGGCGCCGTGGGGCTACGTCCGGGCAGTTGGGGCTGTTCGGCGCGGAGCCGGCGCCCACGGCTCAGGGCCCCGCGGGGGTGACGCCCGCGCAGCAGAAGGCGCTGGAGGCGCTGAAGGAGGCGACCATCGATCGGATGACGCCCCTGGAGGCGCTCAACCTGCTGGCGAAGCTTCAGCGCGAGCTGGAGTAGGTCGGGGCCTGAAGGGGGAACGGCGGCTTCAGGGCACGGCCTGGTGGGTCTGGGTGACGCCCTGGTACTGGTATTTGCCGCTGTCATACGGGGTGATGGCGTCGTCGGCCTTCTTGGTGCAGGCCGCGGCGGTGGGGTCGAAGGCCTGGTACTGGCCCTTGTCGTCCTTGAACTCCACCCAGGCGTGGTCGCCCCGGTCCGTCTTGCCGAAGACGACGCGCGCGTCCACGCCGGCCTGCTCGAAGCGCTGCTCGGCCTCGATGGCCATGTCCACGCAGACGCCGGACTGCGTCTTGTCGAAGGTGCTGGCGTTCTTCATGGCGGCATCCCACGTCTTGCCGCCCGAGTAGTCGTACTTCCAGGACGTGGCCTGCTTCGCGATATCCTGGGCCACCCCATCCGCGCTCTTGCCGGAGGACGGGCCCTTCGCGCCCTGCGCCTGCTCGGGAGGCGGCGTGGGCTGCGCCTGGGCGGGAGTCGGCTGAGGCTTCTGGGCCTGGGCCTTGGACGGCTCGAAGCTGTCGCGGCGCCAGTTCTGCTGGAATTGCTGCGACTCGGTGGGCTTCGGGCACGGGCCCTTCGCGCCCTCGCCCTTCAGCAGGGACTCCTTCGTCAGGCCCAGCTTCTTCAGCAGCGCGGCGAACTCCTGGGGCTGCTTCGCGGAGTCCACCGTCTTCACCGGCGAGCCGTCCGGGTTGACGACCTTCACCACGACATTCTGCGGGGCCTGCGCGGCCTCGGGAGGACGCTTCGCGCAGGGGCTGGAGGACGGGCGCGACAGGGAGGAGATCGTCATGGGACAGGGCCTCGAAGGAAGGAACCGTGGGGATGCCTGCTCCATGAGCACGGCGTGTGCCAGCGCTGGTGCTTCATGGGGTGAATGCCAAGTCCCTGGATTCACGGGGGCCGTAGGGCTGTCCTCGTCAGCGAAGTCCCCCGCCGCTGATGACAGCCGTTGGCGGGGTGATGTCTGGCGTCATCACCCCTCGGCCTTCGCGAGCACACGACGGCACCTGCTCCGGAAGCGCAGATGCGCTCAGGCTCCCAGCACCAGCCACCCACCCACCATGAACATCCAACCGAACACCGCCGCCTCGATGTGGCGTTGAACGAGTCCACGCACGGGGGACTCGAACGCTGGCACGAAGATTCCCGCGAGGCTCCCCTTGCCCAGCGTGGACGTGACAGGTGGGAAGCGGACAGCAACGACATGTCATCGAAAGTACGCCCGACTTCCATCAGGCCGGGGGCTGACGCGTCAACGTGCTCGATTGGCGTGTCAATCATGGCATACCGACCGTCGGCGACTCCTGGCCCCAGCGTCTCGTTTGACGCGTCACTCCCCTCGCTGACGTGTCTGTGGTTGCCTGTATGGATTCAATTGCCTTTCTGCGTATGCTGTCCACCCCCCCCTCAAAGGAGCCTTATGACTGGGTCTCTGCGTAGCGCCGTCTCACGTCCTCCCCGCGCGTTTCCTCGCGGTTCCATGCTGATAGCTGCGCTCGCATTCCTGTCGTCCTGCGCGGCGCCCATCGAGCGTGGCCCCGCGAGGCCTGTCGCGACCCTGTTCGTCGGGAAGGTTGTCACCCTGGATGACCAGGGGACCATCGCCGAAGCCGTGCTGGTGGACGACCGCGGCCAGATCCTGAAGGTCGGCACCGAGCGTGAGCTGCGGCAGGGCCTGGGCTCCCAGGTGGAGGTCGTCCAGCTCGCGCCGGAGCAGGTGTTGATGCCGGGCTTCTTCGACCCGCACCTGCACTTCCTGCCGACGCTCCTCCAGAGCGTGTTGGGCACCCACGACCTGGCGCCCTGCCTGCCACCTCCGTACCAGACGCCGGGGGCAACCACGGACTGCAAGCGCCGCAACAATGTGCTGAGCGCGCTCGCCGCGATGAAGGTGGAGGCCGCGAGCGCCGTAGGGAGCGACACGTTCGTTCTGGGCATGAATCTGGACCCGTCGCGGCAGGTGTTCAACCCCGCCACGGAGCCGTGCGGGCAAGGGGGGCCTCCGGACTTCACGGCGCAGCCGAAGTTCTATCTTGAGAAGTGCGTGAGCGCGGACCGGCCGGTGCTCATCCTGGACCAGTCGGGTCACCTGGCCTACGTGAACCAGAAGGCATTTGATGTCGTTTGTCCAAGCACCCCAGGCAATACGTGCACGCCCCCCGCGTCGGTCGAGGCTGGCGGCGGGGAGTGGGTCACGGACAAGGATGGGAACTTCACGGGCCTGCTTCGGGAGGCGTCCGGGTACGCGCCGTTCATGAAGGCGTTGTCGCAGAATCTGCCCATGGCGTCGATGCACTCCGATCCGGTCAAGCTCGCGGAGCAGGGGGGCGCGGACATCGAACGTGCCATTCGCGCGCTGCGGGACGCGGGCGTCACCACCATTGCTGACGGTGGACTCGAAAGCGTGTCGCAGGTCAACGCCGTGAAGCGGTTCACCGAACTGCCCGGGTTCCCCTTCCGAATCACGGGGGTCGTGGTCGCTGACGCGGCGAACGCGGCGAAGCTCCAGCCGACCGCGCCCGCCTGCGAGCCGAAGCCCGGGAATGACTGCGCGTTGCCGAAGTGGTTGGGGGCGGGTGGAATCAAGCTCTGGGTCGATGGCTCGACGCAGGGCTGCACCGCGAAGCTCGGGGCGCCCTATCAGTACCTGGAGGGCGGACACTGCTCGGGCGAAGGTGAGGGCCGGGCCAACTACGACAGCGTGCAGGACATCGTCGACCAGGTGAGCTCGCTCTGGGAGCAGGGCTTGTGGCGGTTCCAGATCCACGCCAACGGCAACGGGGCGAATACGTGGGCGCTCGACGCGCTGTCGCAGCTCCAGCAGTCAAAGGAGAACCCGCACCGGGTTCTCCTCATCCACAACACGGTGGGCCAGCCCGCGGTCTCCCAGCGCATTGGTGACCTGCGCAAGGGGGCAGGTGCCATGAGTGGGCAGCCGGTGCCGGCGCTCGACATCCAGGTGACGCACCTCATCGGGCATGTGGCGTATTGGGGCGACGCGTTCGTGGGGATGATAGGGGAGGAGGCCGCCAGCGAACTCGATCCCATCGCCTACGATCGTGAGAATGGAATCCCGTTCTCGCTCCACAGCGATTCAATGGTGACGCCGACGCGCCCGCTCTGGTTCGTGGAGCAGGCCGTCACGCGGCGCACCTGGTCCTATCCGGACTTCACGAAGGAATACGTGCTGGGGGCAAAGCATGCGGCGACCGTCGAGGAGGCGCTGCGCGCTGTCACCGTGGTGCCCGCCCGTCACCACGAGCTTGACACGCTGCTGGGCAGCATTGAGCCCGGCAAGGTGGCCGACTTCGTTGTCTTGGGGGCCAACCCGCTCGACTTCGACCCGGCCAAGGGGGGCGACCCGACGAAGATCAGCCAGATTCCGGTAATCCAGACGTACCTCAACGGGAGGGCCACCCAGGCGCGATGATGCCTGGCGTGAAGGGTTTCATTCCAGACTCCTCCCTGCACGGCATGAGGGAGGAGTTCGTGAACATTCACATCCGCCTGGATGACGCGCCTTGCCATGAAGCCGTGCAAGTGGCCTGCTCGACTTCATTGCCTGGTCATGCGTAGAGTTGCCGTTGTGGTGCGTCTTGCTTTGCCGCAAATCCTAGCATCGCAATTCGACCCTCTGAGTCCACCTCACCCCAGGGAACCCCCCATGTTCAAGAACTGCATCACCCATGCGGCCATGCTTGCGACCGCGGCTGTCCTCACGACTGGCTGCGGCACCGACATTCAGGAGGAAAGCCCCGAAGCCGACACGCTCGGCACCCGGAGCGACGCGCTCGAGAGCGTTCAGTTCTGGCATGACTTTCGCGCGTACAGCGGCGTGTCGCCCGAGTGTAACGGCTTCAATGTCTCCGAAGGCCGGGGCCTGGGGCAATGGACGAGCCAGGTTCGCCTGGACACCGACTCCCGGCCGCAGGGGTGCTGGCAGAAGTTTGGCATCCATGACCCCTACGGTGAGCTGAGCGGGCTGGCGCTGACGGTCAGCTTCTACGGCAACAGCGGCTCGACCTCCAACGGGCAGTGCGACAACCCTGGGACGTACGCCATCCCCGTGGGCCCCGTACTCAGCTGGGCCGGCCCTTGGGGAATCGATACCACCGACGCCCACGGCGGCTGCGTGCAGACGTTCAGCATCTCCGGGCGCAGCGACGTGGCGCTGGACGTGCGGTTCGACGCGGACCGGCACAATGGCCAGTGCCAGAACGCGGGAATGCACACGGTGACTGCGAGCAACCCCGTCTCCCTGACGCTCGAAATGGACAACCGTTACGGCGGTTGCTACCAGACCTTCCGGCTCCGCAAGATGACGTGTGGTGACAACATCTGTGAGGCGGGTGAGTCCTGCCCGGCCGACTGCACGCAATGCGGCGACGGCATCTGCCGCGGCTCGGAGAACCGGTTCAACTGCCCCGAAGATTGCAGCCCCGTCATCCCGGGGGAGTGCGCGATTTTTTGCCCGCCTGAGTTCCCGTGACCTTGGCTGCACGGAGAGGGCCGCGTGGCCCTCCCCGTGCGGTGGGGGCGTTCGGCTACCTTCGAGCCTGATTCAGGCGCCGAGCACCAGCCACGCACCCACCAGGACCATCCAGCCGAACACCGTGGCCTCGATGAGGCGCTGAATGAGCCCTCGCACGGGGGACTCGAACGACAGCACGAAGATTCCGGCGAGGACGCCCTTGCCCAGCGCGGACGTGAGCACCGCGAGGCCGGACACGGCTGCCATGTCCTCGAAGGTGCGCCCGAGTTCGATCAACCCCGCGCCCGCGCCGAAGTAGCCAATGGCGGCGACGAGGTTGTGCATCTGGTTCCGCCACGTCCCCCAGAACGGCGCGCCGGCGTCACACGGGAACACCGCGGCGCCGACATAGCTCACGCCCAGAAGGGAGAGCAGCACGAGCCCCGTCCTGGCGTCCTCGGGAAGCCGCCCTCCGAGCAACGCCGCGAACACCCAGACCGCGAGCCCCAGGGGCGCGAAGGCGAGCCAGGCCACCCGGGCCGCGTCCGGAGCACCTGTCTCCCCCAGCTCGCTGATGGTGTTTCGCAGGTGGCTGTAACCGGGACGTCGTCGCGCGAACCTCCACGGCGGTACGACGGCCAACAGCCCGGTGAGGACCGCTGCTACGAGGACCCAAAGGCTCATTTCCCCATGTCTAAGCGCCCGTCCCTCCTGGCGAAAACCTGTTGCCCGGAGCCTCCCCCCGGCCATGGCGAAGACCTTCCAGCAGGCGCGGAGGGCCGGGTATGCACCGGATGATTTCGCAATGCTGTCCCGCCTCCTGCGTGGGGGTGAGCAATCTGTGTAGATTTGCATCAGGCAAGAATGCCTGAGCGAAAGGAACCCACGAATGCTGCGGAACGCATTGGCAGTCATGGCGTTGTCGATGTCCCTGGTGGCGTGTGGCGTAGGCCAGGAGGAGGATGCACCCGAGTCGGTCGAGCACGTCGCCGCGCAGGAGCAGAACCTGTGTGAGCCGGGCCCGTCCTCGAACTGGTGTCAGAACGTCGAGGGCAAGGCCTGTTCGACCAACGTCAACCGCCGCTGCTACATCCCCAATTACTGCGAGTGGTCCCTCTGCCGCTGCATCGAAGGCACCTGGCAGTGCCTGTAGGTTCCTGACGGGGCCGGCACGAAAGTCCGCGCCGGCCCCGCCGTCCCCGTGTCGCCCAGCGCACAGTCAGCGTCACGCCACTCCCCGCGTGTGCTGACCGTGGCCAAGAGTGGGGCCATGAAGCTGCTGCCTGTCTGCATGGGAGTGCTGGTGTGGGGCTGTTCGGCGCACGGCGTGGGCGAAAGGCCGGCCCCCGTGGCCGCCGCGTCCATGGAGGGCCGCGACGTCCTGCGCTTCCAGGGCATGTGTGACGCCTCCGGCGCGGTGGCGCTTGGCGGCGACCTGTTCGTCGTGGGCGACGACGAGGACAACGTCCTCCGGGTCTACGACGCGCGCCGGGGCGGTCCGCCCGTGCAGAGCGTGGACCTGTCCCCGGACCTGGAGCTGCCCGCGGCGAAGAAGAAGGCCCCGGAGACGGACATCGAGGCGGCCACCGGGCTGGGCTCGCTGTCTTTCTGGCTGACGTCGCACGGCCGCAACAGCTCCGGGAAGAAGGCGCCCAGCCGGCTGCGCTTCTTCGCCACCGAGGAGACGGACGCGGGGCCCCGGCTGGTGGGGCGGCCGTACACGCAGCTCCTGGATGACCTGCTCGCCGCGCCGGGGCTGGCGCGCTTCGGCCTGGACGGCGCGGAGACGAAGGCGCCCAAGGCCCCGGGCGGGCTCAATATCGAAGGCATGACGGCCATGCCGGATGGGCGCTCCATCCTCGTGGGCTTCCGCAGCCCCGTGCCGGACGGCAAGGCGCTGCTGGTGCCGCTGCTCAATCCCGTGTCGTTGGTGGAGGAGGGCGCTCGGGCCCAGCTGGGCGAGCCCGTGCAACTGGACCTGGGCGGCCTGGGCATCCGCTCGCTGTCCTGGTGGCGCGGCCGCTACCTCATCATCAGCGGTGGCACGGCGGCGGAGGGCACCTCGCGCCTGTTCACCTGGCGCGGCGGCGAGGATGCCCCAATCGCAGTGGAGGCGGTGGACCTGGCGGGCCTGAACCCGGAGGCCTTCTTCACGCCGGAGGACGCCGAGGAGATTTTGCTGCTCAGCGACGACGGCACCGCGCCGGTGGACGGCGTCGAGTGCAAGCGGCTGAAGGACGCGTCGCGCAAGCGCTTCCGGGGCGTCTGGGTGCGGCTGCCGGAAGCGCCGTGAGGCGGCGTGCGCGTCGCTTGGGGTAGGCTGTGCGGCCATATGCAGCTGGCCATTCCGCATGCCCCCCGAAAGGTCCGACTGACGCAGGTGCCCGGCGCCGTGGGGCGCGTGGTGCGAGGCGTCCTCCTGGGGCTGGTGGCGGTGGCCGTCCTGGGCACCGGTGCCGGCTGGGCCGGACGCTACTTCGTCGAGGAGCAGGGCTTCGCCGCCCGCGCGGAGGAGGTGGAGGGGCTGGTGATGGCCTCCCGCCTGCCGCCCCTGGACGCCCGGGATGGCGGGGAAGCCACCCTGGAGGTGCTCTACACCTTCGCGGAGTCGGAGCACTCCGTGGCCGGCATCCGGACCTTCGCCGAGTACGCGGAAGGGCTGGGGCGGGGCGCCCGCGTGACGCTGCTGGTGGACCCCGCCATGCCGGGCCAGCCTCGCGAGGCAAGCTTCGCCCGCTCCCGGGCGCTGCGCGTGGGGCTGCTCCCCTGGGGCATCGGCCTGGGCGTGCTGGTGGCCGTGGGGTACTTCGCGTGGGAGATGCGGCGGCTGTGGCGCTCCGAGGTGGAGCCGCTGCGGCTGGGCGCGCTGGTGTGGCTGACGCCGGACGGGCCCCTGCCGGAAACTCGGGGCGAGGTGTCCTTTCCGGCCCACTATTTCCGGCAGGACGTGAAGCACGCGGTGCGCGCGCGCGTCCGTCCGGGGCGGGCGCCCGTGCGCAACGGGGAGAAGGTGCTGGCGGCGGTGGTGCCCCGGCAGCCTGGGTGGGCGCGCGTCATCGACCAGGACCTCGCGGGCGTGCTGGGCTGGCTGCGCTGAGGCGGATGGTGGGGGCTGAAAATTTGCCGGCGGGGTGGGGCCGTGTGACACACGCCTGTAGCTCGCACCCACCCGGAGGAACCCCATGCACTCGCGCCTTGTCATCGTGCTGCCCGTGCTGCTGCTGCTCGTCCCGAGCGCGGTGGGTGCCGCCAAGCGAGACGAGGCCGAGGAGGCCTACCAGGGTGCTCGCAAGGTCTACTACGCGTTGAAGGACGACGCGGCCCGGCGCAAGCTGCGCCATCACTGGCTGAACGTGGTGGCGCGCTTCGAGTCCGTGGCCGCGCGCTTCCCGAAGTCGGCCCGCGCGCCGGACGCCCTGTTCACCGCGGCGGAGATGCTCCAGGAGCTGAGCCGCATCTCCTTCGTGGAGGACGACCTCAAGGCCTCCATCACCGACTACACCCGGCTGCTGGAGGGCTACCCGAAGCACCGACTGTCGGATGACGGGGCGCTGGCGCTCGCGAAGATTCACGTCCACCGGCTGGACCAGCCGGAGTCCGCGCGCAAGGTCCTCACCCAGACGCTGGCCGTCAACGGCAAGGGTGACCGGGCGAGGGAGATGCGGGAGCTGCTGGCGTCGTTGCCGTCGCCCAAGGCCCCGCCGCCGCCCCCGCGCAAGGCCGCGCCTGTCGTGGCGAAGACGGACGCCTCCGCGCCGGGAAAGACAGGCACCGCTGACAAGGCGGTCGCCGTGGCGGAGACCTCCAGCGCGGGCGACAGCGACACGTCCAAGGACGCGCAGCCGGCGCCGGCCGTGGAGGCCTCGGCGCCCGCGGAGCGGCCTTCGTCCAGCCTGGTGGCCGCCATCGAGAAGATGGCCCGCGAGCCGTCGGCCAGGCCTCCCCAGAAGGCGCCGAGCGCCCCCGCGAAAGAGGACACGCGCGAAGGCAGCCTGGACGCGGCCGTCGCCGCCGCCGTGGCCTCGAAGCCCGCGGCCGCCGAGCCCCCGCGTCCCATCACCCGTCCGGTGGACGACAAGGTGGCGCAGGCCCGGCTGAAGGCCGTGGCCAAGCAGTCGCGCAGCATGGAGCTGACGCTGGTGGAGCAGCTCGGCCTGAAGGTGCGGCGCGTGGTCATCGACCCCGGCCACGGCGGCCACGACACGGGCGCCATTGGCAAGAAGGGGACGCGCGAGAAGGACGTGGCGCTGGCCATCTCCCTCAAGCTGGCGGAGGAGCTGCGCGCGAAGGGCCTGGAGGTGGTGCTCACCCGCGACGATGACCGGTTCATCCGCCTGGAGGACCGCGCCAGGTACGCCAACGCCGAGCACGGCGACCTCTTCATCTCCGTCCACTGCAACGCGGCGGAGAAGCGCACGCTGCGCGGAATCGAGACGTACACCCTCAACACGTCGGCGGACCGCTACTCCATCCGCCTGGCCGCGCGGGAGAACGCGTCCTCGGAGAAGGGCATCAGCGACCTCCAGTTCATCCTGGCCGACCTGGCCACGAAGGCGAACACCGAGGAGTCCTCGCGGCTCGCCAACCACGTGCAGCGCAGCCTCGTGGGGGACCTGTCCCGCAAGTACAAGGGCATCCGTGACCTGGGCCACAAGGAAGCGCTCTTCTATGTGTTGTTGGGCGTGAAGATGCCGGCCATCCTGGTGGAGACGTCGTTCCTTTCAAACCCAGACGAAGAGGCACGTCTCAAGTCCGTTGTCTATCAAACCGAGGTCGCCAAGGCGATTGCCCAGGGCGTGGAGGAGTTCCTCGGAGACCGCCGCCGCGTGGCGAAGGTCGACTGAGCGGGTCCGGCGCTTCGCCAGACGTGGGTTTCAAGGGCGGAGATGCTGGGCGGTTCAGTTCCGTTCGGCGGAGCAACGCGCGTGACATCGGGTAGGCGCCGCCGGCCCCCCCCCGCGCTCCCCGTTCCAGGCGTGGGAAGAAAACGACCCAGCGTGGGCATGGCGCTTCCGTCCGCTGGGCACATCCCTTCCCACGTTGCCCCCATGCCAGGGACCTGGCGCGCGCCGCGCGACCTGGCCGTCCCGCCCTGAGGGGCTCCCTCCAGGGATATGTGTGCGTTTTGCTGTAAAAACAAGCGAGCAATCAATTTCACGTATTGCGTGGAGGCGTTCACGAAGCGCGGGTGCGACATGCGCTGAAGGGATGGGTGCGCCGGACCGCTCAGCGGTGGGCGAGCGGGTTGCAATGCCCTGACGCAGCCGGAATCAACCGGCCGCTGGATGGAGCACGCAACTCAAATGAACGCAATCAAGACCGCCGTCGCCGCTGTCACCGCCGCCGCGTCCCTCGCCGCCTTCACGCCCGCCGAGGCCGCCACCGCCACCGCCAACCTGAACGTCACCGCCAACGTCGGTGGCTCCTGCAGCATCGGCTCCGGCATCGGCGGCGGCACGCTGAACTTCGGCACGTACGATCCCATCGTCGTCAACTCCGCGCTCGGGATTGACCTCTTCGGTACGGGCTCGCTGAGCGTGAAGTGCACCCTGCTCGGCACCGCGGTCATCACCCTGGGCCAGGGCCTGCACCCGGCCGCGGGTTCGACGGACGCGGCCCCGCTGCGCCGGATGCGCAACACCGCGTCGGCGGACTACCTGGCGTACAGCCTGTACCAGGACGTCACCCGCCTCATCGTGTGGGGGAACACCGCGGGCACGGGCCTCCCGTTCCTGGGTACGGGCCTGCCCGTCCCCGTGCTGGTTTACGGCACGGTCCCCCGCGGCCAGAACGTCCCCTCTGGCACGTACAACGACACCGTCGTCGCCACCATCACCTTCTGATTCGGGGCGACAACACATGCGTAACCGTCTTCTGTCGTGGACTGGCGGCCTGATGTGCTCGGCTGCCTTGGAATGGCTTGCCATGGGGGCCGCGAGCGCGGCGGAGCTCGATGTCAGCCCCGTTCGGCTCGAACTGGATGCGGGCGTCCGTGGCGTGGTGATGAACGTGAGGAACAAAAGCAACGAAACCACACGCTTCCAAGCCTCTGTCTATTCCTGGGTCCAGGATGAAGAAGGGCGCATGTCGCTCGCGCCGACGCAAGACCTGTTCTTCTTCCCATCCCTGTTGACGCTGGAGCCCGGGGAGTCCCGCCCCATCCGGGTGGGCAGCTCCTCGGCTCCACGGGAAACCGAGCGCTCCTTCCGCATCGTCGTGGAGGAGCTCCCCCCGCTGCAACCGTCCACCCAGGCGACTGGGTTGAATGTCCTCACCCGAGTCTCAGTGCCTGTCTTTGTCGCACCCAGGAAGAAGACTGTTCAAGGGCAGATCGCGGAAGCCGTGCTGCGCGAGTCGAAGTTCCACGTCCGGGTGACGAACCCGGGCACGGTGAACTTCTTCATCCGGAACCTACGGGTCCGGGGGCTCGACGCCCAGGGAAAGCGGCTGGTGGAGAAGGAGGAGCCCGGCTGGTACGTCCTGGCGGGCGACGCGCAGGTGTACGCCATGGAGATCGCTGGCAAGGCCTGCCGCAAGGTCCGCACGGTGGAAGTGGAGATGGAGACCGACCAGGGCGTGCTCCGTCAGACCACCCCCGTGGATTCTCCCGCGCCCTGCGCGCGCTGACCGATAAACCATGGCCCCCACCTGTCTTGCCGTGGTTCGCGCGGCGCTGGCGCTATCAGTGTACTTGGGGGCCTCGCTGGCGGACGCGCAGGGGCCCGTGGCCGACAACCCCTCCGCGGCGCCGATGCCCATCGTCGCGGACTTCACCCTGAACGGCGTCCCTCGCGGCGCCACGTTCCCCATGCTGTGGGGCAGCGACGTGCTGCTCCCCGCGGCCACGCTGGAGGCTCACGGCGTGGACCTGGTGGCACTCGGGGGCCGCACGGAAGTCATCGAGGGAAAGACCTACATCTCCGCGCGCTCCCTGGAGCCCGAAGGGCGTTGCGTCCTGGACGAGCGGACCGTCAGCATGACGTGCGAGCTGCCCGCGTCCGTCTTTGGCCAGACGCGCATCAACCTGGGGCCACAGGCGCCGGCGGACTACTCCGTGCGCGGCAGTCCCAGCGGCTTCATCAACTACGCGGCCCACGCCCGCAACACCTCGTTGACCTTCTTTGGAGAGGCCGGCGCGTCCATGGGGCGGGGCTTGTTGACGACACAGGCCCGGTGGCGGCCCGGCGCCGCGCCCCTGCGGGGCCTCACGCAGCTGTCCCTGGACTTCCCCAGGCACATGGTGCGCGCCATCGCCGGTGAGTCCACGGGCTTTGGCGGCGTGCTGGGCGGCGGCGCGGTGGTGGCTGGCCTCCACGCCATGCGCACCTTCGATTTGAATCCATACTTCGTGCGCAACCCGATGCAGGACTTCGCGGGGGACGTCGCCACGCCGTCCACGCTGGAGGTGTACGTCAACGACCACCTGGTGAATCGCACCGAGCTCCCGCCCGGCCCCTTCCGACTGGAGAACCTCACGGTGCCTCGGGGAGAGGGGAACACGCGCTACGTCATCCGGGACGCGTTCGGCCGGGCGCGCGAGGTGAACACGCCCTACTACCTCAGCGGGCAGCAGCTCTCTCCGGGCGTGGCCGACTACCGGCTCTCCGCGGGCATTGAGCGGGAGAACGTCAACCGCTCCAACTTCGACTTCGGCCGGCCCATGCTCCTGGGCAACTTCCGCATGGGCCTCACACCGTGGCTGACGCCGGGCGTGCGGCTGGAGCTGGCGCCCGACGTCGTCAGCGCCGGCGCCATGCAGCTCCTCCTGCTGCCCTTCGGCGAACTGGAGCTGTCCCAGGCAGTCAGCCGCAGCGCGAGGCGCACGGGGCTGGCGGCGGGCATCGTGTACTCGCTCCAGCGCCGCCGGGTGGGTGGCTCCGTCTTCGGCCGGGGGATGAACACCTCCTACACGCACACGAGCCTCGGGCTGGATGACGACCACGCCCTCGTGGAGACGGGCGGCTCGCTGTTCCTGGCGCTGGGGGAGGGGGTC
>NZ_JAAIYB010000185.1 GCF_010894475.1 Myxococcus vastator
GGCTTGGGCTCCGGGCGCGGACGACGGGGCGAGGGCGGAGGCGGCGCCTTGACCTCGGCGGCGAGCTGAACGGGCTCCTCGGCCGGCTCGGTGGGGTCCACGTACAGGAAGCGGGTGGCGCCCACCTCCAGCTCGTCCCCGTCCTTGAGCTGCCGGCGGTTGACCCGCTTCTTGTTCACCTTGATGCCATTGCGGCTGCCCAGGTCCTCCACGTGCGTGCCGGACCAGTCGCGGCGCACCTTGGCGTGCTTCCGGGAGACCAGGTCATCCTTGAGGATGATGTCCGCGTCCTTCTCGTCGCGGCCCATGATGACTTCCTTCGCGTCCCCCAGCTCGATGCGCTCGCCCTCGCGAGGCCCGTTCATGAAGCGCAGGTAGCGCTCCTCGCCGCCGCCGGCCAGGCCGCGCATGGCGTCCTTCACCATGCCCCGGGCGATGAAGGACGTCTTCTCCCCGCCAGACTCGACGCTCAGGTCCATCACCCGCTCGAAGCGGACGTCGAACGTGGCGATGGCGATGACGTCGCCGTTGCGCAGCAGCCGCTTCTCGCCCTTGGGCACGGGCTTGCCGTTGATCTGCGTGCCGTACGAGCTGCCCAGGTCCTCCACGAAGAAGAGCGTCCCGTCCTGGCAGATGCGCGCATGGTTGCGCGACACCGCCTGCTGGGCGAGCACGACCTGACAGGCCTTGTCGCGGCCCAGGGTGATGACCGCGTCGTCGAGGACGAACTCGGTGCTCTGGGCCGCGCCGGCCTCGCTGCGCTGCGTGACGGTGAGACGAACGCTCATCGAGAAGGAGGGGAGTCGGGGAGGCGGGACATCAGAACGTCGCGTCGCTCAGGAATCTCTCACACGTCTGGTACTCCGTGGGGAATTCCTCAGACGTCCCGTACTTCAGGAAGTTCTTGCAGGCGATCTGCGCGTGCTCGCGCTTGTGGGCTTCGAAGAAGAGCTCGTAGAGGCCGTAGTGGCAGGCGGCGAACTTCGCATCCAGCTTGACGCACTTGCGGTAGGTGGTCTCCTCCTCCGCCAGCAGGCCCTTCTCCCGGTATTGACGCGCGAGCATGAACAGCGCGGGCGCGGAGTTCTCCGCCTGCTGCGTGTCCTTGATCTCCTTGAAGGCCGCGTCGGTGAGGGCCGCCTTGCGCTGGGCCAGGGACAGGTTGTTGATGCAGCTGGTGTTGCTGGCGTCCAGCTGGGCGCAGTTGGCGAAGGCCTCACGTGCTTCCGGGAAGCGGCCCAGCTCCATGAACGCGGTGCCCAGGTCGTGCCACAGCAGGGGCGAGTCCTGGACCAGCTGCGTGGCCCGGGCGAGGTGCTCGCCGGCCGCGTCGTATTCACCTTCCGAATAGGCGATGACGCCCAGGGTGTGGTGCGCGTCGGCGATGCCGGGGTTGACGGCCAGGAGCGTGCGCAGCTCCTTCTTGGACTCGTCCATCTTCCCCATCTTCATCAGGGAGAGGGCCAGGTTGTAGCGCGACTCCAGGTTGTCCGGGTTGACCTTCAGGGCCCGGCGGAAGTTGTCGTGCGCCTTCCCGTACGCGCCTTCCTGCATGTAGATGGCGCCGAGGTTCTGGTACGCCTGGAGGTGCTCCTGGTTGTAGCGCAGCGCCTTGATGAAGTGCTTCTTCGCGTCATCCTGGCGGCCCGAGTACATGGCGATGAGGCCCTTGTTGGACCAGAGGTCCGCGTACTGGGGGGAGAACTCCAGGCCCAGATCACAGAACGTGTCCGCGCGGGTCAGGTCGCCCTTGGCCATCTCTTGCGAGCACAGCTCATTGTTGATGAGCGCCCGCTCGTGAGGAGGCGGGGTCCGGACGCAGGCGACGAAGGGCAGGGCGGAGACCAGGGACAGCGCAGCAACAAGTCGGCGGACACGCATGGCGGGGCGAGTGTAGGAGAGCGCCCGCGCCCAGGCAACGCCCGGCGTGGCTTGAATCCAGGCTGTTTTCCGGGGGTTACGCCGGTAGAGTGGCGGCCCATGCGTACCCTGCTCTGCACCCTCGGCTTTGCCCTGGCCCTCCTGTCGGCCAGCCCCGCGCATGCCCAGTTCGCCAACCGCAGCCTGGGCCTGTCACTGGGCTACATGGACTTCAACCGGACGAACGGCCTGGACGACGCGTTCTTCGTGGGGGTTGACGCCAGCCTCTACATCGAGAACGGCTTCGAGGTCGTCTCGCTGTCGAAGCTCGCGTTCCCGCGCGACACCACGGACCGCAACGAGCGGCGCGTGGTGGGCCTGGCGCCGTCCATTGGCATCCGGTACCTGCTGATGGAGGAGTCCATCCGCCCCTATGTGGGCTCGGACCTGAGCTACCTCATCGTCTTCAAGGACAGCGTCAGCAACTTCGTGGGCATTGGCCCCAACGTCGGCGTTGACTTCTTCGTGTCGGACTCGGTGAGCGTGGGCGCGCGCGCGCAGTACAACTTCTACATCGCGCTCAATGAGAAGACGCAGCGCACGCTCACGCTGTCTGCCGGCGCGGCGGCGTACTTCTAGACTGCCCCTTTCGCGGGAGCAGGGCCGCGGCCACCAGCAGCGCCCACTTCTCGTCGGAGAGGTGGGCCGGCTTCTCCATGGCCAGCGCGTCCTGCAGCCGTGCCCCCAGCGCCGCGAACAGCCGGAGCCGCGCCTCCATGCGCAGCTCCTCGCGGCGCAGGGCCGCGGTCAGCACCACTTCCCGCTCCTCGCTGGACAGGCGCTTCACGCGCGACACGAAGAGCGGATCCGCCAGCAGCCCTTCCTCGCCCGGCGTGCCCAGGGCGGAGGGCACCTTCAGGCGCCGCTCGCGCACCACCAGCGTCCCCGCCAGCATGTCCCCCAGCCGCTGCTGGGAGCCGGACACCAGCGCGGTGAGCCCACCCACCAGGTAGAAGAGGGGCAGCCGGTCCACCGGACGCGCCAGGTTGCGCAGCGCCGCGTGGTAGAAGCCGATGCGCACGCCGCTCTCCTGGATGACCCGCAGCGACATCACCCGCTTGCCCACGGTGCGTCCGCTCCACACCGTCTCCAGCGTCATCGCGTAGCCCCAGTCCACCAGGAAGTAGATGACGATGGACAGCGCGCTGGCGAAGCCCGGGAAGGCGAACATCACCAGGCTGAGCGTCGTCAGGATGGTGCCGGTGAGCAGCGTGACGATGACGGCGTCCAGCAGCCACGCCAGGAAGCGCGAGTACAGGCCCGCGAGCGTGAAGCGGAACTCCACGTACTCGGGGGTGAGCACCGTGTGGGTGCCGTCCAGCAGGGTGTCGGTGGCGGTCGTCACCGACACAGTCTAGCCGCGGCGGCGCGCGTGCGGGCAGGCTCGCGGCACCTTCATCGCGGCTCCAACGATTTCAGTGAGGGCGGCGGAAGTCGGGTGCAGGTGTCCGAAGTGACATGCCCGCCGTCCGGGGGGCAGGCGGGCGGCACCTCGCACGACAGCGCTATTCAAGGGGCGAGAGGGCGTGGAGTAGGCTGCCGCGCACTCGAACCGTGCCCCCCTCCGACTCCTCATCATGGAACCGCCGCCTGTTGCCGGCGGCAGCCTTTCAGTTCGCGCTCATCGCAGGGGTGACGCAGCTGAAGACGGCTTCCAACGCCCTGGTGTTGTCGCGCTTCGAGTCCCAGGCGCTGCCGTACCTGTACCTGCTGGGCGCGTTGATGACGGCGGCCATGACGGTGCTGCCGCGCTCCAAGCCGGGCTCGCCCTTCGAGTCCCCGGGCCTGTTGACGGGCATGGGCGGCGTGGTGGCGCTGGTGTTGGCGGGGGCCCTGTCCGCGGGGCAGCGCATGCCCGCGCTGGCGCTGTATCTCTTCGCGGACACCTTCTCCACGTTCGTGTCCTTCCGCTTCTGGGGCCGCATGGCGGCCGCGTTCGACGCGCGGGAGGCGCGCCGGGCCTTCACCGCGCTCAACGGCTTCGGCATGGGCGGAGGCATCGCCGGAGGGCTGCTGGTGCAGGGCCTGGCGGTGAAGCTGGGCACGCCGGCCATCGTGGTGAGCGGCGCCGTGGGCCTCTTGGCCGCGGGCGCCATCTTCCACCACCTGTACAAGGGCCTGCCGCCCACGCCGCCGCGCGGACGCCCCGCGTCCTTCCTGGGGCTGCGCTACCTGGCGGAGAGCCCCTACGCCCAGGTGCTGGCGGCGCTGGGCATCGCGTTCGCGGTGCTGTCGTCGTTCGTGGACTACCTTTTCCGGCTGCGCCTGGAGGGCACGCTGAGCGAGGACGCGCTGACGGCGCTCTTCGGTTCGCTCCAGCTGTGGATTGGCCTGTTCTGCGTGGCCTTCCAGCTGCTGGTGGCGCAGCGCCTGCTGAAGCGGCTGGGGCTGCTGCGCTACGTGGCGATGGTGCCGCTCGTCCTCGCGCCGCTGGCGGGCGCGGCGCTCGTCACGCCCAGCTTGTGGCCGGTGCACCTGCTGCGGCTGGTGGAGACGGCGGTGAGCTACTCCATCCTCCCGGTGGGCATCCAGCTGCTCTACACCGCGGTGCCGGACGACCAGCGCGAGGGCCTGCGCGCCACGGTGGATGGGCTGCTGCGCAAGGGCGGCGTGGTGCTGGCCGGCCTGCTGCTCATCGGCGCGGGCCGCGCGGCCAACGGCGTCACCATGGCGGTGGCGGTGGTGGGCATGTGCGCGGCGCTGGGGCTGCTGCTGGTGCGGCTGAAGTCCGCGTACGTGGCCGCGCTGGGCGAGCAGGTGGGCGCGCCCGAGGAAGAGGACGTGGCGCTGGAGGGCGAGGAGGAGCAGCGGCTGCTGGCCGAGGCCCTGGCGGCGCCTTCTCCGGAGCGGGTGCTGCGCGCGGTGGCGATGATGGAGCAGGCGGAGGTGCCGCTGCGGCCGCACCTGTCCGCGCTGCTGCGCCACCCGCACGAGCGGGTGCTGGAGCGCGGCGTCTCCCTGGCCCTGGAGCTGGAGGCGCACGAGCTGGCGCCGGTGCTGGAGCGGCTGGTGGAGGAAGGGCCGCGTCGGCCTCGGGACCAGGCGGTGTGGGCCCTGGCGCGGCTGTCACCGGAGCGGGCGGAGCGCCTGCTGCCCGCGCTGCTGAATCACCCGGACGTGGGGCTGCGCTGCGCGGCCATTGGCGCGCTGGTGAAGTCGACGGGGAGCGCCGTGGCGCTGGACGCGCTGCGGGCGATGTTGTCGCGCGGCGAGGGCGCGCCGGTGTCCGAGCGCCGCGAGGTGGCGCGGCTCCTGGGGCGCATCCAGAGCTCACGCTTCGCGGAGCCGCTGGCGCGCTACCTGGAGGACGCGGACGGCTCCGTGCGGCACGTGGCGCTGGTCGCGGTGGGCAAGGGCGGCTACGCGGAGCTGGCACCCCGGCTGCTGCCGTTCCTCACCTGGCGCGAGGAGCGCAAGGCGGCGCGCGAGGCGCTGGTGGCGCTGGGGGACGAGGTGACGCCGCTGGTGGAGGACCAGCTCAACAACCGCGTGGCGCCGCTGGCGATGCGGCTGCAACTGCCCCGCGTGCTGCGCGGCATCGGGACACCGGCGGCGCTGGACGCGCTGCTGTTCTCCAACGTGCGCGACGACGCGTCCCTGCACTTCCGGATTGGCGCGCAGATGTCCCGCCTGCGCGACGAGCACCCCGAGCACCCCGTGGACGCGGAGCGCGTGCGTGAAGCCCTGGGCCGGCGGCGCGAGGTCTACCGCAACCTGGTGGGTGCCTTCCGCGACCTGCGCGCGGCGCTAGGGGATGGCTCGCTGCTCACGCGCGCGGTGGGCGACCGGATGGACCAGGCGCTGGAGTTGTGCTTCTTCCTCCTGGGGCTGCTCCATCCGTCACACGTGATGCGCGGCATCCACTACAACCTGGTGGGGCCGGACCCGCGCCGTCGCGCGTTGGCGCTGGAGCTGTTGGAGAACCTGGTCGACGAAGAGGACCGGGAGCTGGTGATGGAGCAGGTGGAGGCGCACCACCGTGAGCTCCCGCCCGGCGCGCCCGGCCGGCTGTGGCGGCGGCTGGCGGCGCTGGTCCAGAGCGAAGACGGCGTGCTGCGCGCGTGTGCCCGCCATGTGGCGTGGGTGAACGGGCTGCACGTGCTCCCACAGGAAGGTGACATGAGCGACAGGACAGTCCAGCGCATGTTCGCGCTGGAAGGGGTGAGCGTCTTCTCCCAGTGCGACGTGGACGACATCGCCGCCATCGCCGCCGTGGCCCGCGAGGCGTCGTTCCGCGCGGGCGAGCGCATCTACGCCCAGGGCGACCCGGGCGACGCGCTCTACGTCATCGTCGACGGCGCCGTGGATGCCTTCCACGACGGCGAGCATGTGCTGCGCTTCCAGGGCAAGCAGGCCTTCGGCGAGGTGAGCCTGCTCGACGGCGCGCCGCGTCCCACGGACATGGTGGCCGGGGTGGATACGCGGGTGCTCATCATCGACCGGCGTGACTTCCTGGACCTGCTCGCGGACCGGCCGGAGCTGCTGACGGGCTTCTTCCGCGCGGTGAGCCTGCAGCTCCAGGCCCTCATCGACCTGCCGGACTCGCGCGAGACGGGCGAGCGGCTGGAGATGACGGCGCCGCTGGGCCCCCTGGCGCCGCCGCTGCCTGATGGGCCGGCGCCGGATGGGAGCGACGACCGCTCGCGCGACGACTCCTGAGCGAAGCGGCGCGGGGGACGTCCCTCCCGTCACCACACGTCGGCGGGGCGGGGCACCTCGGCTTCGGGCGGCGAGGCGTTCGCCCCGGCGGCGAGCGCCTTCCTGGCCGCGGCCACGTCCTCCTCCAGCAGGTGCGCGGAGGCGACGGGGATGAGCGGCCGGACGAAGAACTTCATCGGCGGGAATGAGCCCATGAAGCGGACCACTCCCAGCCCGGCGAACACCCAGGGGTATCGCTCCGTGCTGGAGATGGGCGCGAAGACTTCCTCCGTGCGCCGTCCCCAGGACGCGCCATACCGCTGGAGCGCGCCCCACCGCAGCCCCGGCACGCGCGTGGTGAGCACCGTCCACATCCGCAGGAACCAGGGTGGCCGCGTGGGCCCCGCGGACGGCTCCCAGGCCCGCGCGCTCTTGGCGGCGGTGAAGACCACCCACCACCACGCGCTCCAGGCGGTGAACAGGGCCGTGAATGCGAAACGGGAAGCGAACATGAGCGGGACGGTGAGCAGCACCAGCGCTGGCACGCCCACCATGAGCAGCAGGAAGGCCCGCCAGCGGCGCTTCAGCTTCTTGCGCAGCCACGGGACATTGAGGCGCACGCGCGGCGGGAACTCCTCGTCCTCCGGCTCCAGCCCCGTGAGCAGGCTGGCCTTGCGGGAGATGGCGTCGTGGTAGTCCCGCGACAGGGCGATGACCACCCACTGCGCCAATTGCAGCGCGGCGAACAGCGCCGCCCAGAAGGCCAGACCCCACACGGAGAAGCCCTTCACCTTCCAGGTGCGCTCCGCGTGGGCAGGGGCCTGGGTGTCCTCTCCGGTGCGTGGGTCATCCGCCGGGGCCTCCGGCTCCATTTCCTTCGTGGCCTCCATCACCAGCGCGGTGATGGCCGTCGCCAGGGACGTGCCCGCGTCGGCCCCCTGGGCCGCGGCCTCCACGTCCCGGATGCGCTGCTCCAGCCGCTCTTCGGCCGTGTCCGCCGGGGTGGGCGCCGCGGCCTCACGCTCAGGCCGCGCTTCGGGGCCTGGGGGCGCCTCCTCGCCAGCGTGCTGGGCTTCAGCCTGCTTGCGCCGGGCAATCCGCGCGTCGATTTCCTGGAGGCGCTGGATGGTCTGGGCTTCAACCTCCTTCGCGCGGCGGGTGGCCGCCGCCGCCTCCTTCTTGGCGTGCTGGTCGACGAAGACCTCGGCGACTTTTTGAACCCGCGCCGCCCTGGCGCGCGCTTCGGCTCGGGACTCCCGCCTGCTGGCGCTCTCCGCCGCTTCCGTTCCGGAAGTCATGCAACTCAAGGCCAATGCCAACGCTGCAATGGATTGGAGAAACCCGACACGAATGTATTGTTTGCGCGCGACCGGATCCCCCAGCAGCGCTCCACCGATGTGGAACGGCAGGCTCATGCCGTAGAAGAACTGGCGCAGGCGGCCTTCGGGCGGTTTCCGGTCTTTCAATGAAAAGTGACGCGCACCCGCGCTCACCTCTCCCCAGAGTTCGCGCGCCCGGGCCTCGCCCTGGCCGGCGAACCCCTGCTCTGTGTGCTTGTGAACGTTGCCTTCGGGTGAGGAACCGCCGTGCGGCGTGTCGCTGTCAGCCACGTGTCTCAGCGTAGCACGAGCCGAGTTGTGCTAAAGGCGCACTTGTGAGCACGAACCCTCTCCGTCCTCGTCCCTTCCGCCAGCCGCTGTCCGGCGTGCTGGTGCTCGCCCTCGGTACCATTGCCGGCTGCGAGAAGAGCAATCCCACTCCTCCCCCGGCCGCCGCGCCGGTAGCCAAGGCGCCCGCTGCTCCAACTGAAGTCACGCTGCTCGTGACAGGTGGCGCGTTCGGCCAGCTCCAGCCCTCGGAGGGCAAGGGCGGCGCCGCGGAGCTGCTCGGCCGCTGGGTGGCCGATGAGAAGCACTGTCCCGGTCCCGTGAAGGATGGCCAGCCCACGTGCGCGGACGCCAGCACGCTGGCGCTCGCCACGGGTGACCACTGGAACGGCCCGGCCATCTCCTCCTTCTTCCTGGGCACGCCCACGGCCGAGGTCATGGGCCGCATGGGCTACGCCGCCTCCGCCCTGGGCAACCATGAGCTGGCCTTCGGCAAGGAGGCCTTCCTCAAGAACCGCGGCGCGGGCGGCTTCCCGTTCCTCGCCGCCAACCTCAAGGTGAAGGACCCGGCGCTGGCGGGCGACCTGTCCATGCCGGCGTTCCAGGTGTTCGAGCGCCGCGGCCTCAAGATTGGCGTGGTGGGCCTGGCGTCCGAGAAGACGGTCCGCACCGCCATGCCCGGCCGCGCGGATGGCCTGGAGGTGACGGGCTACGAGGAGGCGCTCACCACCGCCATTCCCGAGGCCCGCAAGGCCGGCGCGGACGTGGTCGTGGTGCTCGCCGACGAGTGCGTCACCGACCTGCAGCCCGCGGTGGCCAAGCACCCCGAGTGGAAGGTGGCGCTGGTGGCCGGTGGCCGCTGCGCGCAGCCCGTCGACCTGAAGGACGGCGCGACCCGCTTCGTGTCGCTGGACCGTGGCTTCGGCAAGTACCTGCGCGCGCACGTCACCTTCGATCCGGCGAAGCCCGCGGGTGAGAAGCTGACCGGCCTGGAGACGAAGCTCGTCGAGGTGTCGGGCGGCTCGCCGGACGCGGAGACGGCGCAGCTGGTGGGCAAGTGGAAGTCGCAGCTGGACGAGGTGCTGGGCCAGCAGATTGGCTTCTCCAAGGCCGGCATCCCCCAGTCGTCGCCGCAGATGGCGAAGTGGGTGGCGGGCGCGGTGCGCAACGTGCTCGGCACGGACGCGGCCGTCCTCAACAGCGGCGGCATCCGCGGCGACCTGCCCGCCGGTCCGGTGACTCGCGGCAGCATCTACTCGGTGATGCCCTTCGAGAACACGCTCCTCGTGGTGAAGCTGAAGGGCGAGGACCTGGCCCGGCAGCTGGCCAACCCGAACGCGCTCGTCTCCGGCTTCACGGCCGCGGGCAAGGGCAAGTTCAAGGACGCCAAGGGCAAGGCCCTGGACCCGAAGAAGGAGTACTCGGTCGCCACGGTGGAGTACCTCTACTTCGGCGGTGACGGCTTCGAGTTCGAGAAGCTGGCCCCCGAGCCCACCGAGACGGGCATGGCGTGGCAGACGCCGGTGGTGGACTGGACCAAGGACCAGTCGAGCAGCGAGAAGAAGCCCCTGGAGAAGCTGCTGAAGTAGTCCTCGCCGTCTTTGCTTCCGTAGGACCCCGGAGCGCCGGAGGAGCCCACCTGGGCCCTTCCGGCGCTTCGTCGTTTCAGCGGGGCCGAGGGCTCACGGTGTTGGGACGGGCCTCGGGTCCGCACACGGCCTGGTAGCGGGCCAGCGTGTCGTGCACGGTCCGCCGCAGCCGCTGCGGCGTGCCTTCGTGGAGCATGTCCACCGCGAGCTGCTGGGCGTCCAGCGCCTCCGGGCAGCGGCCGAGCTGGAAGAGGAGGGTGGACCACGTGTCCAGCACCGACGCGTTTCCCGGCGCCAGGGACAGGGCCCGCTGGGCCGCCGTCAGGCCCTTCTGGGGCTGGGCGGTACGCGCGTAGTAGCCGGCCAGTCCATTCTGGGCGCTCACGCTGCCGGGCAGCAGCTCCACCGCGCGGCGCCTCGCGGCCTCCTGCTCCTCGGACGTGTTGCCCGCGGCGTCCAGCGCCTGTGCCAGGGCGTTCCACGCGTGCCCGCTGCCGGGGTGGCGCTCCACCAGCTCGCGCGCCAGGGCGAGCCTGCGGAAGGGGTCCTCCGTGGAGCGGATGCGCAGCAGCATGGCGTCCACGTTGCCGGGCTCCTCGCGCGTGGCCTCCGCCATCTCCCGTTCGATGTGCGGCAGCCGCTCCTCCATGGGGGACGCGCCCGGCGTCATCAGGAACAGCTGCGCGCGGATGGCGTGGACCTCGGCCGCGCGCATGGGGCGCGTCTGGAGCGGGCTCGTCACGGGCGCCAGCGGCGCGGTGATGGTGCGGTAGTTCATGTGGCCCGGGCGGCGCACGTAGCCGTTCAGCTCGCCGGCCAGGTCCTCCGCGCCGCGGAAGGCGGCCTCGAAGGCTTGCTGGGGTGCCTCGCCGTGCATGAGGCGCTTCTGGAAGTCCTCGAAGCGCGCGCCGTGCCGGCTGATGAAGAAGTGCACCCACAGCCACGAGGACGCGTAGTACTGCCGCGACTCGGCGGTGCCGAGCAGCCCCTTGCTGTCCCACTCCCACAGCTCGTCGAGCGTGCGCCAGCCGTGCCGCTGCACCTGGTTGTAGAAGGCGCCGTGGATGCGCCCGAGGATGACCTCGCGCCGCTCCGGCCTGAGGGCGATGGTCTCCAGGTAGCTGGCCAGTCCCTCCGACAGCCAGCGCGGCTGGCGGACGAGCGCGAGCTCGGAGAGGTAGTGCGTCAGCTCATGGGCCTGGGTGGTGATGTCCGCGGTGGCCTCGCTGAGCGCGTAGGCGTGCCCGGCCAGCACCAGCAGCGGGCCGTCCTCGGTGTGGGTGGAGAAGCCCTCGATGCGGATGTTGGTGAACTCCTCCAGGGCGCTGCGGTTGTGGAGGACGATGATGTCCACGGTGCCCGGCGGGTCGAAGCTGCCGCCCCAGGCCTGCAGCAGTCCTTCGCGGAGCAGCTCCAGCTCCTGGGCTGCTTCCTCGGCCGTCTCCGTGTCCAGGTTGGTGCGGACGGTGAAGTGGGGACTGCGCACCTCCACCCAGGGGCGGCCTCCCTCCAGGGGACACAGGGCGCGCATGCTCGTGCATCCCGACAGCAGGGCGAGCAACCATCCCAGGAACGCCATCCGACACGTCATGGCCCCCCGTTTTCCCACAAAGCTTCATCGGAGGGCAGGGTGGCCCGCCGCGTCACTGGGGTAGAGTGCCGGCCCATGGAGATGGCGGAGTTCATCGAGTCCCGCAAGCCGCGCTGGGAGCAGCTGGAGTCGCTGTTGGACAGGTCCGAATCCCACGGCCTGCGCGCGCTGAGCCTGGAGGACGCCCGGACGCTGGGCCGGCTGTACCGCGCCGTCTCCAGTGACTTGCTGTGGGTGCGCGCGCGCAGCGGCTCGGCGGACGTGAACGCCTACCTCAACGACCTGGTGGGCCGGGCGTACGCGTTGACGTACCCGGGCCGGCGCCCGCGCCTGACGGACGTGTGGGGCTTCGTGGCGCGGGGCTTCCCCGCGCTGATGCGGCGCGAGTGGCGGATGTACGTGGCGTCGCTGCTGATGCTGCTGGCGGGCGTGGGCTTCGGCTACGCGGGGATGATGGTGGACCCCGACGCGGCGCACTACCTGGTGCCCGCCGAGCACCTGAACCTGGACCCCGTCGAACGCGCGGCCAACGAGGCCGCGGGGGACGGCATGTCGGTGGGAGACCAGGCCCAGTTCACCACCTACCTCTTCACCCACAACATCCAGGTGGCCTTCCTGGCCTTCGCGCTGGGCATCACCGTGGGCCTGGGCACGGCCCTCATGCTGTTCGTCAATGGCCTGTTCCTGGGCGCGCTCGCGCAAGTCTATGCGGCCAAGGGAATGGCGGGCTGGTTCTGGGCGTGGATTCTCCCGCACGGCATCCCGGAAATCACCGCCATCTGCATCGCGGGCGCCGCGGGGCTGGTGATTGCGCGAGGCATGGTGGCCCCGCGAGGGCTGCCCCGTGGACAGGCGGTGCGACAGGAGGCGGTGACGGCGGTGCGGCTGCTGTTCGGCACGCTCGTCCTGTTCGTGCTCGCGGGCTTCATCGAGGGCACGGTGTCCCAGATTCATCCGCCCAAGCTGTCGGTGGCGTTCAAGGTGTCCTTCGCGTTGACGGTGGGCGCGGGCGTGTACGCGTACCTGCTGTCGGACTGGCTGCGGGGCGGCCGCGCGGCGCCAGCCGGCGGCCCTGAGTCCGCCCATGGATGAGCGCTTGTGGCTGCCGCCGCTGCCTGGCGAGCCGGAGGTCCTCATCGAGTGCCCGCGCTTCTCCTTCGTGAAGCGCCGCGCGGATGGGGCGGTGGACTTCGTGTCGCCGCTGCCGTGCCCGTACAACTACGGCAGCCTCCCAGGCCTCACGTCGGATGATGGCGACCCGCTGGACGCCGTGGTGATGGGGCCCCGGCTGGCGCCAGGCCAGCGGCTGCGTGTGCCGGTGGTGGGCGTCATCGGCTTCATCGACGCGGGGCGGGGTGACCCGAAGGTGGTGTGCGCCGCCGCGCCCCTGACGGACGCCGAGCGCGCGGGCCTGGAGCGCTTCTTCCGCGTCTACGCCCTCTTCAAGCAGGTGCTGCACCGCGTGCGGGGCAACGTCCCGGACACCCGCTTCATGGGGTGGTTGCCGCTGCCCGCGTCGGCGCCGGACGTGGCCCCGGGCGCTACAGCACGCCGCGCGCCTTGATGTCCAGGTAGCGGTTGACGGCGGCCAGGCTCAGCTCATCCGGCTGCACGTCGAGCATCTGCACGCCGCCCTGACTCACCCGCGCCTTGAGCAGCTCGCGGTCGGTGAGCAGCTCGGAGGCCACCGCGTGCTGGAAGGCCTCTTCCGGGCTGGGCGGCGGCGTGCGCAGCAGCTTCTGGAGCGCGGTGTCCTTCACCGACAGGCACAGGGGGACGTGCCGCCGCGCCAGGCGGTGCAGCGGGGCCACCATGGTGGAGGCCTGCTCCTCGTCCAGGAAGTCGGTGAAGACACACAGCAGGCTGCGGCGCGTGAGGCGGAGGTTCAGCTCCTTGAAGAGCGCCAGGTAGTCCACGTACGTGAGGCTGGGCGTGGTGCCGTAGAGCGTGTTGACAATCTTCCGGTACTGCATGCGCCCGGCCGCGGGCGGCAGGTAGGCCTTCACGCCGTCCGCGAAGACGGCCAGCCCCACGCGGTCCCCGTTGCGCACGGCCACGAAGGCCAGGAAGAGGGCCGCGTTCACCGCGTGGTCCAGCTTGGTGAGCCCGTCCACCTGCGCGGCCATGGAGCGGCCCGCGTCCACGCAGATGAGGATGGACTGCGAGCGCTCCGACTCCAGCACGCGCGTCACCGGCCGCCCCCGGCGCGCGGTGGCCTTCCAGTCCACGTCCCGCACGCTGTCGCCCTGGGCGTAGTCACGCAGGCGGGCGAACTCGCTGCCGCGCCCGTCGCGCCGCAGCTGCCGCAGGCCCAGGTTGACCAGGTCCAGCGCCGCGCCCGACAGCAGCAGCCGGTTGGCGCCGCGCAGGTCCGGGTACACGGCGATGTCCTGCGCCGCGGGGAACACACGCTCGTGGGACACCAGCCCCAGCGGCCCGCGCACGCGGACGTGCACGTCGCCGAACTGGAAGCGGCCCCGCTTCACGGGCGTCACCCGGTACACCCAGCGCGACTCGCTCCGCGCGGGCAGGTGCAGCGGGGCCTCCTCTGGCGTGGCGGCGAAGCCGTCCGGCACGTCGTCCCGGACGCGCACCTGGACGGCGCCGCCGCTGCGGTGAATCAGCCGCACCACCACCTTGTTGGCCACGCCCACGTTGAGCCGCGCGGGCAGCACGCGGTGGACCTCCAGCCGGGCCCCGCGCGCGGTGAGCACGTCGAACACCGCCAGCGCCAGCACCAGCGCGTCCAGCGCGAGCACGGCGCCGCCGATGCCGGGGCTGAAGCCCGCCAGCATCATCGGCAGCGCGAGCAGCGCCAGCAGCACCCAGAGGCGCGGGGTGGGAATCACCGGGGGACCTCGACGCCGCGCACCACCTCGCGCAGCACGTCCGTCGGCGTGGCCCCGTCCAGCTCCGCGTCCGGCGACAGCAGCAGGCGGTGCTTCAGCACGGGCGCCGCCAGGAAGCGCACGTCGTCCGGGGTGACGAAGCCGCGCCCGCGCAGCGCCGCCAGGGCCTTGGCCGCCAGCAGCAGGTGCACGCCCGCGCGCGGCCCGGCCCCCAGGCGGATGCGGCTGGAGGCGCGCGTGGCCGCCACCAGCTTGCGCACATACGCCAGCACCGGCGGCTCCACCGTCACTTCATTCAGCGCGCCGCGCGCGGCCAGCAGCCCGTCCTTCGTCACCGCGGCGTTGACGCCCGCGCGCTGCAGGTCGCCTGAGTCGAAGCCCCGGTGCACGGAGGCCAGAATCGCGTCCTCCTCCTCCGGCGAGGGGTAGCCCACCTCGATTTTCAGCAGGAAGCGGTCGAGCTGCGCCTCGGGCAGCGGATAGGTGCCCTCGGACTCCACGGGGTTCTGCGTGGCGAACACGGTGAAGAGCGGGGAGAGCGCCAGCACGCGGCCCTCCATGGACACCGAGCGCTCCTGCATCGCCTCCAGCAGCGCGGACTGCGTCTTCGCCGGGGCGCGGTTGATTTCGTCCGCCAGCAGCAGGTCCGTGAAGATGGGGCCGCGCACCAGCGTGAAGCCCTGCGTCTTCAAATCGAACACGCTGGTGCCCAGGATGTCCGCGGGCATCAGGTCCGGGGTGAACTGGATGCGCTTGAACTCCGCGCCGATGCTGCGCGACAGGGCCTTGGCCATCAGCGTCTTGGCCACGCCGGGCACGCCTTCCAGCAGGATGTGGCCTCCGGCGATGAGGCCACAGAGCATCAGCTCCAGGGCCTCGTCCTGGCCGACCACGGCCTTGCGCACCTCGGACAACACGGCCTCGCGGATGGCGTGGGCGGCCTGCACGGCGT
>NZ_JAAIYB010000186.1 GCF_010894475.1 Myxococcus vastator
GCGTTGGCTGCTGTCGCCCGGGTGACAATCTCCCTGGGACAGCGCCGGGCCCGTGGAGGGGCTACAGCCGGATGCCCACCGAGGTCCGCAGCTGGGTGTCGAGCTTGGGGACGGCCAGGGGCGGGGAGTTGTCGAAGGCGACGTTGAAGCCGATGCTGACGGTGAGCCGCTCGTTGGGCTTCACCTCGAAGATGGTGTCGTTGAGCAGGCGGACGTCGGCGAAGTCCGTCACGCGGGGCTGGACGTAGAGCGTCTGCACCAGGGCGACGTTCTCCATGAGCTCCAGCCGCCCCAGGATGTAGCTGGACAGGCGCGGGTCCGTGCGGAACGCCCCGGCGTCCGGCTCGGCGTCCCGGCGGATGCGCTCGTGCTCCAGCATCAGCGCGAGCCCCACTACCAGCGTGGCCTTCTTGTCCGTCAGCACCTTCAGCCGGGGCCCCGCGCCCAGCAGGGCCCGGAACTGGATGCGGCGGAACTCGTCGAACTCGTGCTGGAGGAACGTCTCGCCGGAGAGCCGCTCCGTGAACTGGTAGCGGTAGCGGACGTGCTCCAGCACCTTGCTGACGATGACCTCATCGGCGGCGAAGGCGTACTCCCCCCGGACGACGCCCATCCAGGTGTGATGCTCCGTGCGCCACTGGCCCACCAGGGCGCCGCGCAAGCTGAAGAGGTCGATGCTGCCCGTGCGCCAGTCCGCGCCCAGATCCACGGCCGCCGAGCGCCCCGGGCCCGTGTTCTCGTCGAACAACGCCTGGACGTTGATGATTTGCGCTGCCGCCGTTGTCGCATGGAGCCACACGAGCAGCAGCAGCGCCCACCTGCTGGAGTTCAGTTCCGACATGCCCCGGGTCTGCACCGTCGGCTGGCATGTTTCAAGAGCGACGGCGCGGCTCAGGGCAAGCGCTCCACCGTGGCCCCCGCGCGCTCCAGCAGTTCGCGGTACCAGTCGAAGGCACGCGCGGTGCGCGCTCCCAGGGCCTTGGCGCCCCAGAGCACGGTGAGGGTGCGGCGGGTGTCCGCGCTCGTCTTGGTGCGCTGCGCGTCCTTGACGGCGTTGGCGCAGGGCCCCGCCGCGTCGAAGAGGCACAGCAGGCCCGCCAGGTCGATGCTCTGCCCGGACGCGTTGAAGACGTACTGCGCGCCCTCCGGAGCCACGCCCACGCGGAAGGGGGCGGTGGCCCGGTCCAGGTCCACCACGCTGATGGGCAGGCCGCTGTGCAGGGACACCGCGTTGCAGACGTCCACGGCCAGGTTGATGGCGCCCAGCGAGCCGTCACCCGAGGCGCGCACCAGGTACTCCGACGCGGGCTTGCCACGCCCGGTGGGCTTGTAGCCGCCGTGGCGGAGCATGTCGCGGATGGCGCCGCGCACGGTGTCGTCGCTGGACAGGGGCGCGGGGGCGCCGGGCTTCAGCAGCGCCACCAGCCACTCCGGGGAGGGCAGCCCGCCCAACGGCCCGGGGAAGGTGGTGGTGAAGGCCAGCGTGTCCAGGGAGGGGTGGGCGTCGACGGTCAGCACGGCGCGGCACTCTATGTCACGGCGCCCGTAGGGGCAGGTCCCACTTCCAGCCTGGGGCTGGGGGCTTCCCTGCCTGTCCGCTCCCATGCAAGAGAAGTCGCCTTCCAGGGGTTCGGAACATTCTTCCTGGGGCGCGCTACGTGGCATAAGGGCGCCGCACCCGCTTCCGGGCCCCCCGCACGCACATGATTCGTCTCGACAACATCAGCAAGCAGAACGGCCAGCAGATTCTCTTCATCGAGGCCTCCGCGGCGCTCCACAAGGGGGAGAAGGTGGGCCTCGTCGGTCCCAACGGGGCCGGCAAGACGACGCTGTTCCGGATGATTACCAGCCAGGAGCACCCCGACGAGGGCCAGGTCGCGGTCGACCGGGGCGTCACCATTGGCTACTTCAGCCAGGACGTGGGTGAGATGGAGGGCCGCAGCGCCGCCGCCGAGGTGATGGACGGCGCGGGCCCGGTGAGCACGGTGGCCGCCGAGCTGAAGGAGCTGGAGGCGGCCATGGCCGACCCGGACCAGGCGGACAACATGGACAAGCTCGTGGAGCGCTACGGCCTGGTCCAGGGGCGCTTCGAGGAGCTGGGTGGCTACGCGCTGGAGGGCCGCGCGCGGGAGATTCTGGCGGGCCTGGGCTTCACTCAGGAGATGATGGACGGCGACGTGGGCGCGCTGTCGGGCGGTTGGAAGATGCGCGTGGCGCTGGCCCGCATCCTCCTGATGCGCCCGGACGCGATGCTGCTCGACGAGCCGAGCAACCACCTGGACATCGAGAGCCTCATCTGGCTGGAGGAGTTCCTCAAGAACTACGACGGCGCGCTGCTGATGACGTCGCACGACCGCGAGTTCATGAACCGCATCGTGAACAAGGTGGTCGAAATCGACGGCGGCTCGCTGTCGACGTACACCGGCGACTACGAGTTCTACGAGCAGCAGCGGGCGATGAACGAGAAGCAGCAGCAGGCGCAGTTCGAGCGCCAGCAGGCCATGCTCGCCAAGGAGCTGAAGTTCATCGAGCGCTTCAAGGCGCGCGCCTCGCACGCCGCGCAGGTGCAGAGCCGGGTGAAGAAGCTGGAGAAGATTGAGCGCGTGGAGCCGCCCAAGCGGCGCCAGACGGTGCTCTTCGAGTTCCAGCCGGCGCCGCGCTCGGGCGACGACGTGGTGAGCCTGAAGAACGTGAACAAGGCCTACGGCAGCCGCACCATCTACGAGGGGCTGGACTTCCTGGTGCGCCGCACGGAGCGCTGGGCCGTCATGGGCGTCAACGGCGCGGGCAAGTCCACGCTGCTGAAGCTGGTGACGGGCGCCACGCAGCCGGACACGGGCAACGTGGCGCTGGGTGGCAGCGTGAAGCTGGGATACTTCGCGCAGCACGCCATGGACCTGCTGGACGGCGAGCGGACGGTGTTCCAGGCGCTGGAGGATGCCTTCCCCCGCGCGGGGCAGGGCTCGCTGCGGGCGCTGGCCGGCTGCTTCGGCTTCTCCGGTGACGAGGTGGAGAAGAAGTGCCGCGTGCTGTCCGGCGGTGAGAAGGCCCGGCTCGTCATGGCGAAGATGCTCTTCGACCCGCCGAACTTCCTGGTGCTGGACGAGCCCACCAACCACCTGGACATGGCCACGAAGGAGATGCTGATTACGGCGCTCTCCCGCTACGAGGGGACGATGCTGTTCGTCTCCCACGACCGTCACTTCCTGGCCGCGCTGTCCAACCGCGTGCTGGAGCTGACGCCCGAGGGCATCCACCAGTACGGCGGCGGCTACACCGAGTACGTGGCCCGCACCGGCCAGGAAGCGCCCGGCCTGCGGAGCTGAGGCACCGCGCGGCTGCCAGGAGCGGGGCCATGGGCAGATGGCGCGTGCTGTCCCGCGGTTCAGGACTCCGCGGGACCCCGCGCGGACCAGGTGCCGCGGAGCGCGCGGACCTCGGCCAGCAGCTCCTGCGCGGCGGCGTGCGTGGCCTCCGAGGATGGCGCGGACGGAGGGAGCGCCGGCTCGGGGTGCGGCTCCCCCAGTCCCGCGTCCCGGTGCATGCGCACGCGCGTCATGATGACGTCGCGAATCTCCTCCGGGTTGTCCACGCCTCGGAAGTGGGCCTCGTGCAGGCCCTCGGTGTGCGCGGCGTCCGCCTCCTGCGAGCCGCGTCCGCCGCCTCCCGCCGTCTCCACCTTCACATTGGCGATGCCGAGCACCCGCTGGAGCGGGTTCTGCCGGATGGAGACCTGCTGGATGTTGGCGAAGGTCATCGTCTTCTCCTGGAGGGAGACGAGCCCTTCCCGGATGCGCAGGCTCCGGTCGGAGAGGATGTACCAGCGGAACTCGTAGTCGAGCCACGCCACCAGGAAGCCGATGGGGAACTGCACGATGAAGGCGAGCCAGGCGAAGGCCTCGACGAGCCATACGACTTCTTCTGCCCAGCGGAAGGGCAGGTGCGGGACGAACCGCCTCAGCGCCACCCAGCCGAAGAGCAAGCTCACCGTCAGCCCCACCTGCTTCAGTGCCCAGTGAAGCAACTGGTACTGGCGATGCCGGGGCGCGGCGCGGAAGACGCGCACCATTCTTCCTTCGGGGATGTGTGGCGCGGGCGGCACCTTGAGCAGGTTCAGCAGCCAGGCGTGACGCGTGTCAGACATCCTGCTTCTCCCGCGTGGCGCCGCTGTCCAGGCTGAGCCGCAGGGCACGCACCTCCTCGGCAATCTCACGGAGCGTGGCCGCCAGCGCGTCAGGGTCACCCGCGGGCACGGCGCGTGCGCGCTCCTGCGTGGGTGTGGGCCGCTCGCGGCTCCCGCGCATCCTCGAATAGAGGAAGTCCCGCATGGCCGCGTAGGCGGGAACGCCCTCGATGGTGATTTCCGCCTGCGAGTTGCCGCTCGCCGTCTGGATTTGGATGCGCGCCAGCCCCAGCCAGCGCTCCATCAGGTTGCTGGACAGGTGGATGTCCTGGATGCGCGCGTAGGTGAGGGTCACCTCGCGCCGGAAGAGGATGCCCCAGCGGACGGTGATGCCCTCGTCGTCCAGCGTGTAGCGCAGCGTCTGGAACTTGAAGTAGCGGATGAGCCCGAGGATGGGGAAGCCGGGCCCGGCCAGCAGCGCGCTGACGAGGTAGTACGTGAGCAGGCTGCGGTGCGGCTGCAGCACCGTGGGCAGGCGCGACAGGAAGCCCCCGTCGCGGGTCGCGGCTGTGAGGGCGTGGGGCGATTCAGTCATGGGCGGCCGGGCGGGACTTCCACGAAGCGGCGGGTGGTGGCGGTACGGGCGGGCGCCAGCGTGATTGCACCGGCCCGCCCGCGATTCTGCGCCAAGGGTGAGGGGGTGGCCACCCCTCCCAGGCGTCACCTGTCGCGGTGACTCAGAGCGGGGCGTCCGTCGCGCAGCTGGGCGCGTCGCTCTCCGCGGTCAGCCGGGCGAGCGACTTCGGGGCCGCGTCCGTGTAGGGCGAGACGCCGAGCACCAGGCACGTCCGGTACACGAGCGCGCGGCTCGCGGGGAACGCGGTGATGGGGAGCGAGGCGCCGGCGTTGAAGTACACGGAGCCCAGCGCGGAGCCGTAGAACGGGCTGCTGCCCCAGGCGAACTTCTTGCCCGTCACCGGCGTCGCGGCCGACAGCCCGCTGTACTGCGCGGACTGGAAGGGCCATTCGCCCGCGGAGAAGCCCCCGCTGAGCAGCGCCCGGCCCGAGGCCGCCCGCGTCGTCCCCGTGTTGAGGCTGTAGCCGCCGTACACCAGTCCGGTGTCCTGGCCGAGCTTCAGCTCGACGAGCCCCAGCTCATACAGCAGGCCGGAGGTGGGATGCCGCGCCAGCAGCGCGTGGTACTTGCGCGTGTTTCCGATGGGCTCGTTCCACGTCCAGTTCGCCTCGGTGGTGAGCGCGCCCGCGGCGGCCACTCCGGTCGTGAAGTGGTGGAGGGAGTCGCCCCACTGCACGTTGTTGAGCGTGGCGCTGGCGGCGGCGTCCGCGAACTCGACGACGCCGTAGGGGCCTCGCATGTCGAAGGACAGCTGGCCCGCGGTGGCTTCGCTCAGGTCCATCCGCGTGTCGATGCGCGGGAAGTCCGTGCCCTTCTGGAAGACCCATTGGATGGTGACGGGCACCATGAACTTCTGGTGCGCGGCGTCCGCTGCCGCCGTCGCCTCCGTCACGTTGGCCATGGCGGCGCGCGTGCCCCACTTGGGATACCGCAGCGTGAAGCGGTGGCTGGCGGAGGTGGACGCCGGCGTTATCTCCGAGCGCGAGGCCTCCACCGGGAAGCCCAGCCCCAGCGGCGAGTCGTCCTCGCCATGCCGCCCCGCGATGGTGCCGGACGTGCCGTTGTCGAAGGTGCGGTACAGCTCGTGGGCCACGAAGTAGCCGAAGCCCGCCTCGCCGCCCGCCGTGCCATCCACCGTCACCGTGCGCCACTCCGCGCCAGCGGGCACCTGGTAGGTCATCTGCACCGCGTAGCCGCCGTGGCTCGCGGGAGACTGCCGCTTGAGGGACACCGTGCGCGGGCGTCCCTGGGCGTCCGTCCAGGCGTAGCGGTCCACGAGGATTCCCGCCACCGTGGTCGTCTCGCGAGAGACGCCATCGCCCTGCTCGGAGGTAGGCTCGGGGCCGGCGTCCGGAGCACCCGCATCCGGCGTTCCGCTGTCGCCGCTGCCTCCGTCCGTGACGCCGGCGTCCTCCGGGCCTTCCCCGGGGCCGTCGTCGCTGTCGCAGGCCCCCAGGGCCAGCGCCATTCCCAGCCAGAGCCCAGCGAACCGTCGTCCGTTCTTGGTCATGGGCACAGTTATCCCGGAAAACGGGAGACTTGCGCCAGGGCGGCCCGGCCCTACTCGAACAGCCGCCCCGCCAGCCGCGCGAGCTTCTGCGCCTTGCCGGTGAAGGGCGGGAAGAACAGGTGGAGCAGGGACGTGCGTCCCTGGCGCAGCACCGCGCGCTCGTGGCTGAAGGTCCGGAAGCCCGTCTCGCCGTGATACGCGCCCACGCCGCTGGCGCCCGCGCCGCCGAAGGGCAGGTTCGGATTCGCATGATGCAGCACCACGGTGTTGATGCACGCGCCGCCCGAGCGCGTCTCCCGCAGCAGCCGCTCCACCGTGGCCTCGTCGTTGCTGAACACGTAGAGCGCCAGGGGCTTGCCGTCCTCGCGCACGTGCGACACCACCTCGTCCAGGGACTCGAAGCGCAGCACCGGCAGCACGGGCCCGAAAATCTCCTCGGCCATGATGGGCGTGTCCGGCGTCACGTCCGCGAGCACCGTGGGCGCGATGTAACGCGACTCCGCGTCCACGCCGCCGCCCGCCACCACGCGCGCGCCAGCCTCCACGGTGCGGTCCATCAACTGGCGCACCCGCGTGAAGGCGCCGTCATCCACCATGCGGCACAGGTCCAGGCTCGCGCGGCGCGCCTCCTCGGTGCGGCCGTAGAAGCGCTCCAGGGCCTCCTTCACCGCTTCGAGCAGCGCCTCTTCCTTCGACGCATGGACCCAGACGTGGTCGGGGGCGATGCACGTCTGCCCGCCGTTGAGGAACTTGCCCCACACCACGCGCTCGGCGGCGGCCGCCACGTCCGCCGTCTCATCGACGATGACGGGCGACTTGCCACCCAGCTCCAGCGTCACGCTGGCCAGGTGCTTCGCCGCGGCCTCCATCACCCGCCGGCCCACGCGGGCGCCACCGGTGAAGAAGAAGTGGTCGAAGGGCAGCCGCAGCAGCGCCTCGCCCACCTCCGGGCCGCCCTCCACCACGGTGACTTCCTCCGGGGGAAAGACGTCCTTCACCAGCTCCGCGATGAAGCGCGCCGTGTGGGGCGTCTTCTCACTGGGCTTGCACAGCACGGCGTTGCCCGCGGCCACCGCGGCCACCAGCGGCGACACCAGCAGGTGGAAGGGGTAGTTCCACGGGGCCATCACCAGCACCACGCCCCGAGGCTCGGACCGCACCAAGCTGGATGTGCCGGTGAGCAGCAGGGGCGTGGAGACCTTCCGAGGCTTCATCCACGTCTTGAGGTGCTTCTGGATGGAGGCCAGCTCCATCAGGACGGGGAGGACCTCGGTGGCCTCCACCTCCGCGCGCGGCTTGCGGAAGTCGGCGTGGAGCGCCTCGGCCAGGGCCTCGCGCCGGGCGACGAGCAGCGTCTTGAGCTGCTCCAGCCGGGCCAGCCGTTCCTTCATGCCGCGGCGCGCCACCTCCCAGCGATGCGCATGGAGGCGGTCGAACGCCTCCTGCACGCCGTCCGGCATCCGTGCTTCTTCCAACTTCACCACGCGCATCGCCTGGCTCCTTCCGGAGGTGCCCCGGCCTGGGGTGCCTACTCCAGCAGCCGGGTCGCGCGGGAGGCCAGTTCCTGCGCCTTCCCGCGATACGGCGGGAAGAACACCGAAGCCAGCGACTTCATCCACTGAACCATCACTGCCCGCTCATGGCTGAACGTCTTGAAGCCGAAGTGGCCGTGGTAGTTCCCCAGGCCACTGGTGCCCACCCCTCCGAACGGGAGGTGGGGGTTCGCGAGGTGGACGAGCACGTTGTTCACCACCGCGCCACCCGACGTGGTGTTCTGGAAGATGTCCTCCACCGCCCGCTTGTCCTGGCTGAACACGTAGAGGGCCAGGGGCTTCCCGCCCGCGCGGATGTGCGCGTAGACCTCTTCACGGGACTGGTAGGTGAGCACCGGCAGCACGGGGCCGAAAATCTCGCCCTCCATCACCGGGCTCTGGGCCGTCACGCCGGACAGCACGGTGGGCGCGATGTAGCGCGAGGGCCCGTCCGCCTCCCCGCCCACCTCCAGCTTCGCTCCCGCGGCCACCGAGCGGTCGAGCAGGTCCTTCACCCGCCGCCACGCCACCGGGTCCACCAGTCGCGACAGGTCAGGGCTCGCCTGCCGCTCCTGCTCCGTGCCGCCGTAGAAGCGGGTGATGGCCGCCTTGAGCGCCTCCAGGAACGCCCGCTCCTTCGACGCGTGCACGAAGACGTAGTCCGGCGCCACGCACGTCTGGCCGCCGTTGACGAACTTGCCCCAGCACAGGCGCTCCGCCGCGACGGCGACGTCCGCCGTCTCATCAATGATGACGGGCGACTTGCCACCCAGCTCCAGCGTCACGCTGGCCAGGTGCTTCGCCGCGGCCTCCATCACGATGCGGCCGATGCGCGTGTTGCCGGTGAAGAAGATGTGGTCGAAGGGCAGCTCCAGCAGCGCCTGCGCCGTCTCCGCGCCGCCTTCGAACAGCGCCACCTCGTTCTCCGGAAACACGTCCTTCACCAGCTGCGCCAGGAAGCGCGAGGTGTGCGGCGTCTTCTCGCTGGGCTTGCAGATGATGGTGTTGCCCGCGGCGATGGCGGCCACCAGCGGCGACACCAGCAGGTTGAAGGGGTAGTTCCACGGCGACAGCAGCAGCACCGCGCCGCGCGCCTCGTAGCGCACGTGGCTGGACGAGCCCGCCAGCAGCATCGGCGTGCCCACCCGCCTGGGCTTCATCCACGACTTGAGGTGCCGCACCGTGTGGTTCAGCTCCTCCAGCGTGGGGTGCAGCTCCGTCAGGTCCACCTCCACCGCGGGCTTGCGGAAGTCCGCGTGGATGGCGTCCGCCAGCTCCGCGCGGCGGGCGATGATGGCCTCGCGCAGCCGCTTCAGCCGGGCGATGCGTTCGGCGGCCGTGGTGCGGGACATCGTCCAGCGGTGCGCGCGCTGGGCCTCGAACACCGCGCGGATGCGCTCGGTGTCGGCGGTGGGCTGCGTGGTGGCTTGGGCAGTCGCTTCGAGCATGGGGTTCTCCAGGGGTGGGAAAGGGGACTCAGCGGGACTCCAGCCCGCGAAGAAGGGTGGTGAGGGCCGCCGTCAGCTCGGCGGTGAAGTCGACGCGCAGCGGCGCCAGGTGGGGCAGCGCCTCCAGCACCTCGCGCGCCACCGGGGCCACGTCCGCCATCTGCCGCAGGCCCGTCACCAGCGCGTGCAGGTGGATGAAGAAGCGCGGGCCGTCTCCGGCTTGAAGGAACGACAACCGCTGCTCCACCCGCGTGCCCGCGCGGAGTAGCGCCGCCAGCAGCCGCTCCTTGAACGGGCGGAGCTGCTCGGCCGTCACGTTCTGCTCCAGCACCGTCTGGAGCAGCGCCAAGAGCCGCGTCAGGGCCTCCTCGCCCTCCAGCGACTCAGCCACCGTGCGCGCCAACCGGGGCCCCGTCCAGGCGGCGAGGTCCTCCGCCAGCAGCCCGTCCAGCCGGTCGAACCACGCGAAGAGCAGGTCCTCCAGCAGCGCCAGGAACAGCGCCTCCTTGGTGGGGAAGTAGAGGAACACCGTGCCCTTGGCCAGCAGCGCCCGGCCGGCCACGTCCGCCATCTTCACCTCGGCGTAGGATGTCGACTGATACAGGGCCAGGGCCTCATCCAGGATGAGCCGCCGCCGCGCTTCCTTGTCCTCGTCCTTGCGGGCTCGCTGGGGCAGGGCTCGCTTCGCCTTCGCCGCTGGGGTGCTGACCATGACGCATGGATGAATGACCCGCGGTCATTCGTCAAGTGACTGAAGGTCATTTGTCCATTGGGTGGCCAGGTGAGGGCATGTGTGGTGGAGTGCGCTGCATGCGACCCATCGAGGCGGAGCTCCTGTCAGGCAGCGCGCTGTACCGGGAGGTGGTGTTGGAGAAGCTGCTCCACGCCCGGGAGTCGGTGTGGATGGCCACGGCCAACGTGAAGGCGATGTTCGTGGAGCACGGCGGCCGCTTCGTCCCGCTGGTGGACGTGCTGGACACGCTGGCTGCGCGTGGGGTGGCGCTGCGGCTGTTGCACGCGGAGCTGCCGAGCCGGCCCTTTCGCGCCGCCTTTGACCGGCGAGCGCGGCTGGTGGCGGGGGGCTTGTCGCTCAAGGTCTGCCCGCGCGTGCACTTCAAGGCGGTGGTGGTGGATGGCGCCTGGGCGTACCTGGGCAGCGCCAACCTCACCGGCGCGGGGCTGGGCGCCAAGGGCGACTCCGCGCGCAACTTCGAGCTGGGCTTCGTCACCGAGGACTTCGACGTCATCGACCGGGTGACGGCGCTCTACGAGGCGGTGTGGAGCGGCGCCGAGTGCAGGGCGTGCAAGCTCCGCGCGGTGTGTCCCGACCCCATCCTGCCCGCGGGCAAGCGAGCGCCCGCGCCGCGCCGTCCTCGCGCGGAGGCCCCACGTCTGGGCAAGGCGCGCCGTCTCCAGCGGGGCGCGAAGGCCGCCCCACGCTAGGTTGGCCACACCGCGCGTCGGGTGCGCCCGGCACGGATGGGAGGCGTCCGTGACTCGGGCTGAAATCGCGGCCCTTCCGCTGTAGCGTTCCGCCGTTACTCGCGCGCTGCGCGTCCCGCATCAGGAAGCCTCCCCGTGCGCCCGGCCACCCTCTCCGCCACCTCTCCTCCCGAGCTGGAGTCGCAGCTCAAGCTGCGGCGCCGCAACTTCCTCCTGTGCGCCGCGGGGCTCGCGCTGTCGCTCGTGATGCAGCCGCTGACGCTGGGGCAGGTCGTCACGCAGGTGCTCTGGGTCCACCTGGGCTGGTGTGCCGCCTTCATCTTCCTGGGCGTGGCGGTGGGGGCCCGGTGGATGTCGCCGCGCCCCATCGGCCTGGCCGCCGCCGTCGTCAGCCTGGTGGGGCTCACGCTGGACATCCACTTCACGGGGGGCATCTACAGCCCCTTCTTCCCTTCGCTGTACGCGGTGCCGCTCATCATCTGCGTCTTCACGCCGGAGCACCGCCGTCCCACGCAGCTGGCCTGCGCGCTCACGTGGGTGTGTCTGCTGGTGACGTGCTGGGCCTCGGGCGCGTCGCCGCAGGTGGCGGTGTCACAGGGCCTGTCCTTCGCGTTCGTGGCGTGGGTGTCCGTGCTCGGCTCGCAGACGTTCCGCCGGCTGCGGGACGCGGAGCGGGAAGCGGACGCGGAGCGGATGGTGGCGCTGGAGCGCCTGGCGGAGAGCGAGCGGCTGCGCGCCCAGGCGGACCTGCACCGCGCGGAGATGGAGCGGCTGGCGCTGGTGGGGCAGCTGGCCGCGGGCGTGGCGCACCAGGTGAACAACCCGCTGTCCTACGTGAAGTCCAACCTGGGCTATCTGGACGAGGAGCTGGGCGAGCCGTCGCCGGACGTGGAGGAGCTGCGCCGCGTGGTGGCCGAGACGCAGCAGGGCGTGCTGCGCATCCAGCAAATCGTCACGGAGCTGCGCGACTTCTCTCGCGCCAACGCCCAGGACGAAGAGGCCTGCGCGGTGGCGGAGGCCCTGGCGAAGGCGCGCTGGCTGGCGTCCGCGGAGCTGCGTGGCCTGACCGAGGTGGTGGAGGACGTGGCGCCGGACCTGCCCCGGGTGCGCATGGGCCTGGGCCGGCTGGTGGAGGTGCTGGTGAAGCTGCTGCTCAACGCGGCCCAGGCCGTGGACGACGCGCAGCCCCGGCGCCCGGGCCGCATCGTCCTGCGCGCGCGGACGTTCCAGGCGGGGGTGCGCCTGGAGGTGGAGGACAACGGCGCGGGCCTCCCCGAGTCCGTGCTTCCTCGCCTCTTCGAGCCCTTCTCCGCCGTTCCTCGCGCCAAGGCCGCGGGGCTGGCGCTGTCGGTGTGCCGCGACCAGGTGGAGAGCGTCGGGGGAACGTTGTCGGCGGAGCACCGTCCCGACGGGGGCACCCGCTTCGTCCTCAACCTGCGGCCGGCGCCGCTGCACGCGCCCGTCTGACGCGAGCGGCGCCGTGGGACGGCGAAGCGTGTCGCGCCGACCCGTCAGCCGGTGTGGCGACGGAGCCCGGGCTCGTCGAAGAAGTCCCGGGGCGAGGCCTGGTCCACGAGCATCCCGTCATCAATGAGCAGCACGTGGTCGGCCACCATGCGCGCCAGCGGGAGGTGCTGCGTGACGAGCACCACGGTGCGTTCGGCGCGCAGCAACATCAGCCGCCGCGCCAGCCACCGGACGCCGTCCGCCGTGAGTCCGACTTCGGGCTCGTCCAGGAGGACCAGGGGCGCCTTGTTCGCGATGGCGACGGTGAGCAGGGCCAGCCGCCACAGCCCCTCGGGCAGCAGCGCGATGGGCCGCTCGCGCAGTCGGTCCAGCCGCGCCGCCGCCGCGGGCGCGCAGGCCCAGACGGACTCCAGCGTCTGGCGCGCCTCGGCGCCAAGCAGCTCGCCCAGGGTGCGGGACTCCGCGGGCCGGGCCTGGGGCACCACCGCTTGCGCCGACACGGGGAGGGTGAGCTGGCCCCGCACCCAGAAGTCCGCGCCGTCTCCGAGCGGGCCTTTGACGAGCGTCCGCAGCAGCGTGCTCTTGCCACCGCCACCCGGGCCCAGCACCACGCTGGCGCGCCGCCAGGGCAAATCGAAGGAGAGCTTCGCCAGCACCGCGCGAGGGCCGTAGCCGGCGCCCAGGTTCCTGGCTTGAATCACGGCGCTGCGCTCCTTTCTCGATGCGAGGGGGACGGCCTTCAGCGGGCGGCGGCGCACGTGGCGATGAGGTTCCAGGGCGCCGGGTGAAGCGCAGCCGTCAGCGCTGTCTGTAATTGACCGGGCGTCACAGGAAGCAGCTCCGAGGACAGCGGTGGAAGCGCCGGTGGGGTGGGCGTCGCGTTCTTTGATTTTGTAGTGTCTGTGGATAATTATTGTCAAATCGCCGCGGAGTGCGGGAATCAGTCTGAAAGTCCGCTGAGCGTCGGAACTCCCGGAGTCCCGCGCGCCAGGTGTCGCACCCATGACGTGTCAAAGACTTGCGCGTCACCCGCTGAGTCGCCCGGTCCCACCTGACGACGTATGGGAATGTTGAGCGCCTGTGCTGGCTGGCAGGGATTGCCGGGAGCCAGCGGCTTCCCGGCTCCGGGACGTGACTACTCGGGCACGTCGGACGTGGCCGCTTCCTCCACCAGGGCCTCGGCGGGGGACGGCGTGCCGGTGCCCTGCGGCTGCTTCTGCCTGTCTCGCCACGCGCTGGGGGACTCGCCCACCAGCTTGCGGAAGAGGCTGCTGAAGTGTTGGAGCGAGGCGCAGCCCACCTCCACCGCCACCGCGGTGAGCTTCATGTTCGACTCGCGCAGCAGCGACTGCGCCATGCGCACCTGCACCGCGTTGAGCTCGCTCTGGAAGGACGTGCTGGCCTCCTTCAACCGGCGCTGCAACGTCCGTTCGGACATGCCCATCTCCCGGGCCACGTCCGACAGGTTCACCTCCGGCAGCCGGCCCCGCATCACCTGGTGCAGCTCGCGCAGCAGGGGCGACTGGCCGGTGGCCTCCGCGACCAGGCCGTTGAGCTCCTCCAGCAGCGCCGCGGCCTCGGCCTCCGGATGCCCCAACCACCGCAAGGCGTCATCAGGAGCGGTGAAGGCCCGGCTGGGGTAGGCCCCGGACAGCAGCGTGTAGAAGCCGCCCACCACCGCGCCCACCACGCCCTCGGGCCGCACCAGCGCCTGCTTCAGCACGGATGCGCTGAAGTCCTTCTCGCGAGGCTGCATGTATTTGACCAGGGCGGCAAACGCCATGGGGTCCGCGGCCTCCAGCCGGCGCGCGTCCACCAGCGAGGCATGCGGCTTGGCAGGGGACAGCTCCACGTCCAGCACCTGGACGAGCCGGCGCACCTCGGCCTCTCCGGGGCGCCCCCAGAGGACGAAGCCGCACAGGTCCGCCGAGGCGTACCAATGGAGGAAGCCCTCCCCGACTAGGTAACGGCCGTGGGGGTCCCGGCGGTAATCTTCGACTCCGTCTGCCGATCGCACGGCTTGGCAGAATAGCGCTTCGCCACCCGGACCACCCAGAACGGATTGATGGGGGAGAGCCCGGTAGTCAGCTCTGGACGGAGCCTGGACGTCCGAGCGAGCTCCTCGGTGAGGGCCGGAAGCGCGTGCCAGGGCACCTGCGGCTTCAGGTGGTGGGCCTGATGGTGGCCCGCGTTGAAGAACCACCGGTTGTAGAAGGCGGAGTAGGACGTGGTCCCCAGGGCGTCCTTCTGCTCGGAGTCCGTCTCGAAGTGGGCCGCCAGGTTGAGCCAGTGGATGCAGCACTGCGTCACCAGCAGCACCCCCCACCAGGCCAGGCCCAGCGCGGGCTTCCACACGATGAGCGCCAGCAGCACGCCGTCCACCACCAGGAAGTCCACCGCCAGCTCCAGCCGCTGGTGCTTCTTCTTCGCCCACTGCCAGACCTGGCCCAGCGTCTCATAGGGCCACAGCCACGGCGTCAGCGCCGAGCGCAGGCAATAGCGCAGGACGCGCTCTCCGGGACGGCGGCGGCCCCAGTCGCCCGGGCCGTCATCGTACCGGTGGTGGTTGAAGTGGTGGATGAAGTAGCCCCGGTAGGGGAACCCACACGCCATGCCCAGTGAGCGGGACACCACCCAGTGCGCCAGGGGAGACCGGGCAATGGACACGTGCATGTGGTTGTGCAGGACGGCGTAGTTCCAGAAGCAGATGGCCCAGCCCAGCAGGCACATGGCCAGCCGCCCCACCCAGGGCAGCGCGTCCCAGCTCAGGATGAAGGCTGGGAACCACCCCCACCACAAC
>NZ_JAAIYB010000187.1 GCF_010894475.1 Myxococcus vastator
CCCCCGTAGCAATGCGCCTCCACCGCCGTCTCCTGTCCGCCGCCGCGCTGCTCCCCCTGGTCCTCGTCCTTGGCGCGACCGAGCCGGAGCAGCCCGCGTCCGCAGGTGTCTCCGAGGACGGTGGGGTGGGGGCGACCGCCCCTGGCACGGCGTCGCAGGGCGCGCAGACGGACGCGGGGACTTCAGGCTCCGCCGCCGTGTCCGCCGCGGCCGTGCTCGGGGGCGAGTCGCCGGACGGGGGCCTTGCGGCGCTGGCCGCGGAGCCGGGGATGGTTCCGCCCGTTCCCGTGCCCTCGCGCGCGAAGGCGCCGCCCATCGCCAAGGTGAAGCCGCTGCCCAGGTCCGCGGACCTCATGGCCCGCGCGACGCTGGAGGGCGGGAAGCTGGTGGTGAAGGAGAAGGGCGGCAAGAAGAAGCAGCTCACCATCGACCCGGTGCTGCAGGCGTCGCTGACGCAGATCCTCCGCAATTATGAGACGCCCTACGGCGCGGCCGTGGTGCTGGAGCCGTCCACCGGACGGGTGCTGGCGCTGGCGGAGCACTCGGCGGCGAGGCCGGAGCTGCGGGGCCTGCCGGTCCGCGCGGTGTTCCCCGCGGCCAGCGTCTTCAAGATCATCACCGGCAGCGCGCTGCTGGAAGCTGGCGTCACGCCGGAGACGGAAGAGTGCTTCCACGGCGGCAAGCGGCGCCTCTCCGAGAAGCTCCTGCAGGACAGCGAGCGGGACGGCTCCTGCTATTCGCTGGCGCTGGCCATGGGCAGGAGCGCCAACGTCATCTTCGCCAAGCTGACGAACAAGCACCTCAGCGTGGACTCGCTGCGCCGCATGGCGGCCCGCTTCCGCTTCAACCGTGAGATTGAGTTCCCCGTGCCGACGGACGTGTCGCTCGCCGCCATTCCGGAGGAGCCGTTCAGCCTGGCCAACACGGGCGCGGGCTTCGGGGACGTGTACCTGTCCCCGCTGCACGGCGCGCTCGTCGCCGCGGTGGCCGCCAACGAGGGCCGCTGGGTGGACCCCATCATCTTCGAGCCCGAAGGCCCGGCGCCGCTGCTCCCGGTGGAAGGCGAGCCCGTCCTCTCACCGGAGGCCGCGAAGGACCTCACGGTGATGCTGGAGGAGACCGTCACGCACGGCACCGCGCGCGCCGTGTTCCGCGAGCGCGGCTTCCGCGTGGACGAAGCCGTGGGCAAGACAGGCTCCCTGGCCGACCGCGAGCCCTTCCGCGACTACTCCTGGTTCGTGGGCTTCGCGCCCAAGGACAACCCTCGCGTCGCCGTGGCCGCCATCATCGTCAATGACCCCAAGTGGCGCATCCGGGGCACCTGGCTGGGACGCGAGGCGCTCCGCCTGGGCCTGGAGCGGCTGCCCGCGCCCGTGGAGATGACGGCCCCGGCCTCCGCCGCCGGCGAGCACTGACGCGTCCGTCAGCGCGGCGTCAGCTTCACCAGCCCCGCGTCCACGAAGCCGGCGAAGAACTTCAGCGCATCCAGCTCCTGCAGCGGCGACACGTGGACGATGGCGGCCACGTCGCGCCGTCCGTCGATGCGCGACAGCAGGTAGCGCTCCGGCGCGGAGAGCTGGAGCGTCTTCAGGTGCCCGGGAGCGACCTGGAGCGTGGGGACCTGGGGCGGCTCGGCCAGCTCCTTGCGCAGGTGCACCAGGAGCTTCTCCTGGGCCGCCTTGACGAACTCCGCCGTGCGAGCGGAGGGCGACATCTCATGCGCCCGCCGCGCCAGCGCCTCGCCGTCCCGCGCGTTGCCCGCGTCGAGGAACAGCTGCGCGGCCTGGAGCACCTCGTCCGACGACGTCTCCGAGCCGATGATGCCCGGCTCTCCGTCCTCCTCCACCACCACGGACATCTCGGACTCGGGCGGCTCGTCGGACACCTTCACCGCGTCCAGGCGGTAGAGCGCGTACAGCCGCTGGTAGAGGAAGAAGTCCGTGGCGTGCAGCGCCAGCGCGATGCCGTCGATGGTGAGGCCTTCCTTGATGAGCTGGACGATGCGCTCGTCCATGCTCCCGGGCTTGCGCTCGGGCAGCTTGCGCTCGTCCACCGCGAGCCGGACCGCGCCGGAGGGGAAGACGGCGCGGATGGCCTGCCAGGCCGTCTCCCGGAACTCGCCCTCGCGGTGGACGTCCAGCAGGTCCACGGTGACGTCCAGGCCCGCGACCTCCGGCGCCGTGTCCGCCGCCTCGAAGACGAAGTCGCCGTCCTCCCAATGGAAGGCGTCGAGAATCATCTCCCGGAACTTGTGGCTGAGCGTGCCGCGCACCGTGGCTTCCGGCACCAGCCCCGTCATCACCAGAATCTTCCCCAGGAAGATGCGCGTCTCCGCCTGGGTGGAGAACGCCTTCTCCAACTGGTCCTCCGTCAGGTGGCCCATATTGATGAGGAACTGACCGAAGAACTCGCGCGGCTGGTTGGAACTGGCGCTGACCACATGGCCTTCGCGCAGCTCCAGTTGCTTGCGCACGTCCCCACGCTCCACCTTCAGGGACCCCGTCGCTCGCCGGTTCCCGAGATAGACGACGAGGTCCTTGAGAGGCATCGTCGAGAAGTCGCCAGACAAGCCACGCATTAACCGTCCATCCTGCCCCGCATGCGCGTCGATATCTACTCGAAACCCAATTGCTCTCTCTGTGACAAGGCGGCCGCCGTCGTGGAGTCCGTGCGTGCTCGCATCCCCTTCGACCTGCGGATCATCTCCATCCTGGAGGACGCGGAGGCCTTCACCGCCTGGCGTTACGACATCCCCGTGGTCGTCATCGAGGGGGTGCCTGCCTTCAAGCACCACGTGGACGCCGCCGAGTTCGAGGCGCGGCTGCATGAGGTCAAAGGTGGCACAGCCATTGCTAAATCCGCTGCCCAGGATGGGTAGCCAGCTTCCCTTCGCTAGTAAATCCGAGGGGATGAAGAAGTCGGGATGGGGTTCGAGGCTGTAAATCCGGGGTGGGCCTCGAAAAGCGGCGGAGAAAAATTACGCGGGAAGGTGGAACGGTGGGTGTGCGAAGGAAGCGAGTGGGCAAGGCCGGACAGCCGCCCACCGTGCTCGTCGTCGAGCCACGAGCAGCAGACCTGGAGCGGACCCGGTTGCTCCTGGGGGAGGCCGGCTTCCGGGTGGTGCCGGTGACGCGCTTCGACGCGGCGGTGCCGCTCTTCGAGGTCATCCGCCCGGCCGCGGTGTTGCTGGCCGCGCAGGCGCCTGACTTCGCGGCCGTCCAGGTCGCGCGCCGGTTGCGGCAGCTCAGCCATGGCGCGGTGCCGCTGCTCTACCTGGTGGATGAGCGGGACGCCGAGGCCCGGCGGTACTGCCTGGAGCGGGGGCAATGCGTGGACCTGGTGCCTCGTTCGGGCACTGGCGTGGAGCTGGCGACCAAGCTCCACGCCCAGCTGAAGCTGAAGGACGCGGTGCTGCGGGCGGCGGCGGGGGAGGAGTCCGGCACGGCCCAGGCGCTTCATGACCCGGTGACGGGGCTCTACAACCGGCCCTTCCTGCTGGAGCTCATCAGCCTGGAGGCGCGGCGGGCGGAGCGCTACGGCGGCGGCTTCTCCGTGATGGCGGCGGAGGTGGGGGGCTGGTCGGCCTTCCGCAAGGAGTTCGGGCGCGGCATGGCGGAGCGTCTGCTGGTGTACAGCGCGGTGGTGCTGGGGCAGACGGTGCGCGACGCGGACGCGGTGGCACGCGTGGGTGACTGTCAGTTCGCGCTGATGCTGCCGGGGACGCCCGCGGAGTCGGTTCAGGAGGTGGTAGGCCGCGTGGCGGCGCGCTTCGACACGGCGCGCTTCCAGGTGGAGGGGAAGGTGGTGCGTGCGTCACTGGAGCTGGGAACGGTGAGCTTCCCGGACTCGGTGGGCACGCCCACGCAGTTGCTGAGCGCGGCGCAGCAGGACATGCGACGCGCACGAGAGTTTCGCCGGATGGTCGGGAGCACCTCCCGGCTGTCGGTGTGAGGGTGGTCGGACTTCGATGCAGCGGGCGAGTGGAGGCGAGGGGATGGACCGGATCGCGGTGCTGGTGGTGGATGACGAAGAGTCGGTGCGCACGTTTCTGTCTGAGCTGCTCGGCAGTGCGGGGTACCAGGTGCGCTGTGCCGCGAACGGCAGCCAGGCGCTGGAGATGCTGTCAGGCGGCTCCTTCGACGCGGTGTTGCTGGACGTGGTGATGCCGGAGATGAGCGGTCTGGAGGTGCTGCGCCGCTACCAGGCCATGGGCGGCGGGGCGCCCGTCATCGTGCTCAGCGCGCTGTCGGGGGCGGACGACGCCGTGCGCGCGATGAAGATGGGCGCCAGCGACTACCTGGCCAAGCCGTTCGGCAACGACGAGCTCCAGGACGCGCTGGCCCGGGCCCTGGGAACGCGGGCGCCGGAGCGCCAGGTCGTGGCGCCCGTCCTGCCCGCGCGCGGGGTGATACCGGCGGCGGAGCCGGCGCAGGAGCAGCGCGTCCTCATCTCCACCTCGCCCGCCATGCGCCGCGCGCGCGCGCTGGTGGAGCGCATCGCCGACACCGACGTCCCGGTGCTGCTGCTGGGTGAGTCCGGCACGGGCAAGGAGGTCATCGCGCGGGAGATTCACGCGCGCAGCCAGCGGCGCAACCGTCCGTTCATCAAGGTGAACTGCGCGGCGCTGCCCGGCGAGCTGCTGGAGAGCGAGCTGTTCGGCCACGAGCGCGGCGCCTTCACCGGCGCCACCGCGGAGAAGCCCGGCAAGTTCGAGCTGGCCGACCAGGGCACCATCTTCCTGGACGAGATTGGCGAGATGGCCATCCGGCTCCAGGCCAAGCTGCTCCAGGTGCTCCAGGACGAGGAGTTCTTCCGCGTCGGTGGCAAGAAGAGCGTGCGCGTGGACAGCCGCGTCGTCGTGGCCACCAACCGCGACCTGGAGAAGGAAATCGCGCTGGGCAACTTCCGCGAGGACCTCTTCTACCGCCTCAACGTGGTGGCCATCCGCCTGCCGGCCCTGCGCGAGCGCCGTGAGGACGTGGTGCCCCTGACGGACCACTTCCTCAAGAAGTACGGCCGCGGCTACATCAGCGGCGTGTCCGAGCTGCCCACGGAGGTGCTGCACGCCTTCGCGGACTACGACTGGCCGGGCAACGTGCGTGAGCTGGAGAACATGGTCCGCCGGCTGTGCGTGCTGAAGGATCCGACGCTGGTGCTCGACGAGCTTCGGGCCGGGGTCCGCGCTCCCGCGAGCGCGCCGTCCCTGCCCACGTCCTACGCGGGTGACGACGGTGGGCCCTTCGGCCGCGCGCACGACGAGGGCTTCCGCACGCCGCCGCCCGCCGTGCAGGTGCTGGAGATGCCGTCGCGCGGGGCTGCCTTCGGGCTTGCGTCCGTCGCGCCGCTGGCGCCGCCCGCGCACGCGCCCATGTTGATGGAGTCCGCGAACGCGGTGGTGGCCGCGCCGCGCTACGTCAATCCCTTCGACGTGCCACAGCCGCCGCCGCCGCCCGCGCCCGCGGGGGAGCCGTCCCTGAAGGACATCGGCAAGCGGGCCGCGATGCTGGCCGAGCGCGAGGCGATTCTCGCCATGCTCCAACGCACCGCGTGGAACAAGCGGCGCGCGGCCACCAAGCTGCGCATCAGCTACAAGGCGCTCCTCTACAAAATCAAGGAGTGCGGCATCATCGACCCGCGCTCGAGCGCGGAGCTGTAGGCGCGCCGTAAGCGTCGCTTGCACTGTCCCCGCGGTCTCGCTATCGCGGGGACATGACGCCTCCTCTCGTCCTCCTGGGGTCCGGTTACACGCTCACGCGGCTCGCGGTGGCGGAGGCCCGCGCCGGGCGCGACGTGCTGGCGGCCACGCGTGACGCCGCGCGCCGGGCCGAGCTGGAGCGCGCCGGCGCCCGCGTCACCGACCTGGAGGACGCGCTCACGCGCACCGCGGGGGCGCACGTCGTCGTCTCGGTGCCGCCCGACGCGGGGTGGGACCCGCGCATCGCCTCGGCGCTGGCCGGCCAGGCTCCCGCGCGGCTCGTCTACCTGTCCTCCACCGGCGTCTATGGCCGCGCGCGGGGCCACGTGGACGAGGACACCCCGGTGGAGCTGTCCACGCCGTCATCGCGCGAGCGCATCGAGGCGGAGTCGCGCTACCTGCCGCTGGGCGCCATGGTGATGCGCATCGCCGGCATCTACGGGCCCGGGCGCGGCATGCACACGCGCCTGCTGTCGGGGGCGCTCCGGCTGCCCGAAGGCGGCGGCGGACGCATCTCCCGCATCCATGTCGATGACCTGGTGGAGTCCATCCGCGTGGTACTGACGCGCGGAGCGCCCGGCGCCCTGTACTGCGTCGCGGATGACCGCGCCGCGCCCACCGAGGAGCCGGTGGCCTGGCTCAGCCAGCGCCTGGGCGTCCCGATGCCGCCCCGCATTCCCGTGGAGCAGCTCAACGAGACGGTGCGAGGCGACCGCGCCATCTCCAACGCGCGCCTGAAGTCGCTCGGCTGGGCGCCGCGCTACCCGGACTTCATCGCGGGATACACGGCGCTCCTGGAGGCGGAGGGCCGCGGCGCCGGACCGACCCAGGTCGTCATCCGCGGGCTGGTGGCGGAGGACGCGGAGGCGTTCAAGGCGCTGCGACTCAGGGGGCTGCGGGACAACCCGGAGTCCTTCGCGGCCTCGGAGGAGGAGGACGCGGCGCTGCCCCTGGAGACCGTGCGCGGCTGGCTGGTGGGCGAGTCCCGGTGTGTCCTGGGGGCCTTCCACGGGGGGCAGCTCGTGGGCGCGCTGGGGTTGAAGCGCGAGTCCCGGGCCCGGCTGGCGCACAAGGCGGTGGTGTGGGGCATGTACGTGGCGCCGGAGGTCCGCTCGCGGGGCGTGGGCCGGCGGCTGCTGACCGCGCTCATCGACGAGGCGCGGAAGCTGGGCGGCCTCAAGTGCCTGCTGCTCGCCGTCGCGGTGGGGAACGCGCCCGCGCACGCGCTGTACCGCTCGCTGGGGTTCCGGACCTACGGCGTGGAGCCCAACGCGCTGAAGGTGGGGGAGACCTTCCTCGACGAGGAGCTGATGGTCCTCACCCTGTGAGCCGGGGCGGGTGACAGATTTTCGAGGGCCCGGTGTTCCAGGAGACGCGCGAGGCCGGAGGCGGCGGGACATGGGCACCGAGGGCTCCTCGCCGCGCTGGAGACGCACTGCGCATGGCCCCTGGCACCCCTGACTGGCTTCTGGAGCGAATCATCCTGGGCGAGCTGCCGGCAGCGGCGCTGTCCGCCGCGCGAGCCCGGCTCGAGCGTGAGCCCGGCGGCGCCGCGAGGCTGGCCCGGCTGGACGCCGACTCCCGCCAGACGCTGGAGCGCCATCCGCCCGCCGCGGTCGCCGCCGAGGTGGCCCGACGCGAGCACCAGGCCCGGGTCCGCGCGGCGGCGGCGCGGCGCGGCGACTCGCAGGGGTGGCATGGGCTGTCACTCAGCATCCCCGTGGCCGCCTCGCTGGCGCTGCTCTTCATGTCCGCGCCGGAGGCGCAGCCGGAGCCGCCCGAGTCACCGGTGCCGCTCATCGTGATGCTGGACACCGTGCGCATCAAGGGCGGGCCGCGTCTGCGGGTCCACCGGCAGGGCGCGGGCGAGCCGGAGCTGCTCGGTGAACAGGCCCGGGCGCGCCGCGGTGACGTCCTGCAACTGAGCTACGTGCCGGGTGGACGCCGCCATGGGGTCGTGGTGTCGGTGGATGGGCGCGGCGCCGTGACGCTGCACCACCCCTCCACGCTGACGGGGAGCACGGAGCTGGGCCCCGGCGAGGTGGTGCCGCTGGCCCACGCCTACGAGCTCGATGACGCGCCGGACTTCGAGCGCTTCCTCTTCGTCACGTCCGAGGCCCCCCTGGAGGTGGCGTCGGTCCTGGAGGCGGCGCGCGCGCTCGCCCGCCAGCCCGGCGACGCGCGCACCCTGCCGCTGCCACTTCCGGATACCCTGGGCCAGACGTCCTTCACGTTGGAAAAGGTGCGGTGATGACGCGGTCCCTCCTGTTTTCGCTCCTGCTCGTGCCCGCCCTGGCCGCCGCGGCGCCCACGTCCTCGGCGCCGCGGGCGTCGGTGCGCCGCTTCGCGCTGCTGGTGGGCGTCAACGACGGGGGCGAGGGACGTGCCCGGCTCCGGTACGCCGTCACGGATGCGCGCTCGTTCGGCAACGTGCTGGAGGAGCTCGGCGGGGTGCAGCCGCGGGACACGTTGCTGCTGCTGGAGGGCGACCGCGCGGCGTTGGAGTCCGCCCTGGTCCGCTTCAAGGCGATGGTGGCGGCGGCGACCACGCCGGGCACGCGCATCGAGGCGCTCATCTACTATTCGGGCCACTCCGACGAGCAGGGGCTGCTCCTGCAGAAGGACCGCTTCGGCTACCGCGAACTGCGCCAGGCGCTGGAGTCGCTTCCCGCCGACGTGCGCATCGCCATCCTGGACTCGTGCGCGTCCGGCACGCTGGCCCGCCAGAAGGGCGGGGTGCGGCGTCCCGCCTTCATGGTGGATGCGTCCTCCGCGGTGCGCGGCCACGCCATCCTCACGTCGTCTTCCGAGGACGAGGTGTCCCAGGAGTCCGACCGCATCGGCGGCTCGTTCTTCACCCACAACCTGGTGTCCGGCCTGCGGGGCGCGGCGGACGTCTCCGGGGACGGCCGGGTGACGCTGCACGAGGCCTACCAGTTCGCCTTCCACGAGACGCTGGCCCGCACGGAGGAGACGCGGGCCGGGGCGCAGCACCCCGCGTATGACATCGAGCTGGCGGGCACCGGCGACCTGGTGATGACGGACCTGCGCTCCACCGCCGCGGTGCTCGTCCTGGAGGACCTGGTGGACGGGCGGCTCTACGTCCGCGATTCCCAGGGACGTCTGGTGGTGGAGCTGAAGAAGTACGCGGGCCGCACCACCGAGCTGGGGCTGCAGAAGGGCCGCTATTCGGTGATGCGCAAGGTGCTGGACCAGACCTCGCGGGCGGAGTTCGAGCTGGGGGAGGGCGGCCGGACGGTGCTGGCGGCCTCCGCCTTCCGCGCGGTGCAGGGGGAGCTGACGGCCATGCGCGGCGGCGGGGCCCTGCCCGCGACGGTCTCTGCGGGCGCGCCGGAGGTCGCCGCGGCGGGCAGCGGGCGCCGGTCGCGCTTCGTCAACGTGGGCCTGTTCCCCGGCCTCCAGACGAATGACCTGATGACTTCCGGCGAGCCCGTGGACAACCACCTCTCCGTGTCCATGGGCATGTCACGCATGGCGCGGCTGGACGGCGTGGCGGTGGCCCTGGGCGCGAACGTGGCCACGGACCAGGTGGACGGGCTGCAGCTGGCCCTGGGCGCGAACGTGGTGCGGGGCGACATGTCGGGCACGCAGTGGGCCATTGGCGGCAACTGGACGCATGGAAAGGCGGAGGGCCTTCAGGCCGCGATTGGCCTCAACCTGGCGCGGGCCAGCGGCACGCTGGGGCAGCTCGCGGTGGGGGCCAACGTGTCCGGCACGTCGCTGGCGGGCGCGCAGCTGGCCGTGGGCGGCAACTGGACGGCGGGGGACGTTGACGGCGTGCAGGGCGCGGTGGGGTTCAACCATGCGCGGGACCGGGTGACGGGCCTCCAGGTGGCCGTGGGCCTGAACTGGGCGGCGGAGGCCCGGGGCGCGCAGCTGTCCCTCCTCAACGTGGGCGGCGACGTGAAGGGCGCGCAGGTGGGCCTCGTCAACGTGGCGGGGCGGATGAACGGCCTCCAGCTCGGGCTGGTGAACGTGTCGCGGGAGCTGGAGTCCGGTGTGCCGGTGGGCCTGGTGAGCATCGCGCGCAACGGCCAGTTCCACGTCGAGGCCTTCGGCAGTGACTTCAACTACGCCAACACCGCCATCAAGGTGGGCAGCCGCTACCTCTACACGACGCTCGTGCTGGGCATGGGCTCCATGGAGGGGGCGCGCGGTCCCAGTCACTGGTCGCTGGGCCTGGGGCTCGGCGCGCATATCCCGGTGTCCGAGCGCTTCTTCCTGGACGTGGACGCGGTGTCGAACACCCTCTACGACTGGAACGTGTCCTTCGAAGGCGACCGCCTCCTGCATCAGCTCCGGCTGGTGGCGGGGTTCCAGGTGGCGCCGAACCTGGCCATCATCGGCGGACCCACGCTCAACGTGCTGCATGACGTCAGCGGGGAGCCCGCGTCGAACCCGAGCCGCCTGCCGAGCCTGGACGCGGGGGGCGTGCGCCTGTGGCCGGGGGTGCAGGTGGGCCTGCGCATCTGACTGACGCAGGGGCCAATGGCTCCCATCAGCGGGACGAAAGCGCGCCCGGGAATGACGTCTTTCCATGGGGACTTCCCCGGTGACAGGCTGACCCTCCGGCCCAGGAGCGCGGCCGGTGTCACCCTTGCGCTGGGGGAAAGATGTCCAAGTTGCTGTTCGCGGCCTTCAATGAGGGCGTGAGCCTGTCCATGGCGGGCAACCACGAGGCGGCCATTCTCGCGTTCAACAAGGTGCTCGCCGTGGACCCCAAGCACGTCCCCGCGCTCACCGGGAAGGGGGCGTCGCTGGCCACGCTGGAGCGCTTCGAGGAGGCGCTGGGCTGCTTCGAGCGCGCCATCGAAGTGGACCCCACGGAGGCCGAGGCCCACCGCGACGCCGCCCTCTGCCAGTTGGAGCTGGGGGAGCCGGAGGCCGCCGCGCTGCTGCTCCAGCGCGCCATGCAGCTCAACCCCACGCCGGGCTACCGCGAGTCCGCCGCCGTCCAAATCTACACCCTGGGCAACGCGCTGCTGACGCGGGGCTCCCGCCGCCCGGACAAGGCGCGCTACCGGCAGGCCCGCCACGTCTTCGAGCTGGCGCTGACGCTGTCCCCCGGCTCCTCCGAGTGCGCCCGGGCCCTGGCCGACGTGTGGGAACACCTGGGGGATTCCGCTCAGCGGGACCACTACGCCCAGCTCGCCACCCGGCTCCGCCCCGTGCCGGCCTAGCAGGCGGCCCGCCGGGGCCTGGACGAGACGAAGCCCCATTCCGGTTTCAAGTCCGGACGCGGCAAAGCGGCTCGAAGTGTTACACCTGACGCGGCCTTTTTCCGCTATACTTCACGCAATTCGCGTAAAGTCCGACAACGCCGCCCGGGAGAATCCAAGATGATCGTCATGCTCGAGCCGGACTCGCCTGAGTCCGTGGTGTCCGCCGTCCTCCAGGTGGCTGCGCAGTACAAGGGAGTGACGCCTCGGACGCACGTCATCGGGGGCTCCGAGTACACGATTACGGAAATCTACCTCCTGGGTTCCACGGCGCAGGTGCCGGTGGAGCCCTTCGAGCAGATTCCGGGCGTGCGGCAGGTGGTGCGCGTGTCGCAGAAGTACCGCGTCATCGGCCGGCACAAGGGCCAGCGGACGTCCGCGGGCTTCGAGTACAACGGCGTCAGCTTCGACGAGCGCTCCGTGAATGTGTTCGCCGGCCTGTGTGCCGTGGACAACCCGGAGAACGTGGACACGATGATGGCGGCGCTCGCGCGCTGCGGCATCCGCACCACGCGCATGGGCGCCTACAAGCCCCGCACCAACCCCTACGAGTTCCAGGGCCTGGGCGCCGCCTGCCTGCCCTGGGTGTTCGAGTCGGCGGGCAAGCACGGCATCAAGGTCATCGCGATGGAGGTGACGCACCCGCGTCACATCGACGAGATTCGCGACGCGCTGGAGCGCTCCGGCAACGCCACCGGCGTCATGCTCCAGGTGGGCACGCGCAACGCGCAGAACTTCGAGCTGCTCAAGAGCATTGGCCAGCAGCGCGTCTTCCCGGTGCTCTTCAAGCGCGGCATGGGCATCACCCTGGAGGAGTCGCTCAACGCGTGTGAGTACGTGGCGAGCGAGGGCAACCCGAAAATCATCTTCTGCCTCCGCGGCGTGAAGACGCACCTGGGTGACCCGCACCGCAACATGGTGGACTTCGCCCATGTGCCCGTGGTGCGCCGGCTGACGCGCCTGCCGGTGTGCGTGGACCCGTCGCACGCCATTGGCCAGGCCGCGCCGCCGCCGGACGGGCTGCCGGACGTCTTCCACGCCATTGGCCAGGGCATCATCGCCGGTGCGTCCATGGTGCTGGTGGATTTCCACCCGCAGCCGGAGGCCGCCCTGTGTGACGGGCCCCAGGCGCTGCGCATGGAGCAGCTTCCCGCGCTGCAGCGCTACGTCCAGCTGGTGCGCGCCGCGTACGAGACGGCCGTGCAGCACGGTGACGGGCTCCAGGCCACCAGCGCCTGAGCGCGCCTCACACCACGCCGTAGCTTCCGAGCACCCGCAGGGTGACGCAGGCGGCCTGGGCCGCGGCCACCGCCTCGCGCACCCGCGGGTCCTCCAGCGCGCCGTCCACGTCCAGGCACCACACGTACTCCCAGGCGCGGCGCTGGGGCCGGGACTCCAGCCGCGCCACGTTGAGGCCGCGCGAGGAGAAGGCGCTCAGCACTCGGTACAGCGCGCCCGGCCCGTTCTCCACGGTGAAGGCCAGCGCCGTCTTCCGCCGCGTCCAGGCCCGCTCGGGCGCGGGCCCCAGGGAGACGAAGCGCGTGTAGTTGTCCGGCGAGTCCTCCACGCCTTCCTCCAGCACGGCCAGTCCATACAGGCCCGCGGACATGCGGCTGGCGATGGCGGCCGTGTGCGGAGGCTTCTCCTCCGCCACCTTTCGCGCGGCGATGGCGGTGTTCGTCTCCGGCAGCGGGGTGATGCCCCGCCGGCGCAGGTAGCCCGCGCACTGCGCCAGGGCCTGCGGGTGGGAGAGCGCCTGCTGGACGTCGTCCAGGGCCAGGCCCGGCGGGGCCAGCAGGCAGTGGCGGATGCGCAGCGACAGCTCGCCCGTCACCGGCACGTCATGCTCCAGCAGCAGGTCCACCGTCTCCGCCACGGGCCCGCCCAGCGAGCTCTCCACCGGCACCACGCCGCCGTGCACGCGCCCTTCGGCCACGGCTTCGAAGACGGCGCGGAAGGTGAGGCAGGGGACGGCCTCCACGCCTGCGCCATGCAGCGCGCGCAGGGCCTCTTCTCCGTAGGCGCCAGGCTCGCCCTGGAAGGCGATGCGCCGCGGCGACTCAGGCATGAGGCGCCTCCGCGCGCGCATACGTCCCCAGCACGCGCAGCGACGAGGTGAGCGGCCGGATGTCGTCCAGCGCCGCCGTCACCGCCGCGGAGGCGGCGTGGCCCTCCACGTCCAGGTAGAAGCGGTACTGCCACGGCTGCCCCGGAATGGGGCGCGACTCCAGCTTGCTCAGGTTCACCCCGCGCAGGGTGAGCCGCTGGAGCATCTCTCCCAGCGTGCCGGGCTTGTGCTCCAGCACCACCAGCAGGGACGTCTTGCACGGCACACCGGGTGCCAGGGGCGTGGCCTCGCGGCCCACCTCCACGAAGCGCGTGTAGTCGAAGGCCGGCTGCAGCTCGCCCGCGAGCACCTCCAGGCCGAAGCGCTGCGCCGCCGTCTCGCTGGCGATGGCCGCCACCGACGCGTCGTTGCGCTCGCGGACCTTCTGCGCCGCGCCGCCGGTGTCCACGTCCGGCACCGCGCGGGCCCAGGGCACCTTCTCCCGGAGGAACGCCTCGCACTGCGCCAGCGCCTGCGGATGGGACAGCACCTCCCGCAGCCCCTCCAGCTTCGCGCCCGGCAGGCCCAGCAGGCGGTGGTCCACCTGGCTGACCAGCTCCGCGGTGATGACCACGCCGCCCTCGGCGAGCAAGTCGTACGTCTCGTTCATGCTGCCCGCGGTGGTGTTTTCAATGGGCAGCAGCACCAGGTCCTGCTCGCCGCGGCGGAGCGCCTCCACGGCCTCCCGCGCGTGGTCGAAGCCGGACAGCAGCACGCCCCCCGCGCGGTGGCCGTAGCGGCGGCGCGCGGCCAGGTGGCTGTAGGAGCCCTCCACGCCGGGGTAGGCCACGCGCAGGGGCGTGGTGTCCAGGCGGGTGACGAGCTCGTGCTGCCGGGCCACGGACATGTCGATGAAGAGCCGCCAGATGCGCTCCACCTCGTGCGGGTCCAGGCCGTGCTCCGCGGCGCGGGTGCGGATGCGGCGCAGCAGCAAATCTTCGCGGCGCTGGTCCCGGAAGGGCGCGGCGGCGGCCAGCTTCGCCCGGGCCACGTCGTCCGCCAGCGCCATGCGGCGGCGGAGGGCATCGAGGATTTCCTCATCGAGGCGCTCGATGGAGGTCCGGATGAGGTCGAGGTCGGGGAGGGTGGTCATCACGAGGCTCCGAGGTTGCGCCACATGGGGCGGAGGCCGCGCGTCTCCCGCGCCGGAAGCTCGCGGATGTCAGGGGCGCTCACGGCGCCGGAGTATGCCCTTGGGGGGCGGCGCCCCACCAGTGTCACCGGACTCCTTCGGCAGGACGGTCTTCCCCATCTTCAACACCTGCTTGAAGTGCGCGGCGGAGACAGCCGCCACGCTCAGCCGGCCGCGGGTGACGAGCGGAAAATCCTTCAGCGCGGCGGTGGCCTTGATGGTGCCCAGGTCCACCGGCTGGGTGAAGGCGGTGACGGGCCCCATGAAGGTGGCGGCCCAGTCCTCATCGGGCACGGTGGAGTCCGGCCCCGGCGGCGTGAGCACCCGGGCCACGCCCACCACGGCCTTGTCCTCGTTGGAGTGGTAGTAGAGGCAGAGGTCCCCGGGCTTCATCGCCCGGATGTTGTTGCGCGCCTCGAAGTTGCGCACGCCGGTCCACTCCGTCCTCCCGTCCTTCTCCAGCTGGGCGTAGGCGTAGACGGAGGGCTCGCTCTTGATGAGCCAGTACTGTGGCTTGGCCATGGCGGCGCACCATAATGAAAGAGGCCCGGCGCCGCCACGCGGGGGCACCCGGCCTCTTTTTGTCGCCTCCGGACGACTACGCCTGCTTCGCGACGCTGGTGGCCGCCGCCGCCGGCGCCTTGTTCGTGAGCAGCGCGCTGCTCGCGTACAACGCCAGGCCCACCACCGCGACCACCGCGGCCTCCATCTGTGTCGCGAAGGCCACACCCATCATGGACATCTGTCTCTT
>NZ_JAAIYB010000188.1 GCF_010894475.1 Myxococcus vastator
GAGGGGAGGCTCCTGGCGGGCGGGGCGGTCCAGCCACCTGCGCAGCAGGAGGAAGGGCGCGCCGATGAGGACAATCATGATGATGGCGACGGACCAGCCCACGGAGAAGACGCGCAGGGCCGCATCCCCCACGGGGAGCTGCGCGTGCCGTCCGGCCACCGCGGAGTAGAGCCACGCCACCAGGGACAGGAAGGTCCCCAGCGCGAAGACGCCCAGGCGCCCCTTCCGGAGCAGGCCGGGCCACAGGGACCGGAGCACGGCCCAGGCGCCGACGTTGAAGACAAGGAGGAACAACAGCCTGCCCATTTACGGTGCTCCCTTGGCGTGAAGGGGAGCAGTCATAGCCGGGGCGGGCGACATGCGCCGCAGGAAGTGGCTGAAGGACAGGGGCAGGGCCGTCATCTGGCGGGCGTGTGGGGAACCAGGCGGTGGAGCGGTCCGCTGCCGGGCCGCCCCCTGGATGGCCCCTCTACGCTTGGGGTGGGTGTCCCATTCCTTGGCACGTCCGCCTGCCGAGGCAGGCCGCCGCCAAGTTGGAATGAACGTTCCGTCCACGCGGCCCCGCCCGGGGACGAGGCCCGTGCCTGGAATGAACGTTCCGTCCGCGCGGCCCCTCAGTCCCGGCTGGGGCTGGCCATCCGCAGGTGGGCGTGGAGCGTCTCCGTGCGCAGGTAGAGGAACTGGGCATCGCCGAAGGCCAGGGCGTCGCCGTCGTTGAGCATCGGCTCCTGGTCCGGCCCCAGCGAGGACGCGTTGACCCAGGTGCCATTCATGGAGCCCACGTCACGCACCGAGCAGTCACCGGCCTGGGGGTGCCACCTCAGCGTCGCGTGGTGCTTGGACACGGACGGGTCGGGCACCACCAGGGAGCAGCCCTCGATGCGCCCCACCGTGAACTCCTGTCCCTCCGCCTCCGGCCGGAGGAAGTGGACCTCCAGGGTATCGAACCCGCGGAGCATGACGAGCAGCCGGTCCACGAGCCGTGTCCGGTGGGCCATGCCCACGGTGCGCGCCTCGCCGAGCCGCATGGCCACCTGTTGGAAGACGGGCTCGGGCGGCTGTTGGACCAGCACGACGCGGCCGGATGCTTCGAGGAAGGCCTCCAGGGTTGCCAGGGCGAACGGGCGCAGTTGCTTGACGGACGGCATGGTGCCCGCACCTTAAACCGCGTTGCGCGAAGTTGGCGCCGGACTGCGTCCCTCCCCCGTGGAGTGTCCACCGTCTGTCGGCGGCCGCCGGGACGATGCCGGACGCGAACAGGTGGACCGGTTCCTGCGTCCGGACGGTCAGGTGGAGGTCACCTGCGACGGCATCTGCCTGGGTGGCAACTAGCACCCAGACAGGCGGATGCGCGAGGCGGCTTCGGCGAGCGCGTCGCCTCGCGCATCAGGACTACAGCGCCGCGTCCGGCTTCAGGTTCTTGAGCAGGTGGTCGCCGTAGTCCTCACGCAGCTTCGTCTTGAGGAACTTGCCGGTGGACGTGCGTGGCACCTGCGGGACGAAGACATAGTCGTCCGGCAGCCACATCTTCGCGAACTGACCGGCCAGGTGCGCGGTCAGTTCGTCCTTCGTGACCTGCTGTCCTTCCTTCAGTGCCACCGCGGCCAGCGGGCGCTCATCCCACTTCGGGTGCTTCCCGGCGAAGACGGCCGCCTCCAGCACCGCCGGGTGCGCCATCAGCGCGTTCTCCAGCGCGACGGACGAAATCCACTCACCCCCCGACTTGATGACATCCTTGCTGCGGTCGCAGATGCGCACGTAGCCCTGCGAGTCGATGGTCACCACGTCGCCCGTCTTGAACCAGCCGTCCTTCGTGAAGCGGTCCTCGCCCTCGTCGCTGAAGTAGGACGCGGCGACCCAGGGCCCACGCACTTCCAGCTCGCCCATCGTCTCCCCATCCCACGGCAGCAGCGTGCCGTCGTCGCTGGCGACGCGCGTCTCCACGAAGGGCAGCGCGAACCCCTGGGACGCCCGCGCCGAGGACTTCACCTCGTGCGTCGCCTGCCGCAGCGGCCCCTTGAGCTTCGCCATGGTCCCCACCGGGCTCATCTCCGTCATGCCCCACGCGTGGACCACTTCCAGTCCGTGCCGCTGCTGGAAGCCCTCAATCAGCGACGGAGGCGCCGCCGAGCCACCAATCAGCATGGACCGCATGCTGCTCAGGTCCCACTTGTTCGGCGACTGGTCCAGCAACGCCAGGATGCCAATCCAGATGGTGGGCACGCCGCCCGCCATCGTGACTTTCTCCGCGGCCATCAAGTCCAGCAGGGAGGTCGGGTCCAGGTGCGGCCCAGGGAACACCAGCTTCGCGCCCGTGAGGACGGCGTCGAAGGCCAGCCCCCACGCGGCGGCGTGGAACATGGGCACCACCGGCATCACCGCGTCCGCCTCGCGCATGCCCGTCACGTCCGTCATGCAACACGCCAGGGCGTGCAGCACGGTGGAGCGGTGGCTGTAGAGCACGCCCTTCGGATTGCCCGTGGTGCCCGACGTGTAGCAGAGCATCGACGCGGAGTTCTCATCGAGCAGCGGGAAGTCGAAGTCCGGGGACTCGGCCGCCAGCAGCGCTTCGTAGTCCAGCGTCCCCTCCGGCGCGGGGCCCGTGTCCGGCACCACGATGACGTGGCGGATGCCGGGCACCGCGTCCTTGAACTTCTCGAACAGCGGCAGCAGCGAGCGGTCCACCACCACCACGGAGTCTTCCGCGTGCCGCGCGATGTAGCCCAAGTCGTTGGGGTGCAGGCGCAGGTTGAGCGTGTGCACCACCGCGCCCATGCACGGCACGCCGTAATACACCTCCAGGTGCCGGTAGTGGTTCCAGCTCAGCGTGGCCACCCGGTCCCCCTCCTTCACGCCCAGCCGCGTCAGCGCGTTGGCCAGCCGGCACGTGCGCGCGTGGAAGTCCGCGTACGTGTAGCGGTGCAGCGACTTGTCCGGGTTTCGGCTGACGATTTCCGAGCGCGGGTAGAACGTCCGCGCACGCTCCAGCAAGTGGCTCAGCGTGAGCGGGAAATCCATCATGCGGCCTGGCAGCATCGGCACCCTTCCTTGTGGACGGCGTGAGGAAGGGCTGATGCTAGCGGAGCGCGGACCCGTGCTTCATCCCCGCTCCGGGATGCCGCGTCGCGTCAGCCGAAGAAGACCTGGGCGACCTCGAAGAACTCCTGCGGGACGCGCTTGAGCTCGCGGGTGGCGTCGGCCAGGTCCACGCTGATGATGTCGTTGCCTCGCAGCGCGGCCATCTTCCCGAACTCGCCGCGGGCCACCATGTCGCAGGCGTGGACGCCGTAGCGGGTGGCCAGCACGCGGTCATGCGGGGTGGGCGCGCCGCCGCGCTGGATGTGGCCCAGCACGGACACGCGCGTCTCGAAGCCGGTGCGCTGCTCGATTTCGTGCGCCAGGATGGTGCCCACGCCGCCCAGCCGCGGCCTGCCGGCCTCGTCCAGCGCGCCGCTGGTGACGAGCTGCTCCTGCTGGTCCGACGACAGCTTGATGCGCGTGCCCTCCGCCACCACGACGATGGAGAAGGTGCGCCCGCCCGCGTGGCGGCGCTGGATGTGCTCGGCCACCTTCGCCAGGTCGGCGGGAATCTCCGGCACCAGGATGACGTCCGCGCCGCCGGCGATGCCCGCGTAGGTGGCAATCCAGCCCACGTGACGGCCCATCACCTCGCAGACGATGACGCGCTTGTGCGACTCCGCGGTGGAGTGCAGCCGGTCAATGGCCTCGGTGGCGATGGAGACGGCCGTGTCGAAGCCGAAGGTGAAGTCCGTGGCGTTGATGTCGTTGTCGATTGTCTTCGGCACACCGACGATGCGCAGCCCTTCCTGCGACATGCGCGTGGCGGCCGACAGCGTGCCTTCACCGCCAATGGCGATGATGGCGTGGATGCCGTTGCGTTCAATGGCGCGCTTGACGCGCTCCAGCCCGTTTTCGACCTTGAACGGGTTGACGCGCGAGGTGCCGAGGATGGTGCCGCCCCGGTGGAGGATGCCGGACGTGGTTTCACGCGTGAGGCGGAAGTGGCTGTCCTCCAGCAACCCCTTCCAACCATCGCGGAGGCCCATCATCTCGAAGCCGTGGGCGTTGGCGCGGCGGACGACGGCGCGGATGACGGCGTTCAGGCCGGGGCAGTCGCCCCCGCCGGTGAGCACGGCGACTTTCATGGAAACGTTCTATCGCGCCCGGCGCCAGACGCGATGTCCAAGTTTGCCCGAGCGCTCACCCGGGGACCTTCCAGCCGTCTACCCGAACACCGGGGGATTCCGCCGGGCCCAGGGGCGGGCCGCCTCCAACTGGGCCGCGAGCCGGAACAAGGTGGCTTCATCTCCGAAGCGCCCCATGAACTGAACGCCCACGGGCAGGCCGTCCGCGCTCCAGTGGAGTGGCACGCTCATGGCGGGCAGCCCCGCGGTGTTGGCCAGCGGGCAGTAGGACGCGAAGGCGGCCGCGCGGAGCAGCGGCGCCAGGGGCTCACCCGGTGGCGAGGCGAAGCTGCCCAGCGGCGGCGGGAGCTCGTTGAGGGTGGGCATCAGCCAGACGTCCACGTCGTCGAAGTGACGGAGCGCGGCGCGGCTGTGACGCTGCAGCTCCGCGCTGGCGCGCAGATAGGCGGACAGGCCCTGGTCCAGGCCGTATTGGTAGAGCGCCCAGGTGAAGGGCTCGAAGTGCGAAGCCTCCGGGCTGCGTCCCAGCCGCTCGGCCAGCGCGTCGATGCCGAAGACGACGCCCGCGGTCCACACGGTGATGAAGTGTTGGCCCGCCGCGTCATCGCCGGGCACTTCCAGGCTGCCCTCGTCCACGATGTGGCCCAGGTCCTCCAGGAGCCGGGCCGCGGCGTGGATGGCGGCCAGGCACTCCGGGTGGATGGCGGCGCCCATGGCGTTGCGCACGGCCACGCGGATGCGCAGGCGGCCCGGGGGCGTGTTGACCTCCTGGGTATAGGGGCGGGCCTTGGCCGGGGCCTGGTACGGCGTCCCGGCGTCCGCGCCGCAGGTGACGTCGAGCAGCGCGGCGCTGTCTCGCACGGAGCGGGTGAGGGCGTGCTCGGTGACGAGCCAGTGGTAGGCGTCCGCGATGTCGCCGCCCATGGGGTTGCGGCCCCGGGTGGGCTTGAGGCCGAAGAGGCCGCAGGCGGCGGCGGGGATGCGGATGGAGCCGCCGCTGTCCGTCGCATGGGCGAAGGGCACCATGCCGCTGGCCACCGCCGCCGCCGCGCCGCCGCTGGCCCCGCCCGGAGCGCGCGAGGTGTCCCAGGGGTTGAGGCAGGGCCCGTGCAGCTCGCCCTCCGTGGTGGGCAGCAGGCCCATCTCCGGCGTGTTCGTCTTGCCCAGCACCACCAGGCCGCCGCGCCGGTGGCGCTTCACCAGCTCACTGTCCTGGTCCGGAACGAAGCCCTTCCCGAAGCGCGAGCCGTGGGTGAGCGGGTGCCCCTCCTGGGCCGTGAGCAGGTCCTGGAGCAGGAAGGGGACGCCGGTGAAGGGCCCCGGGGGCAGCGTCCCCCGGGCCCGCTCGCGCGCCTGGTCGAACTGCGTCTGGACGACCGCGTTGAGTGTCGGGTTGTGGCGCTCGATGCGGGCGATGGCCGCATCCACGAGCTCGAGCGGCGTGGCCTCCCGGCGCCGGACGAGCTCCGCCTGTGCCGTCGCGTCGAGACTGACAAAGGGGTCCATGCCCCCGACTCTGTCATGTTTCACGCGGCCTGGAAGCACACCCGGCGCATGCCTATGTTTCAGGTCCATGCACATCCGCGTCTTTGATTCCGAGCGGGAGGCCGCCGCCGCGTGTGCCCGGCGAATCGCCCGAGCGGTGGAGGCACGCCCCTCCCTGGTGCTGGGGCTCCCCACGGGGCGCACGCCGCTCAACGTGTACCGGGAGCTGGTGGGATTGTTCACACGCGGCGGTGTGGATTGGACCCAGGTCCGCACCTTCAACCTGGATGAGTTCCTCGGTGTGTCGGCGGACGACGCGGGCAGCTTCCGCGCCTACATGGAGCGGCACCTCTTCCAGCACGTCAACCTGTCGCCCGCGCACATCCACTTCCTGGACGGCGCGGCGGAGGACGCGGAGGCGGAGTGCGCGCGCTACGAGGCCCGGCTGGCCGAAGCGGGCGGGCTGGACCTGGTGCTGCTGGGGCTCGGTTCGAACGGGCACCTGGCCTTCAACGAGCCGGCGGACGGGCTGCGCGCGCGGTGCCACCGGACGCGGCTGAGTCGTCAGACGCGGGAGGCCAACCTGATGCTCTTCGGGGATGACCCGTCGCGTGTGCCCATGGAGGCGCTCACGTTGGGCATGGCCAGCATCATCCAGGCACGGCAGGCGCTGCTGCTGGCCTTCGGCGAGACCAAGGCGGAGGCGGTGCGGGGCATGGCGGAGGGCCCCGTGTCCTCCCGGTGCCCCGCGTCGTTTCTCCAGCTCCACCCGGACGTCGAGGTGTGGTTGGACCCGGCGGCGGCTCGCGCGCTGTCCTGAAGAAACTTCAGGAAGTGAACGTGCGATAACCTTCGAGAGGCCCATCCCAGGGCCCCGCAGCCCTCCATTCCCCCTGGAGCAGCGTCATGTCCTCGATTGGAAGCGCCGGTTCCCGTCCCTCGTCGTCCTCCCAGACCCGGACGGTGGAGCCCAAGGTGGCGCAGAAGGCCCCCGCCGAGGCCAGGCCGGCGCCTTCGGGCAACGCCGTGAAGGACGCGGTCGCCGGGCGCTACCGCGACGGCTTCGACGCGGCGCCGCGCGGGGCGGCCCCCCAGCGCAAGCCGGTGCTGTCGGAGGTGGGCGGCTTCATCGAGAGCGCGGGGCAGCGGCCGGAGGCCCTGGCGTCGGGCACGCTTCCCCCGTCGACTCGGGCGGCGGCGCCCACGGTGTCCACCGACGCGGCGGGTCGCACCGTGGTGGACCTCTCCAGCGGCAACGACACGGCCACCGTCTCCCAGACGGCGGACGGCGGGCTCCAGGTGCGCTCGGGCGGCAACACGGTGACGCTCACCGCGGAGCAGGCGCGGACGGCCATCATCCGGGGCGGTGACGGCAACGACACCATCACCGTGGATGCCAGCGTCACCCAGGACGTCCGCATCGAAGGTGGCGCGGGCGACGACACGCTGGCGGGCGGCGCGGGCAATGACAGGCTGGACGGCGGCGCGGGCTCCGACGTCATCCGGGGCGGCGCGGGCAACGACGCGCTGCGCGGCGCGGACGGGGACGACTACCTGGATGGCGGCGCGGGGGATGACCGGATGTACGGCGGCGCGGGCCGGGACGTGATGTACGGCCTGGACGGCGAGGACCGCATGTCCGGCGGCGCGGGGCGTGACTACCTGGACGGCGGCGCGGGCAATGACTTCGTGTCGGGTGGCGACGGCGATGACCAGGTGCTCGGCGGCCGTGGGGACGACGCGCTGGTGGGCGGCCGTGGCAATGACGCGATTGCCGGTGGCCTGGGCCTCGACACCGTCCGCGGCGGCGCGGGCGACGACAAGCTCTACGTCCAGGACGACGACGACGTGCGCAACCTGGAGGCCGGTGACACGCGGCAGGTGGTGGACATGTCCGGCGCGGACACGCTGGGCAGCTCCGTGTCGGTGACGGGCAGCGCGGACTTCACGGCGCGCACGCAGTCGGATTTGGACGCGCTGCGCTCGCTGCCGGAGGGGCAGGCGCTGCTGGCCCGGCTGGATGGCAGCGGCCGCGCGACGACCATCCGCGAGACGAACCGCGGCAACACGGCCGGCGCCACGAACTTCAACGACGGCTACATGAGCGCGGATGGGACGCCGGGCCCCGGCACCGACTCGCAGGTGAACTACAACCCCTCCCGCATCTCGATTGGCGGCGAGGAGTGGATGAACCGCCCGCCCGTGGTGGGCCTCTTCCACGAGCTGATTCACGCCTCGGACTTCGTCACGGGCACGCTGCCGCCTGGCTCGACGGATGGCGTCATCAACGTGGAGCAGTCCACGGTGGGCCTGCCGTATGACCATGACGGCGACCCGAGCACGCCCCGCATCGAGGCGGACCGCTCCACGGAGAACGACCTCCGCGACGAGCTGAACCTGCCGACCCGTCCGCGCTACTGAGCCCCCGGCGAAGGTGACGCATGCGCGCGCCCGGGTGGATAGGATGGGGCCTGGGCGCCGCGTTGCTGCTCGGCTGTGCTCGAGCGGCCGCGGGCCCCATGGAGAGCGGGAGGACACGCGTGGCTGAGGCGGACGTGGAGCTGAAGGTGAAGCCGGTGGAGCGCACCGCGGAGGCGCTGGTGCTCTCCTACGAGGTGCACAACCGCGGCGCGCGGGCGCTCTGGCTCGTGGAGGGCCTGTACGACGAGAGCCCCAGTGGCCAGCGCACGCTCGCCCCAGAGAAGGCCTACGTGGCGCTGGGCGGCGGCGGCGAGGTGGTGGTGTCGCGGATGCTCCTGCCCTTGCCGGAGAACCTGCTCGTGGAGGCGCCGGAGGTGCCCGCCGTGCACCGCGTGGACGCGGGGCAGACGGTGCGCCGGCGCGTGGTGCTGCCGCTGCCGCTGACGGCGGTGTCGCCGTATGACACCGGGCCGGCGGAGACGCTCCCGCTCGACGCGGTGAAGGCGCTGCGCCTGCGCGTGGGCTACGTGCCGGACGCGCCGGAGCTGAAGCGTCACGCGGCGCGCGACTCCCAGGGCACGGCCTACGTGGTGCCGGAGTTCGGCCAGACGCGCACCGCGCAGCGCGTGCTCGAAAGCGCGCCGCTGCCTGTGCCCACGGGGGCGGCGAAGTAGTCCGCCGCCGGGGCGGGCCCGGGGGCTTCGTGAAGCTCCCGAAGGGACGGCCGCGTCGCGGCTCAGCTCCGCCCGTTCGCCACGGGCGCCGCGGACTTCTTCGGCTCCTTCGCCGCGGAGGCCGGGGCCTTCGTGCGCGCCGGAGCCGCGGGCTTCGGCCTGGCCACGGGCCTCACCTTCCGGGGCGGAGGCGGGCGCGTCAGCTCCCACGCCGCGAGCACCTTGGGCACGTAGAACTCCGTCTCCCCGTTGCGCGGCACGCGGCCATTCACCGCGCCTGGGCCCGCGTTGTACGCGGCCACCGCGAGCCGCACGTCACCGAAGCGCCGCAGCTGCTGGGCCAGATAGCGCGCGCTGCCGTCAATCGCCGGCGCCGGGTCGAACGGGTCCTTCACCCCCAGCATGGTGGCGGTGCCGGGCATCAGCTGGCCGGGCCCCATGGCGCCCGCCGGGGAGATGCGGTGCACGCGCGTCTCCGACTCCACCTGCACCAGCGCGCGCAGCAGCCCCACCGGGAGGCGGTGCTTGCGCTCCGCCGCGTCGATGACGGGCTCCAGCGGCGCGTGTCCCTCCACCAGGCACGAGGGCCGGTGCTCCAGGTACGCGCGCAGCGCGCCCGCCTTGGCCTCCAGGAAGGAGAAGGACAGCGGCGACACGAAGCTGCCGCCCAGCCAGGCCACCGCGATGTTGAGCAGCACCACCGGGGCCAGCGCGCACGGCAGCCACCACGCCCAACCGGGCACCGTCATCCCCGCACGCCGTGCCGCCCGCTTGCGTCCCACCCCTCCACCCTTAGGGGCGCTTGGGGCCCCCGTCCAGCTTCCGGCGCCCGGGACGGGGCCCCGGGGGCAGGCGCAGTCCGTCCAGCACCAGCGTGGTGAGGGCGTCCGGCAGCTCCAGCGGGTTGCCGATGTCCTCCTCGCTCAGCACCGCCAGCAGCAGCCGCTCCACGGCGCCCACCACCGCCAGCCCGCTCACCGCCGGACGGATGGGGCGCAGCAGCCCGCTGGTGTGCGCCTTCTGCGTGATGTCCACCGCGTGACGCGCCACCAGCCGCGCCAGCTCCGCCACCTTCGTCCGCGCCCCCACGGCGGGCCCCCGGGACTCCTGGAGGTACAGCCGCACCACGCCCGGGTACTGGAGGAGCGCGCTGGCAATCACCGCCGCCACCGCGCGGTACGCGTCGAACATGGCCTCCACGTTGCGCGCCTCCGCCAGGGCGTGGCCACACGTCTCCAGCCCGGCCAGCAGCTCGCGGCGCACCGGCTCCAGCAGGCCGTCCACCAGCGCCGCCTTGTCGTCGAAGTACCGGTAGAACGTCCCCTTGGCCACCCCGGTCGCCTGGGTGATGTCGTCAATGGTGACGCCCTCCAGGCCCCGCTCCAGGAACAGCTTCAGCGCGGCGGCCTCCAGCGCCTGCGCCCGCTCCCGCCGGTGGGCCTCGCGGCGGCCTCCAGGCCGGGCGGGCGGCTTGTCCGTCTCCTGGGCGTCATCCGCCCGCGTGCCATCCCGGCTCGCCATTGCCGTGCGCTCCCGTCCGTTGCGCGGTAGAAAAAGAGTGACCAGATAGTCATTATGGGCAGCGAAGCGTCGGCCACGCGCTTCGCCGGAGGCGATCATGATCGGCATCCCCCTGGGCTGGGTTTACTCCAATTTCGGTGAATGGGTCCTTCACAGGTCCGTCCTGCACGGCCTGGGGAAGAACCGGAAGAGCTTCTGGAGCTTCCACTGGCATGAGCACCACCAGAAGTCGCGGCGCCACGAGATGGTGGATGACCAGTACATGCGCTCGCTGTGGAGCTGGTCGGCGCAGAGCAAGGAGCTGATGGGGCTGGCGGTGCTGGCGCTGGCCCACGCGCCGCTGTTGCCGGTGGCGCCCTTCTTCGTGGGGACGGTGTGGGCCTGCGCGGCGAACTACTACTTCGTCCACCGGCGCGCGCACCTGGATCCGACGTGGGCGCGTGAGCACCTGCCGTGGCACTACGACCACCACATGGGCAAGGACCAGAACGCGAACTGGTGCGTGACGCACCCCTTCTTCGACCTGGTCCTGGGCACGCGGCGCGAGTACCTCAACGTGCAGCCGCCCGCGTCCAACCCGCCCGCGCCCGCCGAACCGCCGGTGCCCGTGGAGGCCCGGAAGCGCGCGCCGACGGCTTCCGGGCTCCGTTAGCGGCGGGCGGCCTCAGAACACCAGGTCGAAGTAGTTGGCGTGCGCCTTCACGCCCGCGCAGGCGCGCACCGCGGCGGTCCAGTCCTCGGAGGGCAGCGTGCCCCGGGCGTCGAAGATGAACTCGAGCTCGGGCTCCCGCGCCAGGTCCAGGAGGTCCACCGTGCCGGTGCTGGTGAGCTGAATCGTGCGCGTGGGCGCGGTGCTGGTGCGCGTGTACTCACCGAGGACGTGGGTGTCGTTGGAGCCCGGCTGGCGCACCGAGACGCTGGCGCGCTCCACGCCGCTCAGGTCCGTGTCGGCCGTCACCTCGAAGAGGCGCAGCCGAAGCTCGGTCTCGATGTCCGTCTCCTCGGGCAGCGGGTCGGCGAAGTCGCCCAGCGGGAAGGTGATGCTCCGCTCCACGTTGACGGTGAGCGGCAGCGCCGCGGGGAAGGACAGGTCGCGCTCCGTCTTGCAGATCTCCTCGGCCTCGGCCTCGATGAAGAAGAGGGAGTCGCAGCCGGTGGTGAGCAGCGCCAGGCTGGAGAGCAACAGGATGCGGAAGGAAGTCGTTCGCATGGTTTGGAGGCTCCTGGCTCAGAAGAGGTAGAGGATGAAGCCCAGCTTCACGGAGGGCATGGTGGCGCGCACGGACAGGTTCCTCGCGGTGACGTCCGGGTCATCCGTGGCGTCCTGGAGCAGGGCGCTCGCGTCGTCCACGCCCATGTCCACGTAGCTGAGGCCCAGGTGCAGGAAGAAGTTGAAGCGGCTGGCCGCGCCCACCTCCAGGCCCACGCTGCCGGTGACGTAGTTGTACGTCACGTCGCGGATGGCCTCGCTGGCGCGGCTGGGGCTGGCGCCCAGCCAGTCCACCACGTCGTTGTAGTCCGAGCCGAAGTAGTGCCCCGCCTCCACGTTGAAGGACGGCGCCAGGAAGGTCTGCATCGGCAGGATGCTCAGGCCGCCGCGCAAGCCGAAGCTGAGCGTGTTGGTGGTGGGGCCCGCTTGCAAGCGCAGCCACGGCAGCGGCCGCAGCACCGCGGACAGGCCCACGCCGTGCGGCGCGCCCGCGTCCAGCATGAGGCCGAAGCGGTGCGGGGTGTCCGACCCATCCTGCGCCAGGGCCGGTGTCGCGGCCCCCAGGCCCAGGGCGCACGCGAGCGCCGCGCCGTGCCGCCCCAGGAGGAAGGTCCTTCGTCGTCTCGTCGAGGATGTCGCCATCGTCATGTCGTGTTCCAGGGTGTTCCGGCCCGGTGGCCATCATTCGCGCGACCGGGCGGAAAAAGAAGCGGCGTCAGGGAAAATGACGGCGGGAGACTGCCGCTTCCGCGCTGGTATCCGACATTGGCGGCCCAGGGCCGCCGGTAATTCAGGGCTCTGTCGTCCGATTGGCGGCGAGGCCGATGACGTTGACCATCAACTCCTTGATGCGGCGCGGCTTCTCGCCGCCGTTGTCGCGGAGGATGAGGTCGATGTCGTCGTCGGCCCGGTGGTACTCGGGGATGAGGTCTCCGCCGCCGTTGGGGTTGGACAGGCCTTCGAACATGAAGAGGACGTCCTCGCCCTTGCGCCCGAAGGACGCGCCGTCCTGCCGGTCGCGGAACACGTTGATGTCCTGGTTGATGCGGTCGAACGGGTCGTCGAGCTCCGCGTTCGCTTGCGCCAGCACCTCCCGGAAGTAGTTGGGCTGGCCCCGGGAGTTGGTGTCCACCACGGACAGGCGCTGGTCATCCCAGCGGCCCACCATGTCCACGTTGATGACGCCGGCAATCTCCTCCATGCCCAGGCCCGGAATCGGGTGGTCCACGAAGTACTGCGAGCCCACCAGGCCCTTCTCCTCGGCGCCCGTCCAGAGGAAGAGCACGGAGCGGTCCAGCTCGCCGCGCTTCGCCGCCTCCGCCAGCTCCGGCACCGCCGCCATCAGCACCGCGCTGCCGGAGGCGTTGTCGTCCGCGCCGTTGAGGACGTTGCCGCGCCGGTCCACGCCGTCGTGGTCCAGGTGCGCCATCACCACGATGACCTCGTCCTTGTTCGGCCCCGAGCCCTCCAGCAGCGCCAGGGTGTTCACCGCCTGCCCGGACGCGGAGGCCAGCTGGCGCAGCTCCTCCACGCCGCGCTGCGCTCCCTCGCGCGGCGGCGCCAGGGGCAGGCCGCGCGCGTCCATCGCCTTCTCGTACTTCTGGTTGAGCAGCGCGAGCGTCTCCTTGGGCATGTTGTCGTCGAGGTAGAAGCCGCCCTCGAACAGCTCATGGCCGTAGGTGTTCGGCGTGTGGACGTGCTCGCCCGACTCGCCGCGCACCCCGGGCCGGCCCGCGAACGAGTACACGTCGAAGCGCTGCTCGAAGGCGTTGTCCGGGTTGCTCGTGTTGGGGCCGACGAGGCCGTACTTCTGCACGTGCTGCTGCACGTACAGCGACGCGGCGTCCAGCCCGGCCGACGGGCTGTCACGGCCCTGGAGCGCGTCCGAGGACAGGTACGCGATGTGCGTCATCGGGTCCGAGTCCACCGCGACGCTGTCCACCTCCGGCTCCGGCGTGGGCTCCACCGGCGCGGTGGGCGGCGGTGTGGGCACGGTGCACACACGCGCCTGGGGCGCGCGGGCCGGCGACTCGAAGCGGTCCGCGTTCCAGCCGGGAGGCGCGCGGGTGGGCTTCGCCGGGGGTTCGGAGGAGGCCTGGGCGTCCTTCGCCACGGAGGCGCGCGGCGCAAGAGAGGGGAGGGGACGCGGGCTGTCGCTGACTTTCGTGGCCATGGTGGAGGAATCCCGGTGCGCGTGGGGGTGGCGCGTCCTGGAATTATCCGCCGCGGACGTCCCGGAGTTGTGCGCCTTCTTTTCCCCTGTGATTGCCGGGGGTTGTTGAAGGCCGGACGTCGCGCCGCCCCGCCGGTCAATTCCAGCACCTGGAAGCCGGTGACACGTTGCAAGTCCGGAAAGCACCGGGCTGCGAGTGGCCCGAGTCGACCGGCCCAGGACGGGGGGTCCGGATGATCGACGAAGTCGATCAACGTTTGAAGGCGTGGGTGGGCCGCATCGCTGGCGATGTCCAGGTGTTCCTGGGCGTACCGGACCGCGAGTCGCTCGAGCGAGGCGTCTGTCTGTACCTGCTGGAGCTGGGGCCCGCGCCTCCGCTCCGGAGCGGAGGCGCGGGGCGCGTGCCGCTGCAGATTTCGGTCTGCTACCTCATCACCGCCGGGGCGGAGTCCCCGGAGCGGGCGCACCGGCTGCTGGGGGAGCTCGTCTTCGCGGCCATGGAGGAGGCGGACTTCGAGGTGGAGCTCACGCCGGTGCCCACCACCGTGTGGGCCGGGCTGAGGACCGCGCCGCGTCCCTGCTTCCGCCTGCGCGTCCCGGTGCGGCGGGAGCGCGCGATGCCCGTCGTCCACCGGGTGCTCTTCCCCGCCACGCCCCTGGCCGCGCCGACGCCCGCGGAGGCGCTGCTGGGCTGTGTCGTCGGGCCGGGTGACGTGCCGATTCCGGGCGCGCTCGTCGAGCTGCCCACGCTGAAGCTCACCACTCGCACGGATGCCAAGGGCTGCTTCCGGTTCCCCAGCGTGCCCCCCGTGGCCACGCTGGGCCGGCTGGAGGTGCGCGCCAAGGGTGAGCTGCTCGAACTGGGCCCGGAGGTGCTCGCGGCGGAGCCCCAGCCGCTGCTCATCCGCCTGCCGCTGAAGGAGGAGTGACATGCCGCAACGCCACCTGTCGCCTGCCACCGCGTCGAATCCTGCTCACGGGACGCTGGAGACGTCCTGGATTGATGAATGGGGCATGGCGCCCGAGGCGTCCTGCCCCGATGCGTGGAGCGCGAGGCTGAAGGCGTCCGCCTCCGGTGCGCCTGAGGCGTGGCGCGTGGGCCCCGTGGCGTCCATCCCCGGAGTCTCCGAGGCGTGGGGGGCGGGGCTGGAGGAGACGGTCTCCGCCGTGCTCGACGCGTGGGACTCAGGGCAGGTGTCCATTGTCCCCGCCGCGCTCGACGCGTGGGGCTCGGGGACGGAGGCGTGGGG
>NZ_JAAIYB010000189.1 GCF_010894475.1 Myxococcus vastator
GGAGGACGGGGCTTCCACAATCTCCTCACTCTAGGGGCCCGCCGCGTCCGGTGAAAATCCGGAGTGGTACGGCGCGGGGTGGGCTTGACGGCAACGCCAGACTCACCCAAGAGCGCACCATGCCACCGCTGGACACGAAGACGCGCGGGCGGACTTCGCGCGGGCGCCTGCGCGCGCTGGACGCGTACCTGTGCCGCTTCGAGCGCCCGTTGCTCGAACGCCGTGACGGGCCCTGGGCCCACGCCGTCTTCGTCGACGTGGGCTTCGGAGAGCACCCGTGGACGACGCTGGAGAGCGCCCAGGCCTTTCGCGCGCTCAACCCGGAGCTCGCCGTGGTGGGCGTGGAGCTGGACGCGGAGCGCGCGCAGGCGGCGCAGGTGGACGCGGATGCCCGCACGTCCTTTCGCGAGGGTGGCTTCGCGTTGCCGCTGCGCCCCGACGAGCCCGCCCGGCTGGTGCGCGCCATGAACCTGCTCCGCCAGGGGCCTCCCGAGCGCGTCCCCGAGGTACACCGCACCCTGGCCATCTACCTGCTGCCGTCGGGCCTGCTGGTGGAGGGCAGCGCGGACGCGACGGGCGCGGTGATGTCCGCGCACCTGCTGCGCCGCGGCACCGAGCCGGCGCTGCCGCGGCGCGAAGCGCTCCTGTTCCACACCGACTTCAGCCTCGGCTTCGCGCCCATGCTCTTCCGGGACTGGCTGCCCCGGGATTTGCGCCGCCGAGTGCGTCCGGGTGAGCCCATCCATGACTTCTTCTCCGCGTGGAGCGCCGCCTGGCAGCAGGCGCGGACCGCGGGCCATGCGCACCCACCCGATGCGTTTCGCGAAGCCGCGCTGGGGCTCGCCGCACGCATGGAGGGAGTGGAGACCGACCCGTGGCTCTTGTCCCAGGGCTACGTTGTTTGGAGGCCCAAGGAGGGTGTCTGTTTTTGACGACAGTGTGCTGTGCGTTTCTCAGAGAAGAAGAGGGCGCAGGCGAGGGAAGCCAAGTGGGGTGGCGTGCGGTTATCCTGCGCGTGACCAGGACTTGAAGCGGCACCACCTCTCCTTCGCGTGAGGCGTGCCGGGAACGCAGCGGGAGAACGACACCGTCATGTTGGAGCAGGCACCCCGGGTTCGAATGGAGGGCCGACCGTCCGTGCTGCTCTTCTCTGCGGGCTTCTACGGCACGCTCGCGGCCGCGCGTTGCTTTGGACGCAACGGCATTGACGTCACGGTGGCGGACCCCGGCAAGCTGGGGCCGGCGAGCTGGTCTCGCTTCGTGGGCCGCCGCGTGCAATGTCCTCCGGAGTCCCAGGCCGAGGCCTTCATCGAGTGGCTGATGGACCTGGGCCGCCGCGAGCCGATGCGGCACGTGCTCTACCCGACGAGCGATGAGCTGGCGTGGCTGGTGTCCGTCCACCGCGAGGCGCTGTCGGAGTACTTCCACCTCTACGACCCGGGCATCGACGCCGTCTACGGCCTGCTCAACAAGCGCAAGCTCTTCGAAGCGGGCCAGGCGGTGGGCCTGAAGCTGCCGCGCACCTGGTTCCCGGCGTCGGAAGCGGACCTGGACGGGGCGTCCCGCGAGGCGCGCTTCCCGGTCCTCATCAAGCCCACCACGCAGATTCTCTACTCCACCCACCGCAAGGGACAGCCGGTGCAGGCGCCCGAGCAGCTCGCGGAGGAGTACCGCGCCTTCTCGCGGGACGGCTACGCGCCCATGCTGGTGCGCTTCGACCCCGCGGTGTCGCGCCCCATGGTGCAGGAGTTCCACCCGGAGGCGGCGGAGGGCATCTACAGCCTCTCCGGCTTCGTGGACGAGACGGGCGAGCTGTTCGAGGTGCGCGGCGCCATGAAGGTGCTCCAGCGTCCGCGGCGGCTGGGCGTGGGCGTGTGCTTCGAATCCGCCCCGGTGCGCGAGGACCTGGCCGCGGGGCTCCAGCGCCTGTGCAAGCGCCTGGGCTACCACGGCGTCTTCGAGGTGGAGTTCATCCAGACGAAGGACGACTTCCTCCTCATCGACTTCAACCCCCGCTACTACGGGCAGATGGGCTTCGACATCGCCCGGGGCCTGCCGCTGCCCCTCCTGGCCTACCACGCCGCGCTGGGGGACCGGGACGCCCTGCGCCGCGAGCTGCGGGCCGCGCGTGACTGGCGCGGCAACGGCGAGGTGTTCTGCAACCGCATCGCGCTGGAGATGCTGCTCAACCTCCAGCGGCTGTCCGGCGCGCTGCCGGAGGACGAGGCCCGCCAGTGGCGGCGCTGGCTGGAGACGCACCAGGGGTTGGCGGTGGATCCGCTCATCGACTCGGATGACCTGATGCCCACCGCGGTGGAGGTGGCGCAGATTCTCTACGGCTCCGCGCGCCACCCCCGGGCCTTCCTCCGGATGATGGTGCTCAACCGGTGAGCGCGGCGCGGCTGTCCGGCGCGTCGAACGTCACCAGGTCATCGAACGTCTCCGCGCGCCGCAGCAGCCGCTCCTTCCCATCCTCCAGCGCGATGATGGCCGGCTGGGGATAGGAGAAGGACGTGGCGAAGGGCACGAAGTAGGCGCCCGCGTCCATGATGGCCAGCGTGTCTCCCACGCGCAGGTCGGGCAGCCGCTTCGCGTGGTAGAGCGTGTCGCCCGGCGTGCAGATGGGGCCCACCACCGTGTAGATTTTGTCGGCCGGCGCGTCCGGCCGGTTCACGTGGAAGAGCTGGTGATACTCGTTGCGCACGCACTCGGCATGGTTGATGCCGGCGTCCAGCACCGCCCACGTCCTGTCTTCCCCCGCCTTGAGCGCGTGCACGCGGCCCAGCAAGAGCTGCGTGTCGCCCGTCATGGCGCGGCCCGGCTCCAGGAAGATGCGGGGCCGCTGACGTCCGCGTCGCGCGTAGTGCGTCTCCACCAGCTCCACCGCCAGCGCCACGTAGCGGTCGATGGACAGCGACGCCGCCGGGTCGGGCGCGGGCACGTCGCGGAAGAAGGTGAGGTTGAGGCGCCAGTCGCGCTCGGCGATGTGCTCGACGGTGGGCGTGTTGAGGCTGCCGCCCAAATCAAGCACCTCCAAATCCAACCCCAGCTCCTGGTGCAGCGTGTCCGTGAAGTCGAGCACCGACTCCACGAAGGCCGTGAAGTCGCCCTCCGTGCGGATGGTCTCCCCACGGTGCGCGTGCAGGCCCACCACGTCCAGGTGCTTCGAGCCGCGCGCCTGCTGGTAGGCCCGCAGCGCGGCGCCCCCCGCGATGGGCGTGCCGAACTGCCCCGTCCAGCCGCTGCCCGTCGTCACTCGCACCGCGACGCGCGGGCGGCGGTCCAGCTCCGCGGCCAGCCGGGCGAAGACGGCAATCTCCTCCGCGTGGTTGGCGGCCAGCAGCTGGATGCCCCGGGAGATGGCCTCGCGCACGGAGGCCTCCGACTTCACCGGGCCGTTGTAGACGATGCGCTCCGGGGGCACGCCCAGCTTGAGCGCCAGCCACATCTCGTAGGCGGAGATGACCTCCGCGCCCACGCCCAGGCCGTGCAGGAAGGACAGCACGCCGGGCACCGGGTTCGTCTTGTACGAGTAGTAGACTTCACAGCCGCCCGTGCGCCCCGGCGGCACCGCGAGGAAGCGCTCCGCGTTGCGGCGCAGCGCCGCCAGGTGCACCACGTGCAGCGGCGAGCCCCAGCGCTCCACCAGCTGCGCCAGCGGGACGCCTTCCAGGCTCAGGCCCTGGCCGGGCACGTCCCGCAGGCCCCAGTGCGAGGCGGGGATGTGGTTGCGCGCGGGGGCCATGGCCCGCTGGAGCACCGGGCGCAGCGTCTGCTTCACCTGGCGCCTGGCCGTCCCGAGAAGCCGGCTCTTGAGGCTCATGACGCGCGGCCCTGGTTGCGCAGGCGCAGCGGCAGCCGGCGGGCGACCTCGAAGGGCAGCACCCGCAGGGCGGCCTGCATGAGGCGGTACTCCAGCATGCCGTTCGCCTTGCGGTACTTGCCGTGAATCATCTCGTTGGATTGCACCACCAGCGTGCCGTCCTTGCCCAGGTTGTGCATCAGCGACGGCCGGCCGGTGCGGTAGTGCAGGATGGGCCGGTTGACGTAGACGTGGCCGAACGCGCGGATGCCGCGCAGGTAGAAGTCCACGTCCTCGTAGACGGGGATGCTGGCGTCGAAGCCGCCCAGCGGGGCGAAGTGCTCCCGGCGCACCATGCACGCGGAGTTCACATACAGCGTGCCGCGGAAGAGGATGTGGGCCACCGTCCACGCGCTGTTGGGGGTGCTGGCGCCCACCTGGGCGGCCCACTCGAAGTAGGCGCTCTTGTCCTTGAGCCAGTCCGCGTCGTCGCCGAAGGGCACCACCCAGCCCACCGCCACGCCCGCGTCCGGCCGCGCGTCCAGCGCGCTCACCATGGCGTGCAGCGCGCCCTCCGCGAGCATGTCGTCGTCATCCAGGAAGTGCAGGTAGCGGCCGCGGGCCAGCGTGGCGCCGTGGTTGCGCACCACCGCCGGGCGGCCCTTCGACGGCGGGTCGTTCACCAGGTAGCGGACCCGCTCGTCCTTCAGCCCTTCCACCGCCTCGCGTGCCGTGCCCTCCGGCGTGTCGTCCAGGACGACGACCTCGACGCTCACCCCTTCCTGGCGGAGGACCGAGCGGATGGCCTCCACCACTTCCTTCTCCCGCTTGTGGGTGGGCATCACCACCGAGACGTCAATAACGGACATGGCGGACTTATACGCGTTGGCGGCCACGCCTGAGAAGCCGCCAGCCCGCACGCCATCCAGTCACTTCAGTAGCTGGCGAACGCCAGGTCGAAATCCACTCCATGCGCCTCTGCCGGGTCGACCGCGACCTGCGCGCGAACCGCCGCGAGTACGACAGGAATGTCCGGATTCTGGCGATTCCCACTCGGACGCGAGGGAGGTGTAGCGCTCCGTACCACCCAGTCATGGCTGCCAGTGGCCGCACGGACCTGCCTGTCCGCTCGACCGAAATCCCAGCGCGACAGGCGGTTCAGCGAAGGCTGCGTGCGGTGGCGGGCCATGGTCATCCTCCTGCCTCGACTCCACGAGGCTGGCCGTTGGTTTTGCAGGCGTCATGCCAGCCTGCCGGCTGGGCAGACGGGCGTGCCCCGGGTGACACATTTCCCTCTGAGAAGCGGGTGCCTGCCCGGAAGCGGAGGCTTCGACACACCGGGTCAGACTTGACGCCGGGCGGCGGGCGCGACAGGAACAGGCCACGCATGGCGTTCCTCCTGGCACACGAAGTCGAGCCGCCCCGGGCCTGCAGCTACCTGCCGGAGCGGCAGGCCTCGCTCGAGAACCTCGTGCTGGAGGACGTCACGCCGGAGGAGTACGAGCACCTGCTGGTGCGGGGCTGGCGCCGCTTCGGGTTGGTGTACTTCCGGCCCGCCTGCGCGGACTGCCAGGCCTGCGTGTCCTTGCGCCTCCCCGTGGAGGGCTTCCGACCCAACCGCAGCCAGCGCCGGGCGCGCGCCGCGTGCGCGCACCTGCGCGTGGAGGTGGGGCCGCCGCGCGTGGATGACGCGCGGCTGGCCCTGTACCGCCAGTGGCATTCGGAGCGGGAGGTGGCGCGCGAGTGGGCGCCGTCGCCCATCACCCCGCGAGAGTACTCGCTCCAGTTCTCCTATCCGCACCCGTCCGCGCGCGAGGTGGCGTGGTACGACGACGGCGCGGATGGCGGACCCAGGCTGGTGGGCGTGGGCATCTGCGACGAGACGCCGCGCGCCTGGAGCGCCGTGTATTTCTTCTACGACCCCGCCTACGCGCACCTGTCGCTGGGCACGGCCAACGTGCTGCACCAGGTGGCGCTGGCGAAGGCGCGGGGCATTCCCCACGTCTACCTGGGCTACCGCGTGCTGGCGTGCGCGTCGCTGCGCTACAAGGGCGCCTTCCGTCCGCACGAGCTGCTGGAGGACCGGCCCGCGCTGGACGCCGCGCCTCAGTGGGTGGCGCCGCCCGAGGAGGCCTGAGGCACGTCGAGCGCCGCGCCGAAGTGCTGGAGCAGCCGACGCGCGTATTCCTCCGGCGCCACGCGCGCGTACTGGCCATGGCCCGCGCCCTCGACGACCCAGAGTGACTTGGGCTCGCACGCGGCCTGGAAGAGGCTGGCCTGGAGCTTCGCGGGCGCGTCCGGGTCCACGTCGCCGTTGACCAGCAGCAGCGGCCGGCCGCCCAGCCGGCACATCCCGTCAATGGGGCGCACCGCGTCCACCGTCACGCCCGCGCGGCGCAGCGTCCACAGCACGGGCTCCGCGCTCAGCGCGCCCCAGCGGCCGTAGCCCGCGTAGATGTCCGCCTCCAGCGCCGGGTAGGCCCCCGCGGCGGCCACCGCCTTCACCCGCGCGTCCTCGCTGGCCACCAGGAGCGCCGTGGTGCCGCCCATGGAGAAGCCGAAGAGGCCCAGCCGTCCCGGGTCCACGTCCGGGCGCCGCGCGACGAAGTCCAGCGCCGCCGCCACGTCGCGCCGCTCCCGGTCTCCCCACGTCACCGTGTCGCCGCCGCTCTCGCCGTGCGCGCGCGAATCGAACAGCAGCACGCCGTAGCCCGCGCCCGCGAGCGTCCGCGCCTCGAAGAGCAGCTGCGCGCGGTTGTCCGCGAAGCCGTGCACCAGCACCACCGCGGCGCGGTTGCGTGAGGGCACGTACCAGCCCTTGAGCGGCACGCCGTCGGACGTGGTGAAGGCCACGTCCTCCAGCGGCGACAGCACCGGCTCCGCCAGTGGACGTGTCACTGGAATGGGCCGCGGATGCAGCAGGCCCTGACCGACGCGATGACCGTTGACCACCAGATGCCCCGCGGCGGCGAGCAACACGCAGAGGGGCGCCAGCGCCATGAGGCAGCGGAAGTGAGTACGTGTTTTCACGGGTATCTGGAATTGACCTGGAATATAGCGAACCCTCGCTGCGCCGGGGGGTGGCGGAGCGAATGCAAGTTGGTTACACCGCAGGTGGGTCAGGTTGGAGCCGGGGGAGCCCTGTCACTCCGAAGGTTCTGGACGGCGGTGTCTCGAAGCGCGCGAGAGTGCGGGTGATGCTCGTAACGACACAGGGCGAGGCGCCTCCAGTCCCCGCGCGGAAGCGGGTGCTGTTCACGCTGGTGTTCCTGGGCTCGGGCGGCATCGAGCGGTCCGTGTGCAACGTGCTGGCGGGGCTGGACCCCGGCCGGTTCGACACGAAGATGTTCTTCCATCACCGGCCCCATCCGAAGAGCCAGAGCGACCGGATTCCGCGACGCACCGAGGTCGTCTGGGGCACCGACGCCTTCGAGTACCGGCGGGGCATGTTGCCGCGCTTCTTCTGGCGGCTGATGCGCGAGGCGCGCGACGTGGACGTCATCGTCGCGGGGCAGGAGGGCCGGGCGGCGCTGCTGGCGTGTCTGGTGGGGCGGCTCTTGCGCAAGCCCGTGGTGGGCATGATTCACTTCGACTGGGGCGCCTTCCACCTGGAGCAGCCCCGGCGGCAGCTCTGGGGCCTGCGGTGGCTCTACCCGCGCATGAGCCGCGTCGTCGCGTGCGGCCACGACTCGGCGAAGGCCTTCCAGGACCTGGTGCCGGTGCGACCGGAGCAGCTCCACGTCATCCCCAACTTCGTGGACGGCGACCGCGTGCGCGCCGCCGGTGAGCAGCCGCTGCCGGCCTGGGCGGAGCCTCTCTTCCGCAAGCCGGTGGTCATCGCCGTGGGCCGGCTGGAGCACCAGAAGGCCTTCGACGTGCTCATCCGGAGCCACGCGCTGATGCGCCAGGCCGGGGTGGACCAGCACCTGCTCATCCTGGGGGAAGGCTCGCTGGAGGCGGAGCTGAAGGCGCTGGTGAAGTCGCTGGGCGTGGAGGAGACCGTCTTCCTGCCGGGCTTCGCGCCCAACCCGCATGCGCTGATGCGGCGGGCGGCGGCCTTCGCCCTGTCCTCGCGCTTCGAGGGGCTGCCCATGGTGTTGCTGGAGGCGCTGGCCCTGGGCTGCCCCGTGGTCAGCACCGACTGCCCCTCCGGCCCCGCGGAGGTGCTGGAGCATGGCAAGCACGGCGCCCTGGTGCCCATGGAGCAGCCCCAGGCGCTGGCGGACGCCCTGGCGCGAATCGTCCAGGACGACGTGCACCGGGCCGACCTGTCCGCCCGGGCCCGGCAGCGCGCCGAGGCGCTGTCCGCCGACCGCGCCCTGAAGGCCTGGGAGTCCCTGCTCGCGTCCCTCTGACAGAGGGAGAGGGGCCCGGCCCCTCGCCTTCCGGACGGGGGGATGAAGTGGGCCTCCGCCGGGGTTCTCCTTCACGGCTTGGGCGAGGTATCCGCGCGCTTCAAGGCGCCAGCCTTCGTCTGGAGGCCCGGCCGGGCGGCACCTGAGGTAGGAATCCCTTGCCGGCCCCCGGCTGCTTCACGAGGATTCACCCCCATCATGACGACGACGAACGAAACGCAGGGCCTGAACTTCCTCCAGGAAATCATCGAGGAAGACCGGCGGAAGGGAACGCACGCGGGCCGCGTGCACACCCGCTTCCCGCCCGAGCCCAACGGCTACCTCCACATCGGCCACGCCAAGTCCATCTGCCTCAACTTCGGGCTGGCGCAGCAATACGGAGGCAAGTGCAACCTGCGCTTCGACGACACCAACCCTGTCACCGAGGACACCGACTACGTCGAGTCCATCCAGCGTGACGTGAAGTGGCTGGGCTTCGAGTGGGCGGACCGGAAGTTCTTCGCGTCCGACTACTTCCCGAAGCTCTACGACTTCGCCGTGCAGCTCATCAAGCAGGGCAAGGCGTACGTGTGCAGCCTGTCCCCGGAGGAGATTCGCGAGTACCGCGGCGACTTCACCACGCCGGGGCGCAACAGCCCCTACCGCGAGCGCTCCGTGGAGGAGAACCTGGACCTGTTCCACCGCATGCGCGCGGGCGAGTTCTCCGACGGCCAGCACACCCTGCGGGCGAAAATTGACATGGCGTCGCCCAACCCGGTGCTGCGCGACCCGCCCATCTACCGCATCCGGCGCGCCCACCATCACCGCACCGGCGACGCGTGGCCCATCTACCCGCTCTACGACTTCGCGCACTGCCTGTCGGACGCGATTGAGGGCATCACCCACTCCATCTGTACGCTGGAGTTCGAGAACCGGCGCGTGCTGTACGACTGGATTGTCGGCAACCTCGTTGCCGGGGACCGGCCGTACCAGTACGAGTTCAACCGGCTGAACCTCAACTACACGGTGATGAGCAAGCGCAAGCTGCTCAAGCTGGTGACGGAGGGCTTCGTGACGGGGTGGGATGACCCCCGGATGATGACGATTGCCGGCCTGCGCCGCCGTGGCTTCACGCCGGCGTCCATCCGCGACTTCGCCACGCGCGTGGGCGTGGGCAAGGCGCAGCAGCTCATCGACATGAGCCTGCTGGAGCTGTGCATCCGCGAGGACCTCAACGAGACGGCCCCGCGCGCCATGGCGGTGATGCGCCCGCTGAAGGTGGTGCTGGAGAACTACCCGGAGGGGCAGACGGAGCTGCTGGAGGTGCAGAACCACCCGCAGAAGCCGGAGCTGGGGACGCGCCAGGTGCCCTTCATGCGCGAGCTGTACATCGAGGCGGACGACTTCATGGAGGACCCGCCGAAGGGGTTCTTCCGGCTGGCGCCCGGCAAGGAGGTGCGGCTGCGCTCGGCGTACTTCATCAAGTGCGAGCAGGTCATCAAGGACGCCGCGGGCAACGTGGTGGAGCTGCGCTGCTCGTACGACGCGGCCACGCGCGGCGGCAACGCGCCGGACGGCCGCAAGGTGAAGGGCACGCTGCACTGGGTGCCGGGCAACGCGCCCATCGCGGAGGTGCGCCTCTATGACCGGCTCTTCTCCGTGGAGGCGCCGGACGCGGACGAGGCCAAGGACTTCACCACGTTCCTCAACCCGGCCAGCCTGCAGACGCTGCGTGACGCCCGCGTCGAGCCGATGCTGGCGGATGCCGCCGTGGAGTCGCGCTACCAGTTCGAGCGCACCGGGTACTTCTACGTGGACCCGAAGGACTCGAAGCCGGGCAAGCCCGTCTTCAACCGCACGGTGACGCTGAAGGACTCGTGGACGAAGGAGCAGGCCAAGGGGAAGTAGTCCCTGGCGCGCGCCTTCCGGGTGCCGCCCACGCTGGCGGCACCCGGCACGTTGCTTTCGTCGGGAGGCTCGCGGCCTACCGCGTCGCGGGCGCCTCGCGCGTCATCTCCACCATGGTGGGGCGCCACCCCAGCTTCGCGAACAGGCGCTGCGCGGTCGCGTTGCGCGCGGCGGTGTGGAGGACGACGCGCGGCACGCCCAGGGCCGTCAGGCGCTTCATCATCTCCTCCGCGAGCAGGACGCCCACGCCCGCGCCGCGGGCCTGCTCTTCGACCCAGAGGTCGTGGAAGCCGCCGCTGCGATCCAGCAGGGCATTCCAGTCCACGCCCTCCACGCGGCCGTAGGCGTAGCCCACGACCTCGCCGTCCAGCTCCGCGACCAGGACGACGGCGTCGGGCTTCTTCGCCTCGCGGCCCAGCCACCAGCGGTAGCCCGACTCCACGTCGTCCGGGAGCATGAAGCGCGCGGCGTCGAAGGCGTGGTGCTGCCGGGCGAGCGCCGCGCCCATGCGGCCCAGGGCGGGCTCATCGGAGGGCCTGGCGGGACGGAGGGTGACGGGCATGGCGACTCCAAGCGACGGGGAGGCCCCTTCCTATAAAGGGCCTCTTCACCGAGCGATGGCCTCGTTGGAATGCGCGGCTTGGCGGCGTGGCCACGAGACAACATTGTTGACGAGGAACGGCGTCCAGAAACCGTTGGTGGACGGGAGGCACGCCAACGGGGAGGGCGCCTCGTTGCCTCCTTGCGCTGGACGCGACCCTCCCATGGACCACCTGGAAGACAGCACTTGGATGTCTGCCCCGCTCGCCCGGGAAGATGGCACGCGGCCCGAAGGGTATGCCTTCGCGGACGAAGAGGGGGGCAGCCCGCTCGGCATCCTGGAGGCGGTCTTCCTCAGTATGGGAGATGGCGTGTCGGTGGTGGACCGGCACGGCCGGTTCATCCTCCTCAACCCGATGGCCCAGCAGCTGTTCGGCGCCCTGCCTCCGCCGCAGATGCCGATGTCCCAGTGGTCCAAGTACTTCGGGCTCTACCTCCCCGACACCGTGACGCCCTATCCCGCCGAGCAGCTGCCGCTCAGCCGCGCCCTACAGCGTGGCGAGGCGGTGGACCAGGCGGAGCTCTACGTCCGCAACGCCCGCCACCCCAAGGGGCTCTGGCTGCTGGTGGGCGCGCGTGTGCTCACCGACCCGGCGGGAGAGGCGTACGGCGCGGTGTCCGTGTTCCGGGACATCACCGCCATCAAACAGACGGAGGCCGCGCTTCGCGCGGAGGAGGAGAAGTTCCGCAGCCTCTACAAGCACACGCCCGCGATGATGCACTCCATCGACGCGAAGGGCCGGCTGCTCAGCGTCAGCGAGTTCTGGCTGCGCACCCTGGGCTATTCGCGCGAGGAGGTCCTGGGCCGCCGCTCCGTGGACTTCTTCACGCCGGAGTCTCGTCGGTATGCGACCGAGCACGTCCTGCCAGCGTTCTACAAGACGGGCATCTGCAAGGACGTGCCGTACCAGATTCTGAAGAAGAACGGCGAGGTGGTCGACGTCCTCCTCTCCGCCATCTCGGAGCGGGACGCGTCGGGCCGGATGCTTCGTTCGCTCGCGGTGCTGACCGACGTGACGGAGCGCAAGCGCGCCGAGGACGCGCTCGCCGAGAGCGAGAAGCGGCTGCGCGCCATCCTGGACAACGCCAACTCCGTGTTCTTCATCCTCGACCGGCAGGAGCGCTACATCTTCGTGAACCGTGAGTGGGAGCGGATCTTCCACCACACGCTCCAGGAGGTCGCGGGCAAGTCCACGATGGACCTCTTCTCCGGGCCGCTGGCGGCGCGCTTCCATGAGACGAGCCAGGCCGTCTTCAACACCCGGGGGCTCGTCCAGCGGGAGGAGCGCATCCCCCTGGATGACGGCGTCCACACCCACCTCACGCAGAAGTTCCCGCTCATCGACTCGTCGGGCACGCTGTACGCGCTGTGCGGCATCTCCACCGACGTCACCGAGCTCAAGCAGCTGGAGCTGGGGCAGCGCTTCCTGTCGGAGGCCAGCCAGGCGCTGGTGACGTCGCTCGACTCGGAGACCACGCTCCAGCGCGTGGCGGAGTTGTCCGTCCCGACCTTGGGCGAGCTGTGCGTCGTCTCCTTGTTGGACAAGGACGCGGCGCTGCGCCCGGTGGCCGTGGCCGCCAGTTCACCCGAAGGGGGCCGCACCATTCGCGAGTTCCTCCAGGCCCATCCCCCCGCTTCCAGTCAGCGGGAGGGGCCCTACGGGGTGCTGGAGACGGGACGTTCGGAGTCGTCCCCGGATGCCGTGGGCTTGCTGGACCCGGCGGGGCTCCAGGACGAGCGGTGGAGCGCGGTGAGGGCGCTGAGCGCTCGGGCATCACTGAACGTCCCGCTGCGGGCGCGGGGCCCCATCCTGGGCGTGCTGTCCGTCGTCTCGGCGCAGCCAGGGTGTCCGTATGGCCCACGCGAATGCGCATTGGCCGAGGAGCTGGGGCAGCGCGCCGCCTTCGCCATCGAGAACGCCGAGCTCTATCGCAAGGCCCAGGAGTCCATCCGCGGTCGCGACGAGTTCCTGTCGATTGCCTCGCATGAACTGAAGACGCCCGTCACCTCCATGAAGCTGCGCGTGCAGCAGCTGACGCGCACCCTGTCGCGGCAGGAGTCCGGCCAGATTCCCGTGGAGAAGGTGGCGGCCATGCTGGATGTCTTCGGGGACCAGCTCCGGCGGCTGTCGCACCTGGTGGAACACCTGCTGGATGTGTCGCGCGTCAACGAGAGCCAGGTGGACCTGCGGCGGGAGGACATGGACCTGGCGGCGGTGGCCCGGGACGTCACGGGGCACCTGCGGGGGCAGATGGGCCGGGCGGGCTGCGTGTTCAAGCTGGTGGCGCCCACGCCTGTCCTGGGGCGGTGGGACCGGCTCCGGATGGAGCAGGTGATGATCAACCTGTTGACGAACGCGATGAAGTACGGCGCGGGCGCGCCCATCCGCATGGAGGTGTCACGCGCCGGGGAGGACGCCCGCATCCGCATCCAGGACCATGGCATGGGCATTCCCCTGGAGGCCCAGTCGCGCATCTTCGAGCGCTTCGAGCGCGCCGCGTCCCGCAACTACGGAGGCCTGGGGCTGGGGCTCTTCATCACCCGGCGCCTGGTGGAGGCGCACGGCGGGACGATTCGCGTCGAAAGCCTGCCGGGGAAGGGCGCCACCTTCGTCGTCGACCTTCCTCCGGAGCCCGCTCACCCGTGACTGGAGGAGGGCGGAGGGGCAGACTGAGGCCACTTCATGCACACGCTCGACGCCGAACTCGACACCGCCCGCCGCGTTGCCCGCCAGGCGGGAGCCATCCTCCTGGAGGTCTACGCCACGCCCTTCGCCGTCCATGACAAGGCGGGCGGCATGGGGCCCGTCACCGAGGCCGACGAGCGCGCCAACGCCTTCATCGTGGAAGCGCTGCGCGCCGCCTTCCCGTCGGACGGCGTGGTGGCCGAGGAGTCCGACAACACCTCCGGCGCGAGCCGCTTCGAGCGCTGCTGGTTCGTGGACCCCATGGACGGCACGCAGGAGTTCGTCAACCGCAATGGCGAGTTCGCCATCCACATCGGGCTCGCCATCGCGGGGAAGGCCACGCTGGGCGTCGTGTACCGGCCCGTCGGAGACACGCTGTACGGGGGCGTGGTGGGGCAGGGCGGCTTCGTGGAGGACGCGAAGGGGCGCCGTGCCCTGCGGGTGTCGGACACGGTGGAGCCGTCCTCGCTGCGGCTGGTGGTGTCCCGCTCACACCGCTCGCGCCTGACGGACGCGGTGGCCCGGCGGCTGGGCATCACCCATGAGCAGGCGTGTGGTTCGGTGGGCCTCAAGTGCGGCCTGCTGGCGGAGGCCGCTTGCGACCTCTACCTGCACGTCAGCGACAAGAGCTACCGCTGGGACAACTGCGCCCCCGAAGCCGTGCTGCGCGCGGCGGGCGGCATCCTCACGGACCTGGGTGGGACGCCGTATGCCTATGACGGTTCGGAGCTCCAGAACCGCCGGGGGCTGCTGGCCTGCAACGCCGCCGCCTTCGAGCGCGTGGCGCCCGTGGTGGCCGGGTTCGCCCGCGAGGCCGGCCTCCTTCGCTGAGGCCTCGCGGACGGGCGCGCGCGTCAGGACGCCGTCGTCTCGCAGCGCTGGATGATGGTGCGCAGCTGGGACTGCACGCCGGACAGCATGCTGCGCAGCCGCGCGTGGCGGAGCGAGCCTGCCAGCGCGTTGGACAGGGCCTGGAGCACGGAGACCTCCATCGGCGGCCACTGGCGCTCCGTCCGGCAGTCGTCGAAGCCCACGAAGCCCCACCACTCGCCGCCCACGGTGATGGGGCAGACCAGCAGCGAACGGATGTCCTGGCTCTCCAGCAGCTCCCGGGCGGGCGACGCGAACTCCCGGGGCGGTCCCTGGATGGCCTTGCCCGAGGACAGCGGCCCGACCCAGGAGGGGAGGACCTCCGCGTAGGAGACGTTCTGGAGCTCGGGGTTGTCCAGCTGCGCGGAGGCCGCGGCCGCGGTCCACTCGTAGCGCTGGTGGCACAGCGCCTCGCCCGTGGGGCTGGTGGCGTTCTCGAAGATGTAGACGCGGTCGACGTCGAGCGCGCCGCCCACCTGGCCCAGGGCCTCCGAGACGGTCGCGGTCTCGAAGCCGCGCTCCAGGAGCAGCTGCGACACGTTCATGATTGCTGCGAAAGCCTTCGAGGCCATGGGGTCTGCTCCAGGTGGGGGGCGCCTGTTGTCTTGCAGGTCGGGGG
>NZ_JAAIYB010000018.1 GCF_010894475.1 Myxococcus vastator
AAGAGAACAAAGGGGCAGGGGCCGCCGGCCTGGACGCGCAGGCCGCCAGGAACGCGGCCATCAGGGCCAGGACTCCAACCTTCCACGCTCGCCAGGACACGGGCGGAACTCTGTTGCGCACGAGCGCGGAGGGGTCAAGGAATCCGCCGCAGAGGGCACCCTGAGTGCGGCCAGGGTGTGGCGGTCAACGGACTGTGCGACCGTGGACGGCGTCCCCGGCGCTGGCGCGTCCACCGGGCGCCACGGTGGACTCGGACGCGGCGCGGCGCCCGAGCGAGGACGCGGCCGGGAATGCACGGTGCGGCCATCCTTGGGCGTGCAGGTTCGCCGCGGATGCGCTGGAGTGGGGCGCATGACGGAAGCAGCCCTGGAGGCCTTGGCGCGGCAGGCGCTGGAGCGGTGTCGCGCCGCGGGCGTTCGCCTGGCGTTGGTGGAGGACTGCACGGGCGGCCTGCTGGGCGCGACGTTGACGGAGGTGCCCGGCGCCTCCGCGGTGGTCGAGCGCGGCTTCATTCCCTATTCGTACGAGTCCAAGGTGGAGCAGCTCGGCGTGCCGCTGGCGTTGCTGCAAGCGCATGGCTCCGTCAGCGCGGAGGCGGTGGAGGCCATGGCCCACGGTGCCCTGGCGCGCTCCACGGCGGACTGGGTGCTGGTGGAGACAGGCATTGCGGGACCCGGAGGCGGCATGCCGCAGAAGCCCGTGGGCCTGGCCTACCTCGCGGTGCTCCAGCGGGGTGGACAGGCCACGGTGGAGCGGCACGTCTTCACCGGGGACAGAGCCAAGGTCCGGCGCGCCATCGTGGGACGGGGGCTGGCGCTGCTGGTGGAGCGGCTGGGCGCAGCTTGATGGCCTCTGGGAGCGCGAATGCAATCGGGGGCAATGCGATGCCTTGAAAGCCCCCATGCTGCCGTCCGTGGGTGGCCAGGTGCCAGTGAATGGCGCACGCAATTGAGGGAGTGCCATCAGCAGAGGCGCCGCAAGGCGCTCCCCGTGCGTGTTCCGCCATCCGGGCAGGTATCCGCTGCGCGCGTCCGCTGTCCTACTTCAGGGGGCATGATGAAGAAGCTCAGGACACGGTTCCGTTGATGGGGTATCCCCTGGAGGGCATGGCCAGCGGCTTCGTGCTGCTGGGGTTCTGGGTACGGGCCGCCCGGGCATGTCTGGGTGACTGCATCATGACCGATTACGCCCAGACGCTGGACCGGCCGCGTCCAGGGGGCTGGGCAAGCGCAAGGCGCCGTAGGGAATCAATTCTTCCATGAACTACTTCATGATCGAAACCTTGGGCGACACGAACGACAGTTCGCTCTGTCTGCTCGATAGCGAGCCCGAAGGCATGGGGCTGGAGAGCTATTACCTGTCCGTGGGCAAGAAGGCCGCCCCCTTCTTCCCAGCGGATGCCAGGCTCCATATGAGCGAGGCGTATCCAGGCATTCAGACTGGCTCTTTGATAGGAAACTTCAAGCGCTTCCTCATTGTGGATTCGAAGACTCGCGAGATATTCGCGCGACGGTGCTCGGGGATGGAGGTCGAATACCTGCCCTTCACCCTCTATAATCACAAAGGGCGCATCCATTCGCGCGACTATGGGTTCATCAATCCCATTGGTGCGTTTGACTGCCTGGACTTCCAGGAAAGCCAGATTGAGTATCTGGGCCAGGACATCGTGCGGATCGAAGAGCGAGTGCTCGACCCGCGGAAGTTGAAACATGCGCCGGACTTGTTCCGTATTGACAGAGACACGCAGCGATATGTGGTCAGCGAGCGACTGGTAGACGCACTCGAGGCGTCGGATCCCACCAATATCCTGGTCACGGAGTTGGCGCAGTCGGGTCACCTGTGACTGTTCGCGAGAATCCCGTGACCTCGAAGTTTCTGCCGGTATTTGCCAAGAATGCACTGCTGGAGGCACTTCCGAAGCCGGGGCACCTGAATGGCGCCCCGGCTGCGGAACGCCAGCTCCAGGGCCAGGGCATGCCGCCTTCGCATGGGCGCCGTCTTGAGCGCCTCCAGGAGTGCCTGAGGCGTCAGTGGCTGGCCCGCGAGATACCGCTGCCTGGCGTCCAGTTTCGGCATGGATAGCGCAAGAGCGATTCAACTCCCGCGCGGTTTCCTGCCGCCCAGATGCGCCATCTCCGCGAAGATATCGTCCGGCCTGGTCTCCAAGGCGCCCTCGCGTCCCATCCATGGACATAGACGATAGGTGCGCGCTTCGGAGCGAAGGCCCAGCTCGCTCGCGATGCGAAGCAGCGCCAGCCCCTCAATGAAGACGCGGCTTCGCGGCTCAAACGTCGAGACATCCGCGGACCGCGGTCTCAAGTCTTCCAGCTCCAAGCAGTGCCGGTCGATGACCGCTTCCAGGGCTGACTCGAATTCCTCGTGAGCGCCCTGATTCAACGCCTGGCATACGTCGAAGCGGCTGGAGTCGATGCCCGCGACAGCCCTCTTGAGCTGCTGGAGGACAGCCTCCCGAGCTGCTGGCTCGGCGCGTTTCAAGGATTGATGGAGAAAATGCTGGTACGCGAAGTCATCTTCGTACTCTCCATCCGGTATCCACGCAGAGGGAGACAGGTCGCCAATCTCGACAGCCAGCGCGATGTCGCCTGCGGCCACAGCACAGAAGAAGGCCTCGCTCCGGCTCCTGGCGCAGCGAAAGTCGTTCAGGGTGGCCTCGTCACGGAGGCGACGAAGGAAGTCCCGGCGTGCCAGCGCCGCCCAGCACAGGTGCTTCTGAAAGCTCTCCCTGTCCGCTGCCACGAGCAAGGCACAGCAGGCCGTCGCCTGGAAGCATTGCTCCACTTCCTCGTAGACCGTTCCCAGCTCCGCCGCGGGACGGCCGCCCGCAATGACGGCCAGATGCTCCCGGAGCTCTTCCATGATTCGCTGTTGCTGGGCGTGCAAGCTCATCGAGGTGGACCTTCCGACCGGCTCAGGACTCAAACTCATCAATGGGCGTGAAGCGGAGGCCCGTGAACCCCTCGTCCTCCAGTGCCGCGGCCAGGTCCGGATGAATCAAGACGTAGTATTCGAGGTGCCGGGGCCGGAACAGGAGCAGTTCGGGATGGATGGCCTCCGGCTTGAGCACGAGCCTGGTGCAGGAGCTCATCTTCTCCGGATCGATGTTGTTCCATCGATACTTGGACTTGTCCTTGTCGATGCAGTCAATGACATTGAACGGATTGATGATGAAGTAGTCGTTGCTGGCCAGCTTCTGTTTGTGGTCGAAAATCGAGACGCGAAGGAATTCGACATCGCGCGGACGCCTCGCTTCGATGGCCTCCTTCAGCTTGCGGGAGACGACCAGGGCCCGGTTCAGATTGCTGATGTTGTCCGCCAGGGCCACGTACTTCCGGTGCTTGGCGGACATGGCGAAGCTCGCATCGGCCGGAAATCCATCAGCCCGGCTGATGCCTTTGCTGAGCTGATATTCGTCATCGACGTTCTGGACGCCATCCAGGACACAGAAACGCTCTCCGACATCCCACTCCCAGACGACAGGCATGTCGCTCATATTCACCTCGAGCCTCAGAAAGGCAGTTTGATTTTCTTGAAGATGGAATCCATCAGCGAATACGTCGCGCCGGGAGAGCGATGACTGGGAGTCTTCCCCATCGAGAAGGGGTAGTACCACTTGCGCGCGAAGCCCTCATCATGCCGGTTCTTCCAGCAGAGCTTCGTGCCCCCTTTCCGCGCGCCACGGGACTCCAGGCGTTCGCGGAACTCACTGCTGGCACTTCTCAGCTCATCCTTCAGCTTCGCGATGTCGACATCATGAACCTCCTTCTTCGAGGTGAGCGAGCACCAGACGTTCTCCTTGAGGTACTTGGAGACCTCGTCCGTATAGCCGTCCCGGGTGTTGTGGTCGACCTGGTGGGAAGGAAGGTCCTCCGGGCTCTCCCCATCCGAGTCGCGGTACTGGCGGTTCAAGGGAAGTCCGATGAGATTGTGCGCGGATTTGATGTCCCACGGCGTCACCCACAGGCAGGCCTCCAGGTAGTCGGCGAGGGTTGGGGACTGGGGGTAGTCCGCCCTTCGCTTTCCCACGGAGGAAATACAGACGATGTGGTGTGCCTCCCAGTACCCGGGCCGCTTGAAGCCCGTGGCGCAGTTGCCTTGAAATCCACTCACCCGCTCCGTGACGATTTCTCGCTTGCGCGTCTTTGTAATGTGTTTTTCAAGGCTCATTGGACACCTCCCGCAATCACTGTCAGTGGACGCTGGAGCAGGGGCCCTCGCTCGAGCAGCAGGCCGGCGCGATGACCGTCATCGCCGGACACCAGAATCAACGCATGTCTTCCTCGACCGTAGCCTCGGGCGAAGGCCCGCGCGGCGAGGCAAACCGAGACCAGCGGGGACACCGTACCCACCTCGCCGAAGCTCATGGCTGGAATGACAGGCTGCCAGTCACCGACGCGACATATATCCCGCGCTCGCAGCAACGTCTGTCCCCACTCCCGGGCACGGAACTCTTCCCCGTTGAGGTCCAGATAGAGGCTTCCTTCTGGAACCGACGTGGCCGCTGCCCGGGCCAGGGCCGTTGCAAGGACCTCCTCCAGCGCGTGGCCGGTGGGAGGCGCCTTCGCATCGAGACTCCGCGGTTCCTGGGCCGCCGTCGGCATGAAGAGGTAGGCGACGGGTGGCGCTGCGCGCTCCCTGGCTGGGTCCCGACGTTCCAGCAGCAATGCCACGGCTCCTTCGCCCGGCATGTACCCGACTGGGTGATCCGGTGTCTTCAGGCGCCGCGCATCGAGCTGCGCCTCAATCCGCTCTGGAGACACGAGCGAATCGCAGCCCAGCACCAGCGCCTGGTCGCACCGCCGCTCGGAGAGCAACGCCATGGCCTTCTCAAGCGCGTGAATGGTCCCACCGCGCTCTTCCTGGAAGAGGTGAAGTGACGCCGGCGCGGGGATGAAGCGGGCCTCGGCCTGGAGCCGAGACGCCAGTAACTGTGCGACGTCGGTGGAATCCCGTGGCGGATTCGTGCCCTGTCCCAGGCTGCGAGGAAGGCAAAGAAAGACTTCGAGCTGTCCCCACCAGGTCCCGTGGGCGGACGCTTCCAGGTCCACCAGTGTCGCGATGGCGAGCTGAACGAGCCGACCGATTCCCTCGAAGCCCTCCGTCAGGGGCCCCGCCGTGTGGCCCACGAGTGCGACACGCTCGTGCGTGACTTCATCAAGGCATGTGCTCTGAGCCAGCTCGCTGGCCCGGACGATTCCCGCCCGGGCTGCCGCCGCGGCCTGGACGACAGCGCCCAGGGAGGTCGCCGCGCCCATGGCGCGAAGCGCGAATGTCATGGATTGGTGGGATGCCACCAGACTTCCCTCCCAGCGTTCGAAACCTTCATCATGCCACTGAATGGGGCTGACGCGAGGACCGCCGACCCCGGGCCTCTAGAGGGGCTGGCGCTTACCCGCGCAGGCCCTCGGCGAAGGGGCGGCTGTACGACGACGCCGGTGTCGCGCGTGCTTCCGTCCACGCCTGAAGTTGCGTGGACACCCAGCGGCGCGTGGGCACCTGAATGGCGCCCCGGCTGCGGAACGCCAACTCCAGGGCCAGGGCATGCCGCCTTCGCATGGGCGCCGTCGTGAGCGCCTCCAGGAGTGCCTGAGGCGTCAGTGGCTGGCCCACGAGATACCGCTGCCTGGCGTCGAACCGGGGCCGGTTCTCCTGCCACCAGGCCGCGACCCGCTCCGCGTGAGGAACGGGCAGCGCGTCCTCGGGCTTGAGCTTGAGGTCCGCATCCAGATCCTCCGACTCCAGGGGTGTGGGCTCCTCGGGCTCTTCTTCTGGGGGCCTGACGAATGGCCCTTCAATGCGGAGTCCTGTGATGGCGCTGAAGGCCTCGCCCGCGAGCGCGGCCGTGGCCTTGTCGTGCATCTGCTCCAAGCAGGCGTCCGCGGCCGCCAGCCGTCCAGCGAAGCCAAGCGCCCACAAGACGTCAGGCCGGCGCGGCTCCACGGAGAGCAGCCCCAGGAGGACCTTGAGGTCACGCTCGTCGCCATTCAGGGCCAGCGCGAGCAGAGGGAGCCGGCCTCCACGCCCTTGAGGCTCCGCTGCAGCCTGGCAGGTGGCCCATGCATTCCGGTGCCCGGCCTGGAGGCCGGCGGCGATGGCGGCATCCCGAAGCAGCGGAGCATTGGACTCCAGCGCGCGTTGAATCGCGGTGGGCTCAACCGATACCCGGCTGCGGCTGGCGGCTCGCAGCGCGGCGGCGGCGACCAGGGGATGCGGGTGTGTGACGAATGGCTGGCACAGCGGAGCGTCGACAAGGCCTTGTGCGCCGAGCGTGTCCAGGACGAGCGCCTGGAGCTCGGGGCGGGTGTCGCCCTGCTTCAACAGCGACGACAACCCCACGCCAAGGGCGGGCGGGCAGTTGAGTTCGAAGGCGCGTTGGAGCGGCGCGAGCGTGGGGGGCTCCGCCTCGGCAAGCGCGGCCAGGAGCGCGGCGGGCCCGGTCGGCGCATCGCTTCCAAGGAGCGCCAGGGTGGCTGCGACGATGCGCTCTGGCTCTTCGGACGTGAGCGCGGGCTCGAGCAGCCGCCGGGCAACCGGCGCTCCTCCCAGTACCAGTCCATCCACGTGGGCCGCGAGCTGTTCCTCCAGCTCCGAGACGTCGGTCAGGGTGAAATCGGGAGCGTCGAGGGCTTGCTCCCACTGGCTCCATCGGAACGCGGCCTCGTCGAGGTGCGTTTCATGGATATCCCAGCGCAACAACCGTCCATCACGTTTGGCCATGGTCGGGCTCGGAGGGTCAGACCTCTTTGTCGCAGACGAGGCACTTGGGCTTGCCTTCGCTTCCACCCATGGCGATGACAGGGCCCTGCATGACGGGGAACGGCGGCGTGTTCTTGTCGTTGTGGAGCATCAGGTCGAAGGCGCGGGCCACGTTCTTTCCTTCGAACTTCACGTCGAAGGAGAAGTTGACGAACTCCGCCTTGCCCTTCGTCTTGCCGGAGACCACGCCGCCGCCCGCGGTGCCGGCCTCGTCGCCGGTGCTCGTCTTGAAGTTGGAGTCCTTCACGCAGACCGGGTTGCCGGCCACGGAGACCTTCTTCGTGCCCTTGTCGGTGTCGGAGGACTGGGCCACGTTGGGGTAGGGGATGGGCACGGGGCCGGCCGGGCTGGGCGTCTTGCACACGTCCGGGAAGGCGACGGTGACGCCGCCGCTGTCCTTCGTCACCACGGACATCTTGTTCACACCGGTATTGACGGGCATGCCAACCACCTCCAGGGGAGCAGGATACCCCAGTGGGGCCACGCGGTGCGAGTGGCCACTGCCCCATTGCAACGGCATGGCCTGAAGACCTCATGCGCGACTACGTCTACGTCAACGAACTGCCCTCGACCTCACACGTCCTCGCCCAACTGCCCGTCTGGCTCTACGACGACAACCGCTGCCACCGCACTGCGGGCTGAGGGTGTCCCGGTGCTCATTCCGCAGTGGCTGCTGGCGCCCGTACATGAGAGTGCTCACGCACCCTCGGCGCACCTTCTCCACCATCCTCCTGACCGCCTGCTACATCAGCGGGCACGGCTCAAACAGGGTGCGCGTCAACAGCGTATCGGAGAACATGTCGGAGGATTGGCTCAGTAGATGCGGCAGCGGTCGCCCATGCCAATGTACTTCACGCCCGTGATTCCCGCTGCATCAATAACCGCACGCAGGTCGTCACGAATGAGAATGACGGAAGGCATGGATTTGAGGCGAAAGAATTTCGCTTCGGGAGGAATCCGGTCTTCAAGGACATGAAGCCGGAACAGGCCAGAAAGAATTTCTGGCTCCAAGCCAAGCTGTTCTACATCGCTTCGCTCCAGGTCAATGCAGTCGTGCTGGTCGAGCACGTTCGCGACGAAGAAGTCCTTGGCTGCAATCCGGCCTTTGTGATTGGCGATGGAGACGGAGAGGAACTCGATGTGGGCGGCGGAATGCTCAGCGAGCAACTGTTTGAACCGGTTGGAGACGATGGCGAACTGTACGGTGTTTGCAATGATGTCTGGGATCGCAAGCCCCTTGTTCTCCCCATCCATCTGGAGCACCACGTCCACGGGGAACCGCTCGTCCATGCGCAAGCCGCGACTGATGCGCCAGCTCGTGGCGCGGATCGATTCGGGCTCTTCGTTGATGACGCAGTTCTTCGGCTCCCGAACAGTCGAAAGGATGAAGAAGGATGGCATGGGGCAGTTACCGTGAGTCGAGTCGTTCGAAAAGATTGTTGAGGTGAGCGCCAGGTTCCATGACGCCAGCTTTCCGGATGTCCTGGCGTGTCCGATTTGAAAAGGCGTGGAGCTGTTCTCCAAAACGAGCCAGGGTCTCTGACCGATACTCCAGTGGGGCCACGCGGTGTAAGTTGAGCAGCCGCGCAGCCGGAGCGCGGCGGCGTCGCTGGATACATGCCCCTACGCCGGCTCCGCTCAGGCCGCCTTGGGCGCGCTCACACCCTGGGCGGTGACCTTCAGGCCCCGCACGTCGTGGAGGCCCTCTCCCAGGGCAACGTGTCCACGCCAGAGGAGCGTCACCTGCTCTTCGTCGGTGTCCAGGGTCACGGTGTCCAGGTGCATGGGGGGCGTCGCGTCCTCGCCGCCCGCGAGCGCCACGGTGACGACCGGCGCGGACTGTCCGGGGAGCGCGAAGGACAGCCGGCCCTTGGGCGAGACGCCGGCGATGATGACCGGCTCGTCCCCCTTCAAGTAGCCGGGAGCGACGAGGCCCGGCGCGGCGGCGTTGAAGAACCGCCGGTCGAAGTCCTTGGGCAGCATGGGCTTGCGCGTCTTGTTCCAGGCTTCGTCGTAGGTGCCGCCGTACCTGGCGCGAGGTTGCCAGTGCGGGGAGATGAAGCCGAAGCCAGCGGGCACCACCTTCTGGCCGAAATCACGCAGGGGCTCCGTGGAGGGGTCCTCGAGGTTGGGCAACTTCAGCCCCTCCTCGAAGTGGCGAGGACTGGCGCGGAAGCCCACGCCCACGGGGTTGCGCGCCTCGAAGGAAGGCTTCGCGGCGTCCGTCCTGTCCCAGCCGCCGAAGGCGCGCTCCCACGTGAGCGGGATTTTGTCGAAGGGGAGCGGCCTGGTGGCCGTGACGTGCCCCATGCTCTTGAACCAGGTCCGCTCGCCCACGACGCGCACGGCCTTCTTCAGTGGCCCGACCTGAAGCGCCACCAGCGCCTCCGTGGCGCCTTTCTGGGGCGGGTAGGCATGGCCAATCAGCGCCACGTCCGTGGCCAGCTTGATGAAGGCGCTCTCGGGTTCGTACTTGTCGCTGGACGCGCCGGGCTTGCCCCAGGACTCACCGCTCCACGTCACGGGCACCTGCTCGTCCGCGAGCTTCAGCCCGGAGGGCCCAATGGCATATGTGGCCTTCACGACGAGCAGCAGCAGAGGACTCCCGTCCTCGTCGGCGAGGCCCATCATGTCGAAGGCGAAGGGGGTCTCGTTCTCAAGGGTGGGGTGTCCCATGGCTTTTCGAATCGGCGGGCAGGAGGTCCGGCAGCGCCAGCGCGGAGACGCAGTGTAGCAGTCATGCCTCGGGTTGTTCCGCGCGTGCCGTCACTTCGCCTACCACGCCCCCACCGCCAGCAGGCCCACCAGCCCCGCGTAGAGGGGCACGTTGAGCGCCAGGGTCAGCCGGTTGATGCGGCGGAACCGGGTCTGCGCTTCGTCCGCGAACCAGATGCCGTCCTCTCCCGTGGTGCGGCCCTCCACGGCGTGGAAGAACAGGGCCGCGTAGGCGACCTCGACGACCAGGCTCACGAGCACCAGGACCAGGAAGGCCAGGGCCCACAGGTCCTCGGGGCCGAGCACGCCCAGCCACCGCGCCCGACCCCAGTACAGGCCTCCGAGCACCAGCGCGATGCACGCCACGTCGTGGGCCACGCCATACGGGGGCCGCCAGCGCTTCACGCCGTAGAGCAGGTACAGCTCCGCCACGCCGCGCAGCCACATGAAGGCGGCGAACGCCCCAAGCACGCCTCGCGCCTCCTCCGGCACCGCCGCGTCCAGCGCCACCAGCGGGCACGCGAGGAACCACAGGAACACCGCGTAGAAGAGCCACGCCAGCTTGGGGCCGGAGATGCGTCCGCCTCGCGAGCCCTTCACGTTCTGGGCGTGGCGGAACCCGCCCGCCGCCACGATGCAGACAGCAGCCAGGACGGCGAGGAGGGCTCGGGTGTGCGGAGAGGGCATCGGAAGGTGCGTGCTGGAGGACCTGCGCCCGGAGTTTGCAACGCCCTGGGCATGGCATGGATGCACGGACAGGAGGGACTCATGCAAGCCCCTGACCTGATTGGACAGCGCGCGCTCCACGGGGCACGCTCCGCACGCGCGCGGCGACGCGCTTTGGTGGGAGGCGGGCTTCGATGAGCGTTGGTCCCGGGGTGAGCCCGGCTGCACAGGTGTATATCCCGCTGCACACGGCGCCCCGCGTCGAGCGCTGGGGCTGGGTCTGGCCTCGCTGGAACGACCCGCGCCTGCCCTTCGCCCTCCTGTTGACGCTCTACGGTGTGCTCGGCTTCACCTTCTTCGGCTTCAACCGCAGCCCGTGGCAGATGGCCACCATCGTGGTGACGGGCAGCGTGCTGGACGTCGCGCTGGGCTGGGGGCTGAAGCGGCAGAAGGTCGTGCCCCTGAGCGCGTACATCTCCTGCTGCTCGCTGGCGCTGCTGCTCAACTACTCGCATTCGAGCTGGCTGCTCCTCCTGCCGGTGTGGATCGCCATCGGCTCGAAGTACGTGCTCACCTTCCAGGGCCGCCACGTCTTCAATCCGTCGATGTTCGGCGTGGCCATGTCGCTGCTCTTCACCCGGGAGCTCATCACCGCCGCGCCCGCCTACCAGTGGGCCAACGGCGAGGTGGCCCTCTCCGCCTTCATCCTCATGGCGGCGCTCGTGCTCTTCTTCTTCCGGGTGGGGCGCGGGTGGCTGGTGGTCAGCTTCCTCGGCTTCTACGCGCTCCAGACGGCGCTGCGCGCCTACGTACTCCGGCACCACCTGCCGCCAGAGGTCCTCTTCCTCGGCACGCTGGGAGCGCCGTCGTTCTTCATCTTCGTCTTCTACATGCTCACCGACCCGGCCACGTCTCCAGGCACGCGTCGAGGGCAGATACTGCTGGCGCTGGCGGTGACGCTGGTGGACCTGGTGCTGCACTTCAAGGAGAGCGTCTACACGTTCTTCTATGCGGCCCTCACGTGCGCCGCGGTCCGCTTCCTGTTCGTCCACGCGCGCGCCGCCTGGCAACGCGGGGGGCGCGAGTCACTGCGCACGCTGGTGTCCTCCGGCTGGCTGAAGCGCGCCGCGGTGGTGGGCGGCCTGGGCGGCCTGATGGTGGGTGGCTACACCCTGGCCGCCACGCCCGGTGTCCGGGCCACGCCACTGGACTTCCGCATGGAGCGAGTGGAGGCGCGAGCCTCGGGGCTCGGCTCCACCATGGGCAACACGCTCGAGGAGCTGGACCCTCGGCTGGCGCACGTCGCGAAGTGGCTGGTGGCGGTGGGGGATGCGGTCGCCGTGGGCGACTACGACGGGGATGGCCGGCCGGACCTGTTCCTCACGCACCCGCTGGCGCGGCCCGAGGACCACGCGGTCCTCTATCGCAACCTGGGCGACCTCCGCTTCGAACGGGTGCCCGTGCCCGCGCTGGAGCGCTTCACCACGCGCTACAGGGAAGAGGGGCTGCCGGGCGGCGGCACCTTCGTGGACTGGGACGGCGACGGCGACCTGGACCTCGCGGTGGCGGTGGCCTTCGGGCCCGTCCGGCTGTTGCGCAACACGCTGCGGGAGACGGGCGCCGCGGGCTTCGAGGACGTGACGGAGGCGGCGGGCGTGGCGGACCACGCGGTGAGCCTGGGCCTCACCTTCCTGGACTATGACAGGGATGGGCACCTGGACCTGTTCGTCCTCAACGTGATGACCACGCACCTGCCGGGCTACGCGCCGCCGGTGCCGCTCAACCTCTTCCGTCTGCCCGAGCCCGAGCACGCCGGAGACCGCCGCATGTTCCGCTTCATGCATGACGGCTGGCACAATGCGGCCAACGGCGGGCTCAACGCGCTCTACCGGGGCCGCGGTGATGGCACCTTCGAGAAGGTGGACATCGCCGCCATGGGCATGCCGCAGACGCACTGGTCGCTGGCGGTGAGCACCGTGGACTTCAACCGCGACGGGTGGACGGACCTGTACGTGGCCAACGACTTCGGACCGGACGACGTCTACCTCAACGAGGGCGGCAAGCACTTCCGCCGCGTCGCGGGCCGGCTCTTCGGTGAGATTGGGAAGGACACGTACAAGGGCATGAACGCCTCCGTGGCGGACTTCGACCGCAACGGCTGGTTGGACCTGTACGTCTCCAACGTCCACCACTCGCTCCAGGCGGAGGGCAGCCTGCTGTGGATGGTGGGCCCCGGGAAGGACGCCTTCACGCCGGAGTTCCGGGACGAGGCCACCTTCCGCGGCGCGCTCAACGAGCGGCGCTTCGGCTGGGGCGCGGCGGCGGGAGACCTGGACAACGACGGCTGGCCGGACCTGGTGCAGGCCAATGGCATGGTGGATGACCGCCTGGACGCGGCGCGGTGGCGCATCCCCGACGGCCAGCGCAAGGACTACTGGTACGTCAACCACAAGCTGATGCAGTCCGGCCCGGAGGTCCACACGTTCGCGGACAAGTGGGGCGACATCCGGGGCCGCACCATCTACCCGAACGAAGCGCGCCGCGCGTATCTCAACCTGGGTGACGCGAAGCCCGGCCACTTCGTGGACCTGGCGCGAGAGCTGGGGCTGGACGACCCGGACAACTCGCGAGGCGTGCTCCTGTCGGACCTGGATGGGGACGGCGACCTGGACGCGCTCATCACCAACCAGCACGGGCCGGTGTCGCTGTATCGCAACACGCTGCGCTCGGAGGGGCGCCAGGATGCTCACTTCGTGGGGCTCACGTTGGTGGGCCACGGGGGACGCACGCACCGGAGCGCGGTGGGCACCCGGGTGGTCGTCACCTACGAGGAGGCGGGGAAGCAGGTGGAGCAGGTGCGGGAGGTGGGCTTGATGGGCGGCTTCTCCGCGTCCGCGGACGCCCGGCTGCACTTCGGGCTGGGCCGCTACTCGGGGCCCGTGACGGCGCGGGTGCACTGGTACGGAGGGGACGTGCAGGAGGTGTCGCTGACGCCGGACCGCGCGCAGGAGCTCCGGCAGCCTCCTGACGCGGAGGTGTTGCAGGGGCGTGCCCGGCCATGATGTCGCCGCTCAAGGGCTCGACGGTGCGGCGTGAGGCGCTCACGGACGCGCAGCGGGGACGGATGCTGGCGCTGATGCAGCGCTGCTACACGGGCGTGTCGCCGGAGCGGTTCGCGGAGGACCTGGAGGCCAAGCAGTACGTCATCCTCCTCCACACGCGGCGAGGTGGGGAGCTGGTGGGCTTCAGCACGCTGCGTGTCGCCGATGAGCTCGCGTCCGGGCAGCGGGTGGAGGTGGTGTATTCGGGCGACACGGTCATCCACCCCGACTGGTGGGGCCACAAGGTGTTGCAGGTGTGCTTCGGCCGCTTCGTGCTGTCGCGCAAGCTCCGCCACCCCCTGCGGCCGGTGCACTGGCTGCTGTTGAGCGCCGGCTTCAAGACGTACCTGCTCGCGGTGAACTACTTCCCCAGGACGATGCCTCGGCGGGGCTGGACGCCGCCTCCCGGCCGCGCCGACTTCCTGCACGCGCTGGCCGCCCGCTGGTTCGGCGCGCAGTACGACGCGGCGCGGGGCACGCTTCGCTTCCAGGGCGCGCATTATCGCGTGCGGGATGGCATCGCGCCCATCGACCGCGCGGCGGCCCTGCACCCCGACATCGCCTTCTTCGCCGAGCGCAACCCGCGTCATGGCGAGGGCGAGGAGCTGGTGTGCCTGGTGGAGATTCGCTGGTGGGACCTCTTCCTGGCGCTGGGGCGGAGCGTGTCCGGGCAGCTTCGAGGCTGGGCCCTGCGCGGGTTGAGATACGCGGGCGTCCGCGTGGGGACGTGAGGCTGACGTGAGTGCTTCCTCCTTGCCGCTGGAGGGACTGCGGGCCGTGCTCGCTCCCTCCGCGCTGCGCTTCCACCGGGCCTTGCGCCACCCCGAGGCCGCGCAGGCGGTGTGTCTGCAGCGGGTGCTTCGTTCGGCCGCGGGCAGCGTGCAGGCGGAGCGCATTCCTGGCTTCCACCGCATCCGCTGCGCTCGTGACTTCCAGGACGCCGTGCCGTGGGTGACACCGGACGCGCTGGCTCCAGACGTGGAGCGCATCGCCGCGGGTGAGGCCCGGGTGCTCACGCGTGAGCCGGTGCTGCGCTTCGAGCTCTCTGGCGGCTCCTCGGGCGCCAGCAAGCGGGTGCCCATGACGCGCGGCCTCCTGGCCGAGTTCCAGCGCGCCCTGGCCCCCATGCTCTTCGAGTTGCTCCACCGCCGGCCCGCGCTGCGCGAGGGCGCCAGCTACTGGTCCATCTCCCCGCTGGCGCGAAGGCAGGTCCGCACGGCGGGCGGCATTCCCGTGGGCAGCGCGGAGGACAGCGCCTACTTCTCGCGCGTGCTGCGCCCCTTGTTGTCGCGCATCTTCGCGGTGCCTGGGGAGGTGGGGGCCCTGCCAGACGTGGACTCCTGCCGCTACGTGACGCTCTGGCACCTCGTCGCGCGCGAGGACCTGACACTCCTCAGCGTGTGGAACCCCAGCTTCCTCACGCTCCTCATGGACGCGTTGGAGCGGCACGGGGAGCGACTGGCCGATGACCTGACGCGAGGGCGCTGCCGGCCGCCTGCGTCCGGCGCCGCACCCGATGAAGCCGCGCTGCGGACGGTGCTGGCCCGGATGCGCTTCTCGCCGCATCCGCAGCGGGCCTCGCTGCTGCGCGAGGTGCTGCGAGGTGACTGGAGCGCCCGCGCGCTATGGCCTCGACTGTCGCTGCTCAGCATGTGGACGGACGCACAGGCAGCCCACGCGCTCCCCGCCGCGTGTCGCCGCTTCCCAGGCGTGGAGGTGCAGGGCAAGGGACTGCTGGCCACGGAGGGCGTCGTCACCGTGCCCCTCTTCGATGCGCCCGCTCCCGTGCTCGCGGTGCGCAGCCACTTCTTCGAGTTCATCGACGGCGAGCACCCCACCGCGCGGCCTCGCCTCGCGCACGAGCTGGAGCGGGGCCGCACGTACACCGTGCTGTTGTCCACCTCGGGCGGCCTGCTGCGCTACCGCCTGGGAGACCTGGTCCGCGTGGAGGGCTTCCAGCACGCGACGCCCTGTCTGCGCTTCGTCGGCCGGGCGGATGCCGTGAGTGATTTGGTGGGCGAGAAGCTCGCCGCCACGCGGGTGGGGGCCGTGCTGGACGCCGTGCTTCCGGACTTCCTTGGCGGCGCGCGGCCCGGCTTCGCCATGCTGGCGCCCGAGTGGAGCCCCGCGCCCGCCTACGTCCTGTTCCTGGAGACGGACGCCCCCGCCTCACGGCTCACCGCCGCCGCGGAGGCCGTGGAGCACGCCCTCTGTGAGGGACACCACTATCGCTACGCGCGGGAGCTGGGGCAGCTCGGTCCGGTGCGCGCCGTGCGCGTGGAGGACGGGGCAGGCCGCTACGAGGCCCGCTGCGTCGCGCTGGGCCAGCGCGCGGGCGACATCAAGCCCGTGGACCTGCACCGCCTGACGGGCTGGTCGGACCATTTCTCCGGAGCCGCCACATGAGACCGCCGCTGCGCCTGCATCCGCGCGACACCTCTCCCGTCCCCAACGTGGACCTGGAGGCCGAAGCCGACCTCACGCGCTGTGGCGCGCTGAAGGACTTCTGGTACGTCGCGTGTCTCTCCACCGAGCTGAAGCCCGGCCAGCCCCTGGCGCGGACCCTCTTCGGCACGGGCGTGGTCCTCTTCCGTGACGCGCATGGGCAGCCCACCGCGCTCAGGGACAGGTGCCTGCACCGCAACGCGCGGCTGTCCCGGGGCGCGGTCTTCGGTGGCCGCATCGGCTGCCCGTACCACGGCTGGGTCTACGACGCGTCGGGCGCCGTGGTGGAGGTGCCCTCGTTGGGGCCCTCGCAGCGAAGCGAGCTGCTCGACGCCAACGCCTGCGCTCGGGAAGGACTGGCGACCGCGCCTTGCGCGCTGGGGCGCCTGACGCGCTTTCCCGCCGTGGAGCAGGACGGCCTCGTGTTCGTCTACCTGGGGGGCGACGAGCCCGCGCGGGCCGCGCCGTTCCGCGTGCCGTACTGGGGCCAGGCGGGGTGGACGGTCTACTTCATGGTGACGCGCTTCCCGAACGGCGTGACGAACCTCGTCGAGAACTTCATGGACGTGCCACACACGCTCTTCGTGCATCCAGGCTGGTTCCGCAGGCCCGCCAGCAAGCGGGTGCCGGCCACGGTGCGGCGCACGGCGGGCAGCGTGTTGGTGACGTACAAGCAGGCCCAGGACACCGTCACGGGCCTGGGCAGGCTCTTCAATCCGCGCGGGCTGCCGCTGCTCCACACGGACAAGTTCTACGTCCCCAACGTCACGCGCGTGGACTACCTGTGGGGCGAGCACGGCTTCGTCATCAACTCGCAGTGCACGCCCATCGGGCCCACGGACAGCCTCGTCTATACGGCCATCAGCTACCGGTTGCCGGTGGATGTCCCCGGCGCGCTGGTGGGGCGCGCCCTGAGGCCGCTGGTGCGGTGGTACACGCGGCAGGTCATCCAGCAGGACGTGGTCATCATGGACATCCAGCGCGAGGCCCTGCTGGACGGCCCGGGCGGCGGCGTCTACTCCGGAACGGAGGCGGACCTGCACCACGCCGACATCGAGGCGTATCGCCGCTGGCTGCGGGAGGGCGGCCAGGGCCCGGGGCCCGAGGACACCGAGCGCGACATGGCCTTCTGGATTTGAGGCCGCCGCGCTACTGCGGACGGTAGGGCAGCTCCACGATGAAGGTGGCGCCCTGGCCTGGCTCGCTCTCCACGCGGAGGGTGCCGCCGTGCGCCACCACGACCTGGCGGGCCGCGTAGAGCCCCAGGCCCAGGCCTCCAAAGGCGCTGGAGGGGACGGCGCGTTCAAAGCGCTGGAAGATGCGCGCCTGGTGCTCCTGGGCAATGCCGATGCCGTGGTCTCTCACGGAGATGCGCGCGTGGTCCGGCGCGCCCTCCACCCGCACCTCGATGGGACGGCCCTTGCCGTACTTGAAGGCGTTGACCAGGAGGTTGCCCACCACCTGCTGAATCCGCAGCGAATCCCACACGCCTTCGACAGGGGCGTCCGCCGTCAGGTGGAGGAGACAGGCCGCCTCGGCCGCCGGAGTCCTGGCGCGGGCGACTGTCTCCCGGACGAGCCGCGACAGGTCGAGCGGCTCCCGCATCAAGGGCACCTGGCCCTCTCCCATGCGGGAGGCGTCGAGCAACCCGTCGATGTGCGTGGCGAGCCGCTCGGTATGGCGGATGGCCTTGTCCAGCCGCTCCAGCAGGCGTCCGCCACCATCCTTCCGCGTCGCCGCGGAGGGGAGTGATTGGAGCTGGAGCTGGAGCGCCGTCAATGGCGTCTTCAGCTCGTGACTGGCCAGGGCCAGGAACTCATCCCGGTGGTGGAGCGCCTCGCGCAGGGCCTGCTCGGCCTGCTGTCGCTGCTGGACCTCCGCCTCCAAGGCCTGGGCGCGCTGCTGGAGGAGGCTGACCTCGCGCAGGCGCCCCGCCGTGCCTTCGAGCCGTGTGTAGCGCTCGGTGGGGAGGACGTGTGCGTGGGCCTTGCAGACGTCGAGGAAGGGCTGCGCGTGCGCCGCCTGGCCGAAGTGACCGATGGCGTAGGTGCACAGCAGGGACAGGGGGTACAGCACGCTGAGGTCATTCCACAGTGCCTCCAGCGCCACCGCCACGTCCGGCATCCCATCCATGCAGAGGACATCCACCATCTCGCCGTAGGCGCGGACCTTGGCGCCGGGGCGCGCGGTCGCGAGGCTGTGCTCAATCACGGCGCCGACGACTTCGCGGAAGCGCTCCCAGTCCGGGCGTCCACCCACCATGAAGCGCGACAGCGTCTCGCGGGCGTCGAGCAGGGTGAGCTGACCGCTCGCGATGACCGCCTCGGTGTCCACGCCCGCGGCCATCAGCCGCGCGATGAGCCGCTGACGGTGGCTCGCCTGGGCGATGATGATGAGCGGGTCTCCGCGTTCGAGCCCGCCCGTGATGTAGGCCTCGACGATGTCGACGACGAAGGCTTCGTCCTCATAGAACTGGACCGTGTGGTCATGCTCCAGGGGATACCCGACGGGCGTTTCGCTGGCGGGCTGCCGGTGGCTGCTCCCGAGAGTTGCGGCGTCGGATGGAGGCATCGTCCTCACCAGGTGCGTGGGCGCCTCATTATTCTGTCGGGGCCGCTCGACGCGGAACGGCCCCCGGGGGCAGTGGAGCGCCCGGAAGCCGTCACTGGCGGGCCGGCGCGCTCCTCAGGGATAGAGCGACTTGAAGTAGCTGATGGAGTTGTTCCACGAGGGCGTCAGGTGCCCCATCCTGTTCGGGAAGGCGTTGCCCGCGCAGGCCGCGGCGTCGCAGTAGTACTGGTTGTACTGGCCCACCACGACCGGCCCCGAGACGGGCGCGTCATACGAGTAGATGGGCGAGCCGCTCTGGCCCGGGCTGCCGTCGCAGCCGATTTCGATTTCCTGGTGCCAGCCGTCCGCGTCCGGGCTGTAGGCGTTGCCCGTCTTGCACAGGTTGACGTCGCCGTACAGCGTGCGCGCCGTGCAGCTCGCGGGGGCCGCCACGTGGCTGCAGCCGGGGTAGCCTCGCATGTACGTGGACCACGTCTTGAGCGTGTCCGTGGGCGCGTTCCAGTGCCCCATCCAGCCCGGGTGGCCGTTCGGGAAGTTGTCCGCGAGCACCATGATGGCGACGTCATGCTGGTTGCAACTGGCGACGCTGTTGCAGGAGCCGTTGATGTAGCCCTCCGGCACCCAGTACCAGATGGCGTCCTGGACACCCCACGGCGCAGTGGCGCCGTCGCGGCGAGCGGTGAAGGTGTTGAAGATGGGGTTCCACCCGCTGTACGCGCTGACGACGCAGTGGGCGGCGGTGACGACGACGCGGCGGCCCACGAGCGCACCGGAACATCCAGCGCTCAGGTGGCCGATGGTCCGATAGGGCCACGAGTTCGTGGCATAGCCGTTGGTGAGGCCCATGCGGATGCGCGTGTCCACGCCGTTGCTCCACGTCTGGCCGGAGACCGTGCCGGCGGTCAGGGCCTCATCGCTGTTCACCGGCTCCAATCGCGCGGCGTCATCCAGCGTGCCGCGCGAGGCGCCGTTGAGTCCGCGCCGCGCCAGCTCCTCCGCCACGCGGCCCAGGTTGGCCGCGTCGGTGCGCAGGCGGTAGGCCTTGTTGTTCTTCACGTCGATGCCAATGAAGGAGCGCTCCGTGGCCGGCCGGGCCGGTGTCTGCGCCGCGGCGCGCGTGCCTCCCGCGGGCTGGCGTGCCGAGGCTTCGCGGTGCAACGCCTCCGCGTTCACGTCCCTCAGCATGCGGACCTCGCCCAGGGCCTCCAGGTGCGGGAGCTCGGCGCCCGCGGCTTCGCCCAGCCACGCCTCCGGGACGACCTGGACGGGAGGCTCCACCTGGGCGCGTGAGGCTTCACCCCCACACGCGGCGGCCATGAGGCCGAGCGCACAGAACATGGACCCGCGAATGCCACGAAACATGGGTTCCCTCTTTCGCTGTTGGAGAAGACAGGTGCGTCGCCAGCGAGAACGGGCGTGGGGGGATTCCTTCTCTTTGCGTGGCGGATGCGCCGCGTTAGCGTCCCGCTCCCATGGCGGACACCCGGCAGCGCAGCGCACCTTCGAGCTTCTCCCAGAACGAGGCCGCGGACATCATCCGCGAGGCCACGGCCCGCGCGCTCGCGGGCAAGGACGCGGAGCGCGCGCTCACCCGGGAGGATTTGCTCGCCATGGCCCGGGAGATGGGCGTGAGTGAAGCCGCCGTGGAGAGCGTGATTGCGTCGCGCGCGGGACGCGACAAGGCGCAGCGCCGCATGCGCAAGGCCTACATGGGCCTTGCGTCACACGCGACGAGCTACACCATCGTCATCGGTGGGCTCACCCTCATCGACCTGTTTTCGGGGCCGAGCTGGTGGGTGCAGTACCCCGCCATCGGCTGGGGCATGGGACTGGCGTTCCATGCCATGGGCACGCTGATGGCGGCCTTCCATCACACGGACAGGCCGCGGTGAGCGGGCGGGCGCGCTAGCCGATGCGCCGCAGCCCCGGCAGGTCTTCTGGCCGCAGCGCCCAGCGAGGCACTGGCGGCAGTGACGCCAACGTGCCTGTCTGCGTCGCGGGGAAGCCCTCCACGTGCGCGCCGTCCGCGAAGGCGCTGCCCTGCTTCACCAGGCTGCCCGCGCCCACGAAGCTGCCGCGTCCCAGCCGCGTCCCGTCACAGAGGATGGCGCCCGGCTCCACCACGGTGTTCGCGCCCACGTGGCTGCCATGCACCGTGCAGCCCGGACCGATGATGACGCCGTCCTCCAACGTCAGCGCGTGGTCCGACAGCCGGTGCAGCACGGTGTTGGCCAGCACCTGCACACCCGCGCCGATGCGCACCGGGCCATTGCCGTCCCCGAGGATTTTGACCCCGGGGCCAATGATGCAACCCGGGCCAATGATGACGTCCCCCGTCACCTCGGCCGAGGAGAAGAGGGTGGCGGTGGGGTGCACCAGTGGGTGCTTGTCGCGAAACGTATAGAGCTGTCCCATGGGAGCGTCCTCTGCGCGATCTCTCGCGGAGAAAGCGGTGAGTGGTTGGCCCGGCAGGTCGAGGCTTCCGCCGCGCCGCTTCCGGAGCCGTTCCAAATCATCCGCGGTGGTTCGGCGGAGAATGCGGCCGGGGCGGCCCACGACGACGGAGTCGTCCGGCACCACGGTGCCCGCTGGAATGAGCGTTCCTTCCCCCAGCAGGCAGCGCGTGCCGATTCGCGCACCGGGCATGAGGATGGAGGCGCCTCCCACGTCGCAGAGCGCGCCGACCTCCGCGCCCAGCACGACGCTGCGGTGGTCGAGAAAGGTGCGCTCTCCCACCGTGACGGGGTGCTGCGGCATCCCGATGATGACACCGTTCTCCAACACGGCCGAGCCAGCGCCCAACCGCACGGCGCCGTCATGCGAGCGCACCACCGCGCCTTGCGCGATGTTGGCTCCAGGACCCAGGTGGAGAGTACCCAGCACCCGCGCGCTGCTGGAGAGGCTGAAGTGCGCGTCCCCCCCGGCAGGCACCGCGGGCGCACTTTCGTGCGGCAAGCTGATGGCCATTGACGCGGCACCCTACACCCACGCGCGCCGCGGCCCGACGGCCCGACGGCGCAGGTAGGTTGTCCAGCGTCCGACGGTCGCCGGGCCGGGCCTTGCCCTGGACGCGGTTGTCGCGCCAGCGTCCTGTTCTATGCTTTCGGCATGGTGTCGACGCGGGGATGAGAGGGCGGAACGTCATGGCGCGTGCGCGGCGCTCCGCGCGGCCCGTGGGGCTGCTGCCGGTGGGGCTGCTCCTCGTGCTGGGGCTGGCGTCGTGCAACACCGTGGAGGTGCCCGGGGATGAGGTGGCCTGCGCGGGGCTGCGGTGCACCGCGGGCACCTGCTTCTCCAACGCGGGGCAGCCCATGTGCCGCTGCGGGCCGTGGGAGGATGCCGCGGGGCTGACGTGCTCGGTCGCCGCCTTCAAGCAGCCGGATGACCATGGGGGCGCGCCCGACAGCGCGACGGTGCTGACGCTCCCCATGTCGCCCCGGGCGGGCCGCATCGAGGAGGGCCTGCGCGAGGAGCTGCGGGACCGGGACGTGTTCGCCATCACCGTGGCGGAGCGCGGCATGTACCGCTTCTCCTGCACGCGGCTGACGCTGTCGGAGTGCCGGGTGCGGTTGCTGGACACTGCTGGGAACACGCAGGACATGCCCGTCGATGTCGATGGCGCCACGGTCTTGTGGTTGCCCACGCTCGTCCCGGGCACCTGGTACTTCGAGGTCTCTGGCGGGCGCTCACACGGGCGCTACACGTACCACCTGATGTCGCTGGGCGTGGACGACCACGGAAATACGTTGGAGGAAGCCACCCTCCTGCGGGAGGGCGCTGGCGCTCCGTTCCCGGTGAGGCTCGCCTCGTCCGCTGACGTGGATGTGTTCACCTTCCGTTCGCGGGTGGGGCATGGCTACCGCTTCATCTGCGAGCAGGCGCCCGGGCTGCTCCTTCAGATGATGCTGCTGTCCTCTGTCGGCGCGGTAACGGAGGTTTCGCAGGGCTCGTCAGGGGCGCCGCTCGCGGTGGGCCTGCTGGCGACGTCCGAGCGTGACTGGTTCGTGGTGCTGAGGCCGGAGGGCGTCACCCCGGTGGACTCCACCTGCCGCTTCGAGGACCTGGGCCCCGATGAGCATGGCGACACGCTGGAGACCGCCACGCCCGTGACGGCGGGCATCCCGGTGCCAGTCACGCTCCAGTCGCGTGAGGACGTGGAGGTCTTCTCCTTCACGGGGGCGCCCGGGCATGTCTACACGGTGCGGACGGAGGGGGCCGGGCGGTGGTCGGCCCAGGTGGTGGATGCGAACGGGGGGAACGTGGCCCTGGCGGACACGGACCGGCTGCGGGCCCGAGTGGAGCGCGCCGGGACGTACTACCTCCTCGTCGATGGCGGCGACCTCTGGGCGCACTCCTTCTCGCTGACGTTGGTGGACGCGGGCGTGGATGACCACGGGGACTCGCCGCAGACGGCGACGCTCATCACGCCGGGGACCCCGCTCTCGGGCCTCTTCGAGACACCGCAAGACACGGACGCCGTCGTCTTCCAGGCCGAGGACCGAGGCATCTACCTGGCGTCCTACGCGCCTGCTCCGAACCTGTCCTTCAACCCTCGGGGCGCGGTGGGCATCCTGGAGCTGGGCGGCGGACGCCACCTCTTCAGTGCCTGGAACGCGGCGCCCGTCACGATGATGTTCCAACCCCTGAATGGCGCGGAGGCGTTCTCCTTGCTGCTGGAGCACGTGGCCGTCGATGACTACGGCGACCACGCCGGGACGGCCCAGGCCCTGACGCTGCCGGCCACGGTGTCGGGCGTGGTGCAGACGGCCATCGACGCGGATGTGTTCTCCGTCAGCCTGGAGGCGGGCCGCGCCTACCGGCTGGACCTGGAGGCCGGAGCGCTCCGCGTGTCGTTCATGGAGCCCGGCGGCCTGCCGTGGGACGCGCGGGACGGACGGTTCGTCGCGGACCGCTCCGGCCTCCATGTGCTGACCTTCGCCGGCGCCTCCGGCCTGGCGCAGGTCCCCTGGCGCTTCACGCTCCAGGCGGAGTGAGCGTGCGTCAGGGCAGGCAGATTTCGAAGCCGGTCCGTCCGGCGGGGAAGGTGTCCCGAGGACGTGAGGCGGGCGTCACGGCGTAGAGGTGGAAGTCGAGCCGTCGCTGGAGGAAGCCCTTCAGCGCGGGCGCCAGCGGGTCCACTTCGTCCTGGTACAGCGTGAAGAAGTGGAAGCCCTGGCCGTGGAAGTCCGCGTACACCCGCTCCACGAGCGCGTTGAAGATGGCCGGGTCTTCTCCGCGCACGTGGGTGTTGCAGAGGTAGAAGTAGCGGAAGTCACGGCCCGGCGCGGGCAGGCGCGGCGCGCGGAGCGCGGTGGCCAGCGTGTTCCATCCCCACCGCGCCCAGCGCATGCCTCCACGGTAGGCATGGACGCGGTAGCGCTTCACGGCCTCGGGGTTCCAGGCGGTGGTGCAGCCCACCAGCGCGCCTGCCGCGTCGAAGGCCAGGTAGGTGTCTTCGATTCGCAGCCCGGGCCAGTGGGAGAGGCGGTGCTCCAACTCCCCCGTGTCGAAGCGGTAGCCGAAGGGACGGGCGCGGTGGTCGGCGTCCAGCAACGCCGAGACGGCGGGGACGTCCGCGGGCGTGGCGCGCCGCACGGCGAAGGCGCCGCGCTGGGGACGGCGGCGGAGCAGGAACTGGATGGACACGGCGGAGAAGCGGCGGAGCAGGGCGTAGCGCGGCTGGCTCACGCGCCCGGGGCGCCGCCGCACGAGCGCCTGGAGCGCGGTGGCATTGGAGGCCATGACGGCCGTGAGGAAGGTGTCCACCCCCAGCCGCTGGGCGCTCTCCTCGAGCATGGGCCCGTAGAAGCGCGCGAGGCCGCGGCTCCGGCGCGCGGAGAAGCGGGTGCGCAGGTCGCCCAGGTAGCCCACCCGGAACGGACGGCCCTCCAGCCAGCCGTCGCGCACGTGCACGGCGCCCATGCCGTCCAGCCGGCCTTGCTCGCCGTGGACCCAGACCTCCGTCTCTCCGCGCTGCATGGCGTAGAGGCCGAAGTAGTCGGGCGCTCGCCGCGAGGAGAGGACCAGGTCGCCCTGCATGGGCACCGCGCCGAACAGGTCGAGCAGCGCGGTGTTGTCGTCACGGGTGGCGCGTCGGAAGTCGCTCATGCGGCGGTGGCGGAGCCTACCCCGGCCGCGGTCGTTTGTTGTTAGGCTGGAGGCTCCCCGAAAGGAGTCACGCGATGAAGAAGAATGGAATTGCGATGCTGATGGCGCTCGGTGTGGGACTGACGGCGGGTTTCGGAATGGCGTTCATGCCCTCCACGGCCGAGGCCAACGCGCCGGAGTCCGCGCAGGCCATCTGCGTGCGCAACTCGGACTGTGACTACTTCTGCGGTGAGGGCTTCGGGCACTGCATCCGGGGCGTGTACTGCGCGTGCATGTAATGGCGTGAAGGGCCTGAAGACCTCGCCAGGGAGCCGGCGGCTTCCTGGCGAGGCCGGGCGGCTCCGCCCTCACCGCGTGTCCGCGGGCCGCCGCGTCAGCAGCGCGAGCAGGGCCTGTCCCACCACCACCAGCGCGATGAAGGCACACGCCAGCACCGCGGCGGCGGCGGGGTCCGCGTAGCTCTGGAGTTCGAACAGCAGCGTCCCCAGCACCTCGGTCCCCGCGGGCACCAGCAGGACGGACATCGTGATTTCCGTCGCGCACGCGAGGAACGCCAGGACGAAGGCCGCGGTGAGCGCCGGCCGCAGCAAGGGCAGGGGCGCATCCACGAAGGCGCGCCAGGGGCCGGCGCCGCTCACCCGCGCGGCCTCGGTGAGCGAGGCGTCCAGTTGCGCGAGCGCCTCCTCGCTGCTGCGCGCGCCCAGCGCGAGGTACTTCGCCACGTAGGCGATGAGCAGCAGCCACGGCGTGTGGGCCAGCGCGAGCACGAAGGCGACGCGGTCCATCAGGATGAAGCGCACGTCCCGGGAGAACGCGAGCAGCAGCGCCAGGGCCAGCACCGTCCCCGGCACCGCGTAGGGCCACACCGCCAGCGCCTCCACGCCCGTGCCCAGGCGGCGCAGCCCGCGTCGCAGTACCGCCGCCGCGAGCCCCAGGCCACACACCAGGCCCCCCGCGCCCGCCGCCAGCAGGACGCTGCGCCCCGTGGCCCGCAGCGTGCGCGGCTCCAGCAGCACGCCCGCCCAGTGCGTCAGCGTCAGCGTCTCCCAGGTCAGCGCCGCGCCGAAGCTGCGCTGGAGCGACGTGAGGAGGATGGCCCCCAACGGGAGCAGCACCAGCGCCGCGGCCGTCAGGCTCACCGCGCCCAGGACGGGCCCGCGTGCGCGCCCCAGCGGGAGGGGACGGGAGGACAGGCCCTTGCCCGCGCTGAGGCGGACGCGGCCGGCCCGGCCCAGCGCCCACGTCACCCCCATCGCCAGGGGGGCGAGCAGCAGCAGCGACGTCGCCAGTTGCGCGGCGCGCGCCAGGCCCTGGTCACCGCCCACCAGCACCAGCTCATAGATGCGCGTGGTGAGCACGCGCGTGGGCGGCGAGGCCGACACGCCCAGCAGGTACGGCACGCCGAAGGACGAGGCCGCCATGAGGAACACCATGACCGCGCCCGACAGCAGGGAGGGCAGCGCCAGCGGCAGCGTGGTGGTCAGCAGCGCACGGGCCGTCGAAGCCCCGCAGACACGCGCGGCTTCCTCCACCGCCGGGTCCACCCGTCGCAGGGCCGCCGCGCCCGCCAACAGCACCAGCGGGAGGCCGGACACGCCCTCCACGAAGGCGATGCCCGCGGGGCCGTAGATGTCGAAGGTGTCAGCGCCGAGCAGCCGGTTGAGGTACCCCGCGCGAGGGCTCGCGAGCGACAACCAGCCCATGCCCCAGATGAACGCGGGCACGGCGGAGGGCAGGGTGAACAGCACCGTGAAGGCCCCGCGCAGGGGCAGGTCGGTGCGTTGCAGCACCAGCGCCAGCGGTGTCCCCAAGGCGAAGGCCAGCGCCGCCGCGCCCGTGGCGATGCGCAGCGTGTTCCCCAGCGCCCCACCTTCGGCGAGCAGCCAGCCAAGGCCCCCCGTCCCGGCGGGCCCCAGACCTCGCCAGAGCAGCGCGGCCACCGGGAGCACGGAGAAGCAGAGCACCGGCACCAGCCACAGGCCGAGCCCCAGCCACTGGGATTTGGACGCCGCCGCGCTCATTGCGAGAAGGCCTGGCGGAAGCGCTCCTTCACGGCGCCGCCCCGCGCGAGCCCGTGTTCGAGCAGCTCGGGTGTCCACGGGCGCGCGCGCTCCAGCAGCTCGGAGACACCGGCCTCTCCCTTGGGACCCGCGAGCCTGGGGTCCACCGCGTGCATGTCTCCCTGCTCCACGATGATGCGCTGGCCTTCGGGGGACAGCAGCACGTCCACCACCGCCTTCGCCGCCACGGGGTTGGGCGTCGTCGCGAAGAGGGCCGCGGGGCCGGGGATGACGACGGCGCCATCGGTGGGCCACACCACCTGGATGGGACTGCCGCGGGCCTGGGCCGCGAGCGCGTTCTCCAGGAGCAACACGCCCGCATCCGCCTCGCCGCTCTCCACCTTCTGGAGCACCGCCGCGTTGCCTCCCGCGACGATGGCGCCTCGCTGGCGCAGGCCCGGGAAGAAGGACTCGCCGTGCTTCGCGTCGCAGAACACGGCCCAGGTGAAGGCGGTGCCCGACGTCAGCGGGTCTCCAATCGCCACGCGTCCCGTCCACGGACCTTCCGCGAGCGCCGCGAAGGAGGTGGGCGGCGGGGGCCCGTCCCTCCGGTGCACCAGGACCATGGTGGACAGGCGCAGGGCCGCGTAGCGCGCGTCCAGGTCCACCAGGGCGCGGGGCACGCGGAGCACGTTGGGCGAGGCATAGCGGAGCAGGGCGCCGTCACGGGCCAGTCGCTCGTAGAGGAACGGGTCGGAGGTGGCCAGCAGGTCCGCGCGGATGGCCCCGGCGGCGCGCTCCGCCTCCAGCCGGCTGGCCACCTTCTCACTGCCCGCCTGATACCAGCGCACCCGGACGCCGGGCAGCCGCGCCTTCAGCAGCGGCTCCAGCGCGTCCAGGACGTGCCGGTACATGGACGTGTAGACCCAGACGTCTCCGGAGGGCGTGCCCTCGCGCGCCAGCGTGGGCCCGGCCGAGGGCGCGGCGGACTCGATGCGGCAGGCGGCGAGCAGGACGAGCGCGGCGGCACCCGCGGCCCGGAGCAGCGTGGGCAGGGACATGTACCCGCGATTATGCGGCACCCGCGCGCCCTGTCACGCGGCGCGGCCGTCACGCACCGGAAACGAGAAGCCCCTCCGCGCACAGGGCACGGAGGGGCCGCTCGTCAGCGCTCGGACGGACCTACTTGCAGGAGCGTGGCTCCATGGCGTCAATCCAGTCGGCGATGAGCCGTGAGCCCTGGTCGTGGCGAAGCACGCGGCCCAGCTCCGGCATCATCTTCCCCGACTCCTCGGTGTGCATGCGGTACCAGAGGATGGACACGGAATGGTCGCCGGGGACGATGTCGAACTCACCGCCCACCCCGCCGCCCGCGGAGCCCGGCCGCTTGCACACGCCCAACGTGAACTCATCCGTGTTGTCCACGTTGAGGAACAGCCGGCTGGTGGTGCCCGCCGTCCCCTTCGGGTTGTGGCAATGCGCGCAGTTGATGTCCAGGTAGGCGCGCGCGCGCCGCTCCAGCGAGCCCGCCTCCTCGTCGAACGCGTTCGGCTCGCGGGGGACCTGGTCGATGGGAGGCAGCCCCGTCAGCCGGCCCAGGTTGGCCAGGTGCTGGAGCTGGTTGATGGGCCCGTCGCCGTAATCATGCTCCTGGTTGAGGTAGCGGGCCTTCACGCCAATGGGCAACAGCACCTGGTTCTCCTGGGCGTCCTGGAGATGGTGGCACTTCAGGCACTGGTTCTTGCTGGGCACCAGGTAGTCCAGCGTCCGCTCCTCGCCGTCCTCGCCAATGAAGCTCACGCCGCGGACGACGCGGCCGCCGTTGGCCAGCGTGGCCTCCGTCTGGGCCTCGTTCCAGAAGTAGGGAAAGGCCTCCCAGCCTCCGGGCCGGTGCACCAGCACGCGCGTCTCGATGACGCGCACGTTCTCTTCCGGGACGCGGAGGTCCGCGGGGAAGGCGAACGTCTTGGTGATGATGGTGCCCACCGGCAGGTCCAGCACGTCGTGCGCCGAGTACCCGGCCTGCGCCTCCGGCGGGATGTACAGCGTGCGGGACTTCACCGAGTAGTCGGAGAAGAGCGGCGTGGTCAGCGCATAGGGGACGTTCCCCTCCACCGGCTGGAGCCCACCCGACGCGGGTGTCCCGGTGAAGAGGCCGAAGCCCGACAGGGTGCTGGGCGGAAACGCAGGCCCGGCGTCTGGCGTGCCCGCGTCCTCGGGTGTCCCCGCGTCCTCGGGCGTGCCGGCGTCCTCGCCCGCGTCACCCGTGCCCGCGTCGTCGTCACCCGCGTCCGGGGTGCCGCTGTCCTCGGGTGGGTACCCGGAGTCGAACTCGAACCCGCCTCCGGCGTCCGGCGTCGGCGTCACGCCGTCCTTGTCACCGCCGCACGAGGCCAGCGCCGCGGTCACCAGCACCGCGGCGAGGCCCAGTCCCGGGATGAACGGCCTGTGCATGCGTCCGTTCTTCACGAGGTCTCAGCGGATGGTCAGGGCCGGGGTGAAGCCCGAGCAGTTGTAGGGCTCGTCGGCCTGGACATAGCGGCGCGTCTCCCCCCAGGCGGCGGCCAGGTCGGGGGTGCCCGTCATGAGGTGGGCGCTCACGGCCTGCAGGTCGAGGTCCACCACCGAGGCCTGCGTGCTCTCCGGCAGCGTGTTGCGCGTGAAGCAGATGTTGATGGGGTTGGCCAGGCTCTCATCGCGAGGTGCCGGGTCGATGCCGTCCCACAGCACGTGCTCCACGCCCGTCACGCCGTGGACCGCGGCGCCGTACTGGTAGACGGCGCTCACCAGCGCGCCCAGCGGACGGCGCTCCGGGTCCGGCGTGCCGTTGTCCACCAGACGGCCGCTGCCACCGGTGAAGGTGTTGTCGTGGATGGAGATGTCCTGGCTGGGGTAGTTGAAGAAGCCGGCCGCCCACTGGATGGGGTCGGACTCAATGGCCAGCCCGCTGAGGATGGCGATGTCCACCGTGTTGTTGTCGCCCCACGTGTTGTGCTCCAGCTCCACCCGGCGCGAGGCCAGGATGAAGGTGCCGGTGCCGGCGGGGACCTGGGACACGGTGCTGCTGCTGGCCTGCACGGAGGCGAAGTTGGGGCGGTTGTTTCCGGTGATGGTGTTGTGGGCGATGTAGACGTCCGTGCCCCGGATGGGGTTGCCCGGCAGGTCGAACACGACCAGGCCCGCGGTGTTGTCCTGCGCGATGTTGTTCGCGACGTGGGCGTACTTCGTGTTCTCGATTTCGATGCCCGCCACGTTCTTCTTCGCCACGTTCCGCCGGACGATGGTGTGCTGCGTCTGGCCGACGTAGATACCCGCGTCGGCGGCGTTGTACGCCTCACAATCCTCCACGAGGACGTACATCGATTTCACCGGGTAGATGCCGTACTTGCCGTTGCTCTCCAGGTTCTCCTGGGCCCACTCGGTGCGGATGCGCTGGATGTTCACGTTGCTGGAGGACTCGATGCGCAGGCCATCCTTCTTCGCGTTCCAGACGGCCAGGTCGCTCACCGTGAAGAGCTTGCCCACCACGTCGAAGCCGTTGGTGTTCGCCGCCGCGTTGGAGAAGTCCAGCACAGTGCTGGCCTCGCCGCCGGTGGCCTCGCCCTGGGCACCCTTGCCAGCGCCCTTCACGGTGATGCCGTTGGCGCGCAGGGTGATGGCGTTGTCGAACTGGAAGGTGCCCGCGCCCAGCTCGATGGTGGTGCACTCCGCCAGCGCGTTCACCGCGTCCTGGAGCTCCTGCTCCTGGCCCGGGTTGAACGTCAGCGTGGTCTGCTCCTTGCCCTCGCAGGAGAAGTCCTGCGGCCACGCCATGGAGCCTCCGTCACCGCCGGTGCCTCCGTCGTCCGGGATGCCCGCGTCACTGCCCGCGTCCCCCGTGCCCGCGTCCCCGGGCGTGCCAGAGTCCGGCTGGCCCGCATCCGGACGGTCATCGCCATCATCCGAACAGGCGGGGAGGGCAAGCAGACCCACGAGGGCCAGGAGCACGGCACGGGGCGCGCGCGACAGCGGCAGAGGATGCATCAGGTATCTCCTGTGGAAGTGCTGCGCCTGCTGGCGCCCGAGCATGGGGCTTCAGGGCGCAGCCAGGACCGTGCGAATCCTCCCTGTGAAGATGAACAACCTCAAGGGTGAGACACCAAAAACAGCCCGGCTTCCCGTGACGCGATGCGTTCTGCAACACGGTTGATAAATTGCTCCCATCCTTCATGAGAGGTCGACGCGGTGCTGCCCTACTTCCCCTTCGAGCAGGATGTCTTTTCAATGTCGCTGGGCGTGCGTGCGCTGAGGCCCGAAGAGACACTCATCGAAGTAGACGCGCCGCGCTATGCGGACGAGGTGGCGTTGAAGGCGGCGCTGCTGACGGCGGGGAACGCCGAGCGCTTTCAGGGAGAACCCGGGACGGAGGCGCTCCAATGGGAGACGTTGACGGTGCTGCTGCCCGCCATGGCGCGTCAATCGCCGGAGCACTTCTCCCTGGAGGCGGAGGGCGCGCGCTGGTGCTGGCACAACCACCTGCTGGGCACGCGGACGCACTTCACGCCGGGGGACGCGGCGAGCCTGCCGCTGGCGCCGCTGGACTGGTTTGGCCGGCAGGTGCAGGAGGACCTGCTGCTGCTGGACGGCACGCGTGAGGGGTTCCCTCTGGTGGCGGGCCAGCTGTGCTTCCCCTCCGGGTGGTGCCTGGGGGACAAAATGGGCCGGCCGCTGCTGGCCGTCCACGCGCCGGTGCCCCAGTTCAACGCGAAGCTGGGGCCCTCTACGCTGAAGCTGATGGAGGGCCTGAAGCCCGGGCGCCCCGTCACGCGCTGCAACTGGGCCATCAGCGTCACGGAGCGGTTGGACCTGGAGCCGCGCACGCTGCCGGAGTGGCGGCACCTGTTCGACGGCATCACCCCGGACAACGCGGGCGAGCGCTGCTTCCTCCGCCTGGAGCGCCAGACGCTCACCCGGCTGCCCCGCACGCGCGCCGTCCTCTTCACCATCCACACCTACGTGGCCCCGGTGGCCTCGGAGGTGGACGCCCCCGGCCGGCGGCAGCGGCTGGCTCGCGTGCTGCGCTCCGTGCCCTCCGACACCGCGACCTACAAGCGCCTCACGCCCGTGCTGGCGCCCCTGCTGGGCTACCTGGAGGCGGGCGAGGGCTGACGCCGGGCGGAGTGGGTAATGAAAAGACCCACCCCCTGGCGCGGACAGGCGGTCGCCCTGGGGGCGGGCGGGGTGTCGCCCAGGAACGGGGATGCTCCCGGTGTGCTGTCGAACCGGAAGTCAGGCCATTTCTGTAGTAAGTCGCCCCCCAGAACTGACTGCGGCGATGTCTCACTGCCGCTCCAAAAGGCAAGGAAGGGCAACGACATGCGGAAGACTTGGCTGGTCGCGGGAATGCTGGTGCTGGCGGGCTGCCAGCAGCAGGGCAAGACGGATTCGACGACGGCGGCGACGGCGACGGCGACGGCGCCCGGCGCGAGCGCGAACCCCCAGACGGAAGACCAGAAGACGCTGTACGCGCTTGGCCTGTCCATTGGCCGCAGCGTGAGCGTGTTCGACATGACGCCCGAGGAGCTGGAGTACGTCAAGGCGGGCATCACCGCGCAGGTGAAGGGCGACAAGCCCGCGGTGGACCTGGAGACGTACGGCCCGAAGCTGCAGGAGCTGGCGCGCGCGCGCAGCACCCGCAAGGCGGAGGCCGAGAAGGAGAAGGCGAAGGCGTTCCTGGAGACGGCCTCGAAGGAAGAGGGCGCCCAGAAGACCGAGTCCGGCCTCATCTACAAGGAGCTGACCGCCGGTACGGGCGCGTCGCCCCAGGCGTCGGACATCGTGAAGGTGCACTATCGCGGCACGCTGCCGGACGGCACCGAGTTCGACAGCTCGCACAAGCGTGGCGAGCCCACGCAGTTCCCGCTCCAGGGTGTCATCAAGTGCTGGACCGAGGGCGTGCAGAAGATGAAGGTGGGCGGCAAGGCCAAGCTCGTGTGCCCGTCCGACATCGCCTACGGTGACCGCGGCGCGCCGCCGAACATCCCGGGCGGGGCCGCCCTGGTGTTCGAGGTGGAGCTGCTGGAGATCGTCAAGCCGCCGGAGATGCCGGCCATGGGCGGCACGCCGCCGGCGGGCAAGCCCTCCGCGGTCGAGAAGAAGTAGTCCCCGTCTTCACGCGGGACGCTTGAGGGGGCTGGCGGGGGATTCTTCCCTCCCAGCCCTCTTCGCGTTCGCGGGCACCGGAGGTGGCGCGGGGCGCTGCCCCGGAGTAGTCCACCAGCCGCCAGCGTCCCCGCCGCGGGGACGGGCCAACCCACGGAGGTCGACACATCATGCGCCAGGGCCTGCTGTTGATGATGGGAGCGCTGCTGCTGAGCGCCTGCGTCCAGGGCCGTGCCCGGGAAGTGCGCCGCGAGCCGGCCGCCACGGGCGCCGTCTCCGAGTCGGAGTTCAAGGCGCTGCACACGCTGCGCGAGGACGCGCCGCCGGTGCTCGAGGGCCAGGAGGTGGAGGTGGCCGGCACGAAGGCCTACCTGAGCCTGCCCGCGGGCGCCCAGGGGCCGCAGCCCGCCGTCATCGTCATCCACGAGTGGTGGGGGCTCAATGACCACATCCGCCACTGGACGGACCGGCTGGCCGCGGAGGGCTACGCCGCGCTGGCGGTGGACCTGTATGGCGGCAAGGTGGCCACCACGCGGGAGGAGGCGCTGGCGCTGCTCAAGGCCGTGGACCCGGCGCGCGCGCAGGCGACGCTGACGGCCGCGCACACCTTCCTCCAGCAGGACGCGCGGGTGCGGGCGCCGCGCACGGGCACCATCGGCTGGTGCTTCGGGGGCGGCTGGTCCCTGCGCGCGGCCATGGCCCTGCCGGAGTTGGACGCGGCGGTCCTCTACTACGGCAACCCGGTGACGGACGCGCGGGAGCTCGCCGCCATCCGCGCGCCGGTGCTGGGCATCTTCGGCACGAAGGACCCGTCCATCCCGCTGGAGACGGTGCAGGCCTTCCGGCAGGCCCTGGATGAGGCGGGCGTGCGGCACTACATCCTGGAGTTCGAGGCGGAGCACGCCTTCGCCAACCCGTCGGGTGAGCGCTACGACGCGCAGGCCGCCGCGGGCGCCTGGCAGCAGGTGGCGGCCTTCCTGGACCAGCACCTGCGTCAGTAGGGGCGCTGGCCCACGTAGTTGCCCGGCGGCGCGTAGTTGCACACCCAGAGCGTCCAGTTGGGGAACCGGTCCCCGAAGGGCGAGTTCGTCGTGCACTCCTGGACGGCGCAGCCCAGGGCTCGCGTGCCACGCCACACCACCTGGGTGTAGTGGCCGCAGACCTTGCCGCTCGCGCAGGTGTTGGCGGCGTGGTCGTAGTGGGCGGCCTCGTCCACCCAGCCCTGCACCACGCCCTGGGCGCCCATGGCGCTGGACGAGGCGGCGGTGAGGTTCTCCCCCAGGTTGCCGCGGTCGGGGTTGTGTGAGAACTGGCACCGCGCGGCGTAGGCCTTCGCCGTGCGCGTCGCCTGCTCGTCCCACGTCAGGTCCTCCAGCGCGGGGGTGGCCGCGGGCGACACGTCCCTCCGCGCGGCGTTGTGCGCGGCCAGCATGTCGCGGTCGAACTGCGTCATGACCAGCGGCTCGGTGTCGCCGTCACCGTCTCCCTCGCCGGGGGTGTCGGAGCCACAGCCGGTGAGGACCAGGGGGAGGAGCAGGCCGAGCGGCCGGAGGGAGCGGGGCATGGAGCGGAGCATGGGGTGGATTATCCGACGGCAGGCGGAGGTCCGTCACCTCCCGCCGCGTGAGTGTCCGGCACCCGGGACGCACCGGCCCCGGAGGGCACGGGCGCTCAGTAGGGCCGCTGACCCACCCAGTTGCCCGGCGGCGCGTAGTTGCACACCCAGAGCTGCCAGGTGGGGAACCGCGCGCCGAACGGCGAGTTCTTGTTGCACAGCACCGTGGCGCACCCCACGGTCGCCGTCTTGCGCCACACCACCTGCGTGTAGTGCCCGCACACCTTGCCCTTCTGGCAGGTGTTGCGCCGGTAGTCGTAGTCCGCGGCTTCGTCCGCCCAGCTCTTCACCACCTGGGACGTGGTCCACGCGCCGGGCGTGGCGGCGGCGAGGTTCTCTCCGAAGTCGCCCCGGTCCGGGTTGTGCTCGAACTTGCAGGCCTTCGCCCAGGACGCGGCCTTGCGCTCGGCCTGGGTGGACCAGGCCAGCGGCGGCAGCGCGGGCTTGGGGGCGGGCTGGGCCCGGGAGCGCGCCAGGTTGTGCGCGGTCACCATGTCCCGAGAGAAATCCTTCGCGGCGGGAAGGGCCGCGCGTGGCTCCGGCGCCTTGGGCTTCGGGGCCGCGGCGGGCTGCCTGGCGGTCACGGCCTGCCGGGAGGTGGCGTTCTGCCCGCGCCCCTGCTGGGTGCCACCGCCCGCGCAGCCGAGCAGCGTCAGCAAGAGCAGGGAGGACCAGTGGGAGGCGCGGGAGAAGGAAGGCATGCGGGGGATGATGCGCCACGACGCCCGCGCATGCATGTGAAGCGTGCGCGGCGGGCACGGCGGGCGGTGGGCCGCCCGCTCGCATGCTCCGCCGCGCACGGGGCCGCGGGGCCTACACCAGGCCCGGCAGCGGGCCCGTCCCGTCGTCACCGAAGGTGGTGACGTTGGGCACGCCCATGGCCTGCATCAGGTAGATGTACAGGTTGGCCAGCGGGTCCTTCTGGTAGCGGACGTGCCGGCCCGGCGTGAGCGCGCCGCCGCCCCTGCCCGCCAGGATGATGGGCAGGTCGACGTGGTTGTGAGAGTCCCCGTCGCCGATCTCGCTGGAGAAGTAGACGATGGAGTTGTCGAGCAGCGACATGCCGTTGACCTCGATGACCGACTTCATGCGCTCCAGCAGGTACTGGAGGAGCGTCACCTCCCATTTGTCGATGGTGGCGAGCGCGTCGTAGTTGGACTGCACCTTCTGGTGGTGCGAGTACGTGTGGTGTGCGCCGCTGAGCCCCAGGAAGGGGTAGACCTTGTTGGCGCGCGCGTTGGCCAGCATGAAGGTGGCCACGCGGGTGAGGTCGCACTGGAAGGCGAGGACGATGAGGTCCATCATCGCCTTGGTCTTCGCCGTCGGGTCCTCGGACTCGATGGGCGCGACTCCCGGAGCGCAGGCGATGGAGGGGACGGACACGTCCTCCACCTGCTTCTCCAGCTCCCGCACGCTGGTGAAGTACTCATCCAGCTTCTGCAGGTCCGAGGCGCCCAGTTGTCCCTGCAGCGCGGTGGCGTCATCGCGCACGACGTCGATGATGCTCTTGCCGTACGCGCGCCGCTTCTCGATTTGCGCCTGCGTCTCTCCGGGGATGCCGCCCGCGAAGAGCCGGTTGAACGCGGCCTGCGCGTTGGTCTCCTTCGCCACCGGCGTGCGTGGCCCCGACCACGCGATGTTGTTGGCATACGGGCACGCGTAGCCAGAGTCGCAGTTGCCGATGCCGCGGCCCGCGTCGATGCCCAGCTCCATGGACCCGTAGCGGGTGGCCCGCGTCGCCGTCAGGTGGTTGGCGATGACCTGGTCCATGGAGATGCCCACGCGGATGTTGGTGCCCTCCGTCTTGAACACCTTGGCGCAGGTCAGGAACGCGCCGGTGGCGGCGGCATGGTGCCCGTCGCCCTCCGGGAAGGCGGGCATGTTCGCTAGGCCGGAGACGACCAGCAGGTCGTTCTTCACCGCCGCCAGGGGCTCCAGCGTGGGCGTCAGCTCCCACGCGGGACCCTCCGTGCTGGGCGTCCACTTCTGCATGTGGATGCCATTGGGCGTGTAGAAGACGGCGAGCCTTCGGGGCACGGTGCCCGGCGCGCCGTGCGCGTTGCGGGGGAGCATCTGCTCCAGCAGGGGCAGCGCCATCAGCGCCCCCGTCCCCCGCAGGACGGTCCTTCGCGAGAGTCTGAATTTCTTGCTCATGGCGTCTGCTCCTCCTCCGCGCCACGCTGCGTGAAGTGGCTGCTCGAGACGATGCTGAGGATGTAGTCGACGAGCCGCCCACCGCGGGCCTCGGCCTTGGTGGCGACATCCTTCACCGCGCAGTGGTCGGCCTCGTTCAGGCCCCGGCCCGTGGCATAGGTGAGCATGTGCTCGGTGATGCAGTTGGTCAGCTTGGGGTCCTCCTTGAGGTAGCGCTGCATGTCGCGCACGCCGTTGAGGATGGCGCCGTCGGGCATGTCACCCGTTGCGTCCACGGGCGCGCCGCTCACCTCCTGGAGGCGCCAGCGGCCAATGGGGTCGAAGTTCTCCATCGACAGCCCCAGCGGGTCCATCAGCCGGTGGCAGCCCTGGCACGCCGGCGCGCTGCGGTGCAGCGCCATGCGCTCCTTCATCGTCATGTCCGGAGAGATGGGCGGCGGCAGGTTCTCCACGTCCGGCGGCGGCGGCGGCGGCGCCGAGCACAGCAGTTGCTCCAGCACCCAGACGCCGCGCTGCACCGGTGAGGTGCGGTCCGGGTTGGACGTGACGGTGAGCAGCGAGCCCTTGCCGAAGATGCCGCTGCGCTCCGGGTGGCCCGTGAGCTCCACGCGCTGGTGCGTGGGGCTGCCGGGCAAGGGCAGGCCGTAGTGGGCGGCCAGCTGGTCGTTCACGTAGGTGAACGGCGCGTCGACGAGGTCCTTCAGCTTGTGGTCGCCGGAGATGAACTCCGCGAAGAAGAGCTCCGTCTCCGTGCGCATGGCGGCGCGCAGCTCCTCGTTGAACGCGCCATAGAGCGTGCCGTCCGGTGTGGCGGTGCCCAGCGCGCGGGTGAAGAGCCACTGGCCGGCGAAGTTCTCCACCAGCGCGCGTGCCTTCGGGTCCGCGAGCATGCGCCGCACCTGGGCCTCCATCCCCGCGGGGTCGCTCAGTTGCCCCGCTTCAGCGGCGGCGAACAGCGCGTCGTCCGGCATGCTGCTCCACAGGAAGTAGGAGAGCCTGCTGGCCAGCTCGAAGTTGTCGAGCGTGTACGGCTCGGTGCTTCCCGGTGGCGCGTCCTTCTCCACCCGGAAGAGGAAGTGCGGTGAGACGAGCACCGAACGCAGGGCCAGCTTCACGCCCACCTCGGGTGGGTCTCCGTGCTGGCCCGCCAGGCTGACGAAGGTCATCAGCTTGTCAATCTCCGCCTGCTGCACCGGCCGGCGCCAGGCGCGGCGGGCGAAGTCAGAGAGGATTTCGTGCGCGCACGGCGCCGGGTTGAGCGGGTCCAGCGCGCAGGCGTTGAAGACGCCGCGCGTCCAGGCGTCATTCACCAGCCGCTCCGCCGAGGCGGAGTACTTCTCCATCAACAGCGGCGACAGCGAGAGCACATCGGCGATGTTGTCGAAGCCGTAGCCGTGGTCATCAATGGGGAAGTCGTTGGCCGGCTGGGTGGTGTCCCCCAGCAGGTCCCGCACGGTGGCGTTGTATTCCGCGCGGTTGAGGCGGTGGAGCGTGACGCGTCCCGGATTCTGGGGCGCGTTCTCGCACTCGCCTTCCACCGGGGGATACCCCGGTGGAACCGGCTCTACTGGCACCTCCTCGTCGGGTTTGACCCGCGCCATCGGGTCGTCATCGGTGCAGCTGGTCACCAGCAGGGCGAGAGTCACGCCCGCAAGGAAGCGCCAGCCCCCTCGTCGTCGATGCATAGGTGTCACGTCGGCTACCCCCCCTCCACACTGCCCCATCCGAAGCCGGGACAGCCGGAGTCGTAGCAAGGGGCTCTCCACCCAGGCGCGTGGCCTGTCGGACTTCTCCGTTGTTTCAGGGGGCCAGACGGCGTTGGCTACCCGGACGCGCGCTGGGAAGAGTTTGGCGCGAGTGGGTAGCGAAGTTCCCGGTGAGGGAACCGCGGGCTACTTCGCGTCGAGGTACGCGCGGTACGCGTCGAAGCCGTACTCGCGCCCGAGGAAGTCCTTCACCAGCTCGGCGGCGGGCTTGGAGCCACCGGGCTCCAGCACGGTGCGGCGGTACTTCATCGCCGTCTCCCGGTCGAGGAAGCCCTTCTTCTGGAACTCGGTCTCCAGGTCCTTCGCGATGACGGAGGACCAGAGGTACGTGTAGTACGCCGCCGAGTAGCCATCCAGGTGCCCGAAGGCCACCTCGAAGTGCGTGCCGTCACGGTGCTCGTGCTTGAAGGGGCTGAGCTTGTTCTGCAAGGCCACCAGGGCCTCGGTGGTGTCGAAGCCCGGCTCGCGCGAGTAGTAGTCCAGGCTCACCGCGGACAGGAACAGCTGCCGCCGCGCCCACAGGCCCTGGCCGAACTCCTTCGACGCGCGGAGCTTCTCCACCAGCTCCGCGGGGATGGGCTGGTTCGTCTCGTGGTGCTTCGCGAACTCCTTCAGCACCTCCGGGCTGCCCGCCCACTGCTGGAGCAGCATGGACGGCGTCTCCACGAAGTCCCACTCCACGCGGGTGCCCGCGATGCCCGCCCACTTCAGCTGCCCGCCGAAGATGGCGTGCAGCAGGTGGCCGAACTCGTGGAAGAAGGTCTCCACCTCGTCGTGCGTCATCAGCTCGCCGGGGCGCGCGAAGTTGCACACCAGCGACGCCTCCGGGTAGCGCTTGCCAGCCTGGCCCGCGACGAGGTCGAACTGCGCCGCGTGCTTGTACTTGTCGTCACGCGGGTGCATGTCCAGGTAGATGCGGCCCAGCAGCGTGTCGCCATCGAACACGTCGTAGGTCTCCACCTCCTGCTGCCACACCCGGGCGTCCTTCACCGGCTTGTAGGTGATGCCCCAGATGCGCGAGGTGATGTCCATCACCCCCGCCTTCACCCGGCTGTACTCGAAGTAGGGCCGCACCGCCTGCGAGTCGAAGCTGAAGCGCTCCGCGCGCAGCCGGTCCTCGTAGAAGTCCTGGTCCCAGGGCTCCAGCACCTTGGCGCCCTTGATGTCCTGCTGCTTGCGCGCCAGCAACTGCGCGTACTCCTGCTTCGCGCGGGCCTCGGTGGCCACGCCCAGCCGGTCGATGAAGTCCGCGGCGGCCTGCTGCGTGCGCGTCATCTTCGTCTCGGTGGTGTACGCGGCCCAGCTCGCGTAGCCCAGCAGCGTGGCCAGCTCGTGGCGCCTGGTGATGAGCCGCGCCAGCACGTCCTGGTTGGCCGGGTACGCGCGCTGACGGTAGGTGCGCCACAGCTTCTCGCGCGCCTTCGCGTCCTTCGCGTACGTCATGAAAGGGAAGTAGTCCGGGTAGTTGGTGGTGATGACCACCCGTCCGTCCCCGCCCGGCGGGTGCGCCTCGCGGTAGTCCTCCGGCAGGCCGTCCAGCTCGGAGGGCGTGAAGGTCGCCTCGCGGACGTCCTCGGCGATGTTCTTGCTGAACTGCTGCCCCAGCTTGAGCAGCTCCTCGTTGAGCGACTTCACCTTGGCGCGGGTGGCGTCGTCGCGGTCCACGCCGGCGCGGCGGAAGTCGAGCAGCGCGCGCTCCATCCAGTACCGGGTCGCCGCGTCCGCGCTGGACAGGTCCACCGCGGCCAGCACGTCATACACGCCGCGGTCCTGGGACAGCGCCACGTTGGCGGAGTCCACGCGCTGCTCGCACTCGCGCGCGGCGTCGCGGAAGGCCGCGTCTGGGTGCACCTCGCGCGCGAGGCTGGAGCGGTTGGCCGCGGCGAACAGCGAGCCCTGGGCCTCGTCATAGGCGGCGAGCACGGCCTGGCCGTCCTTGCGCGCGTCCAGCGCCTTGATGGCGGTCACCTGCGTGCGGGTGCGCTCGAGGTCCGCGTCACACGCGGCGGTGAAGTCGGCCAGGGTGCCGGCGAGGACGCTGGCGCCTTCGGGAGGCGGCACGGGCTTGGGC
>NZ_JAAIYB010000190.1 GCF_010894475.1 Myxococcus vastator
CATGAATGAACACCCACCCACCCCGAGGGGCACCACACATTGACGGAACACGCCACGTGACCGCACCGTGGAGGAGCCCAGCAGTCTGGCGTTCCATCTCGTTCAGGAGCGTGCGCGCCATGCCTTCGGCCTCTCCCGGAGTACGCGGCATCGACCATGTCGGCATCACCGTGCCGGACCTCAATGTGGCGACGGCCTTCTTCATCGAAGCCCTTGGCGCCGAGGTCCTCCACGACAGCCTGGAGAGAGGACAGCCGCCCCAGGAGGGCGCGGACCTGCAGCGGCGCCTGCGCTTCATTCCAGGCTCCAGCATCCGCGCGATGCGGCTGCTCCGGCTGGGCAACGGCCCCAGCCTCGAGCTGTTCGAATACACAGCCCCCGAGCAGCGCCCACCCGCGCGCCCCAACGATTTGGGCATCCAGCACCTGGCCGTCTACGTGGATGACATGGACGCGGCGCTCGCGCGCTTCCAGGCGGCGGGGGGCGAGGTCTTCTCCAGCCCCCACGAACTACCAGCCCTGGAGAAAGGCCCCGGCAACGCCTTCTGCTACGCCCGGACCCCCTGGGGCACCCTCATCGAGTTCATCACCTACCCGTCGCCCCAGCCCTACGAGCAGCAGACCGCGCTGCGGCGCTGGAAGCCACCGGAGCGCGGCTGAACTGCAATCACAGCGCTTCGCGGACCGCCTTCATCGCGCCGTCGTAGTCCGGCTCGTGCGTCATCTCCCGGACAATCTCCCGGAACACGACCTTGCCCGCACGGTCCACCACGAAGGTGCTGCGCGCGAGCAGCCCCAACTCCTTCATGTACACGCCGTACTTCTCACCGAACTCGCGGTCCTTGTAGTCCGACAGCGTGGTGACGTTCTGGATGCCCTCGGCGCCGATGAAGCGCCCCAGCGCGAAGGGCAAATCCAGCGTGACGAACCACACCTTCACGTCCGGCCCCAGCGCTGTGGCTTCCTTGTTGAACGCGCGAAGCTGCGCCGCGCACACCCGCGTGTCCACGCTGGGCGCCACGCTCACCACCACCACGCTGCCCTTCACGTCGGACAGCCGCACGGCGTCGTTGAGCCCCTTGAAGACGGTGAAGTCCGGAGCCGCGTCCCCCACCTTCACCTCGTCCCCCACCAACGTCACCGGCTGACCCTTGAACGTGACGATGCCCTTGTGCTCGGCCATGGAATGCCTCCTCCTCCGGAAAGGGGCGCGGACTACTTCACCAGCAACGCCGCGCCAATCAGACCGCTGTCGTCTCCCAGCTCCGCGTCCGCGATGAGCAGGCCCTCGCGCGACGTGGTGGAGGACCAGGCGCGCACGCCCTCCTCCACGCGGCGCCGCAGCCCCGGGCAGTGCGTCAGCACGCCGCCGCCCAGCACCAGTCGCGCCGGGTTGAGCATCGTCACCTGGTTGGCCACGGCCAACGCGAGGAACTGCGCCGCCCGCTCATAGACTTCAACGGCCGCCACGTCGCCCGCCTCCGCCGCCTTCTCCAGCGTCACCGGCGTGATGCGCGCCGGGTCGCCGCCCGTCAGCCGCGCCACCTCCGGCGAACCCCCGCTGGCGAGCAGCTCCCGCGTCTGCGCGATGAGGTTGTGACCACCGACGTAGGCCTCCAGGCACCCCAGCTCCCCGCAGCCGCAGCGGCGTCCGCCGGGGACCACCTTGATGTGGCCCAGCTCGCCCGCCACGCCGCCGCCGCCGTCCACGAGCCGTCCGCCCGCGATGATGGCGCTCCCCACGCCCGAGCCCACGAACACCACCAGCATGTCCTGCGAGCCCCGGCCCGCGCCGGCGTTGAATTCACCCCAGGCCGCCGCGGACAGGTCGTTCACCACGCGCACTGGCTGGCCCAGCCGGGCCGTGAGCAGCGCGCCCAGCGGCACGTTGCGCCAGCCCAGGTTGGGAGCCACCGACAGCACGCCCGAGTCCTTGTGAATCTGCCCGGCGGCCGCCACGCCGCACGCGCCCAGGGGCACGCCGGCGACCCTCACCGCGTCAGAGACAGCCTGGGCAATGGTCTCCACGACCCCCGAGGGGCTGCGCTCCACCAGGGCCACCTTCGAGGCGGCGATGAGCCGGCCCACCTCGTCCACCACGGCGGCGCGGGCAAAGGTTCCCCCCAGGTCGATTCCGAGCGTTGGCATGGGCGCGTCCTCTCAGGGCTTCAGCTTGGAAACCAACGCGGCCGCCAGGCCTTCCACTTCCTTCTGGCGCGCCTCGTCCTTGAGCTTCCCGTCCGGAGTGAAGGCATCCGACACGCGGGCCAGGTGCACCTGCGTGGGCAGCACGTGCGCCCCCACGGAGGCCATCACCTGCCGCAGGTGCGGCTGCATGCGCGCGGTGCCGAAGACGCCGGGGGTGGCGCCCATCATCGCCACCCACTTCTCCTGGAAGAGCCTGCCGGGCGGGCGGGACACCCAGTCGATGGCGTTCTTCAGACCGCCTGGAATGGAGGAGTTGTACTCCGGGCTGGCGATGAGCAGGCCCTGGGCCTTGCCCAGCCGCTCCCGCAGCGCCTCCACGGGAGCGGGCAAGGCCTTGGCCTCCACGTCGCCGTCGTAGACGGGCAGCTCCAGCGTCTTCAGGTCCACCACGTCCACCTCCGCGCCCAGCGCGCGGGCGTGGGCGACGGCGATGTCCAGGAGCTTGCTGTTGAAGCTCCCGGTCCGGAGGCTGCCACTGATGGCGAGGATGCGCGGCGTCGTCATGTCAGCCCCCGACCTCGACCTTGACCTTCGCCACGGTGCCCTCGATGAGGGCCTGGATTTCCTTGAGGCGCTCGGGCGTGTTGGCCTCGAAGCGCAGCACCAGGATGGGCTGCGTGTTGGAGGCGCGGATGAGGCCCCAGCCGTCGGGGAACGTCACACGCACGCCGTCCACGTCGATGATGTCGTGGCCCGCGGCGCGCAGCGTCTCCGTGGCGCGCTTCACCATCTCGAACTTCTTCTCCTCCTTCGTGTCGAAGCGCAGCTCCGGGCTGGCGTACGTCTTCGGCACGTCGGACAGGAGCTCCGACAGAGTCGCCTTCTCGTGCGTGAGAATCTCCAGCAGGCGCGCGGTGGAGTAGATGGCGTCGTCGAAGCCGAAGTAGCGGTTCTTGAAGAAGATGTGGCCGCTCATCTCCCCGGCCAGCTCCGCCTGCGTCTCCTTCATCTTCGACTTGATGAGCGAGTGCCCGGCCTTCCACATGACGGGCTTGCCGCCGCGCTTCGCGATGTCGTCGTACAGCGTGTAGCTGCACTTCACCTCGCCGACGATGGCCGCGCCCGGGCTCTCCTTCAGCACGTAGCGGCTGAAGAGCACCATGATTTGGTCGCCCCAGAGGATGTTGCCCTGGTCGTCGATGACGCCGATGCGGTCGCTGTCGCCGTCGTAGGCGATGCCCACCTCGGCCTTCTCGCGCTTCACCGCCGCGATGAGGTCCTCCAGGTTCTCCACCACCGTCGGGTCCGGGTGGTGGTTGGGGAACGTCGCGTCCATCTCACAGAACAGGGGCACCACGTCGAAGCCCATGCTCTCGAACAGCGGCACCGCGATGGCGCCGCCCGTGCCGTTGCCGGCGTCGATGACGATGCGCATCCCCTTGCGGCCCACCTTCACCGTCTGGCGGACGAAGTGGTTGTACGGGGTGATGATGTCGTACGGCGTCACCGTGCCCGGCTTGGGCGACACCTCGAAGTCCCGCGCCTCGATGAGCTTGCGCAGGGCCTGAATCTCGTGGCTGTGGAAGGTCGTCTTCCCCGCGCCAATCTTGAAGCCGTTGTACTCGGGCGGGTTGTGGCTGCCGGTAATCATCGCCAGGCCGTCCACCGGCAGGGTGTTGGCGGCGAAGTACGTCAGCGGCGTGGGGACCACGCCCACGTCGAACACGTTGAGGCCCGTGGAGGTGAGGCCCGCGCAGAGCGAATCCCGGAAGCGGGTGGAGGACTCGCGGCAGTCGCGGCCCACCGCGATGGAGCGCCCGCCCTGGCGACGGATGATGGTGCCCAGGCCCTTGCCCAGCAGCTCCACCACCTCGGTGGTGAGGTCCTTATCGACCAGGCCTCGGATATCGTATTCGCGGAAGATGTGCGCGTTCATGAAGGTGTCCCCGCCCCCGTGATGACGGAGGGCATGGCAGAGGGCGGCGGACTCTACACGAGCGCGGGCCAGGGGGGCACCCGGCCAGAGGGCGCCCCTGGCCCGTTGGAGGGCCAAGGGGCATCAAAGGGCTCCCGCGCTACGGAAGCAGGGCTTGAGGAGCCAGGCCCCCCTCGTGAAGCACGGGGGGCATGGAGGGCGTCAGCCCCTGCGCCCGCTGGCGAAGCTCCTGGTAGTGCCGCAGCCACGACACGTTGAGCGGGTCCAACGCCAGCGCGTTCGCATACCGGGAGAGCGCGGCGCGCAGGGCCCGCTGTGCCTCCAGCGCGTGCCCCTGGGTGAAGAGCACCCGGGCCCGGCCCTCCGCGCCCGGCCGGGCCGACAGGAAGGCGTGACGCAGGGGCTCCACCTCCTCGTCCGGCAGCCCTGCTTCCACGCAGCGGGCCAGCCCGGGCAGGTTGCCTCGGACGGCGTCGAAGCCGGCGCGGCTCAGCGGCTCGCCCAGGGTGCACCGGGCGGACTCCACCCGGCCCCGCAGGGCCTCCAGCGCGCGGCGCTGCCCGGACGGCAGCGGACGGGCGCGGAAGCCGTCCAGCCGGCGCAGGGCGGCGCTGGCCCGGCGGCGAATCTCCTCGAAGTCCGCGTCGGGCCGCGCGCCCAGCAGGGCATACGGGTCCTTCGCGGCCTCCGCGGCCCGGGCGAGCAGCCGCGCCAGCTCTCCATCCGGACGCGGCTGTGGCCGGCGGCCCTCCTCCAGCATCCACGCCACCCACTGGCGCAGCGCCGCCGAGGGCTCGTCGAAGTGGAGGAACGCGCCCGCGGCCACGCCCCAGGTCCGGGCCTCGTCCCCCGTGACATGGCGGACGACGTCGCCCTCGCACGTCAGGGTGCGCCCCGCGAAGGACAGCTCCACGCCCAGGCGCGCGGCCAGCGGCGGCAGCGCGCCGTCCCACGCCGCGAAGAAGCCATCCACGGACATGTCGCTGGCCACCACCCGCGTCCAGCCCTCCGCCAGCTTCACGCGGACCTCCAATCCCACCGGCGCGGCGACGCGCGGGGCTGGCGCCTCCAGCACCGGCTCCGCATGGGCCGCCGCCCGCAGCGCCAGGTGCAGCGGCGTGGCGCCGTCCTCCGGAATCGCCTGGCCGAAGATGGTGACGTTGCCTTCCGGCACGCGCATCTCCGGCAGCAGCAGGATGGGCGCCTGGGACGCGGCGTCCTCGTCCATGTCGAACGCGAGGTCGATGTCCACCAGCAGCTCCACGTCATCGACCAGCGCCGCCTCGCGCTCCGCCGCGAGGGCACGCGGATCCATGCAACGCGCCAGCGCCTCGCGGAACGCGCGGGCATCCGGGAACCGCTCGGCCGGCCGCGGCGCCAGGGCCCGCAGCAGCACCGAGGACAGCGCGGGCGGCACGCACGGGTTGAGGACATGCGGCTCCGGCGGCGCCAGCTCCCCCGCGCGGCCGACGCCGAAGGGCAGCCGCCCGGTGAGCAGCAGGTAGCCCACCACGCCCAGCGCGTACACGTCCGCGCGGCCATCCACGGCCTCACCGGACCACTGCTCGGGCGCGATGAAGGCCGGCGAGCCCACCACCATGCCGCGCGCCCGCTCCTCGGGAGACAGGCTCGAGCTGAGGATGGCGCTGGCGCCGAAGTCGAGCACCTTCACCCGGCGCTCCCCCCGCGCATCCCGCGTGAGGACGAGGTTGTCCGCGGACAAATCCCAGTGCATGCGCCCGCGCGCGTGCGCGGCCTCCACGGCCTCCAGCGTCTGCCCCAGCAGCTCCACCGCCTCCACCGGCGCCAGCGGCATGGGGAGCCGGGAGAAGGACTCACCGTCGGCGTACTCCATCAGCAGGCACGGGAGGCCGCCGGGGCCCGGGCGCGCGTCCAGCACGCGGGCCACGTGCGGGTGGACCAGCTCGCGCAGCGCCTGCGCCTCCGCGTAGAAGCGGCGCTGCATGGCCGGCCGCGCCGCCAGGTGCGGGTGCAGCACCTTCACCGCGAAGCGGTGCCCCGTGGGGAGATACTCCGCCAGGTACACCGTGCCCAGCGCCCCCGCCCCCAACCAGCGGCGGAAGACGAGCGGCCCGTGCCGCTGTCCCTCCAGGCAGCTCGCCGACACTGCGACGCCGTCATGCACCGCCGCGCAAGACGCCTCGGCCGGATGGTCCACGTCACACCGCATGCAGGCCATACCCCACCACCCTCTGTCGCCCCGGAGCGGGGCAGGCGGTGGGGGCCTTGCAACCGGCGTGCAGAGGACCCTTGTCCACTCATCGACAGAGCAAGCCCCCAAGAGAGCGAGGTCACCGGTGAATCAGGGGCCCGCCGCCGGTACTTCTTCCAGGGTGGGAACCGGGCGTTTCTCCAGCGCACCTGGCCCCACCTGGACGCCTACAGGTACTTCGTCAGCTTGCGAGCCTTGAGCGCCTCCACCACCTTGCGCACCTCCTGGCTCTTGTCCTTCGGCACCACGAGCACCGCGTCGCCGGAGTCCACCACCACCATGTCGGTGAGGCCCACCACGGACAGCGGACGCTTGTCGGCCAGCACCACGCAGTTGTGGCAGTCCACCACCACGGCCAGGTTGCCGGACACCACGTTGCCGTTCGCGTCTGCGGGGCGCACCTCGGGAATCGCCGCGAACGAGCCGACATCCGACCAGCCGAAGTCCCCCGGCAGCACCGCGATGTTGGAGGCCTTCTCCATGACGCCGTAGTCGATGGAGAGGGAGGGCAGCTTGGGGAACACCTTCTTCAGCACCGCACCGAAGGTCCGCTTGCCCGCGGCCTTGCGCAGGGCGTCCAGGCCCTTCTGCATCTCCGGCATGTGCTTCGCGAAGGCCTCCAGGATGACGTCCACGCGGAAGACGAAGATGCCGCCGTTCCACAGGTAGTCACCGGAGGACACGTAGCCGCGCGCCGTCTCCAGGTCGGGCTTCTCCTTGAAGGCCCGCACCTTGCGGCCACCGCCCTCCAGCGCCGCGCCGACCTGGATGTAGCCGTAGCCCGTCTCCGGGCGCGAGGGCTTGATGCCCAGCGTGACGATGTGCCCCGCCTCCGCCAGGTCCGCCGCGTCCGCGAGCGTGCGCTTGAAGCCGGGCACGTCCGCCACGTGGTGGTCGGAGGGCAGCACCACCATGATGCCCTGGGGGTCGCGCGCGGCCACCTGCACCGCGGCCAGGGCGATGGCGGGCGCGGTGTTGCGCGCCACCGGCTCCACCAGCAGGTTCGCCCTGGGCAGCCCCTTCACCAGCTTCGCCGCGGCCTTCGCGTGCAGGGGGCCACAGACGATGAAGGTGTCCTTCACCGAGGCGAGCCCCTTGAGGCGCGCGGACGTGTCGGTGATGAGCGGCAGCTTGGAAGCCAGCGGCAGGAACTGCTTGGGCCGCGCCTGACGGGACAGCGGCCAGAAGCGGGTGCCGGAGCCACCGGCCATGATGACGGGGTAGAGGGCCATTGCGGGTGTTGCCATGGCGGCGCACCATACCGTTTCGGCCTTGCCGGGAAAGAGGGACTCGCCTGCCCGCCCTCCAGACGGCGAGGCCACGAAGGGTGGTGAGAGTTTTGACCCGCCACCCAAAAGCCAGTCTCATGCCGCGCTGTTGGACTTCCTCAAGGCCAGATCCACCGGGCTGACGCTCATCCTCACCGTCGCGTTGGCGCTGGGGCTGTCGCTTGCCCCGGTCCCAGACGCCCTCCGGCCCCTCCCGAGTCTCCAGCGGGGACCCCTGCCCGAGAAGCTGGTGGCGCTCGTCCTGCCGACCTCGCTGTCGGGCGGGCGCGCCGCGCGTCCGCCCGGAGAAGTGATGACAGCGGGGGCGGGCGCGGCCAAACGCCCACCGGCGGAGACGGAAGAGGTGGAGGACGAGGTCGACGCCGGCGCCCTGGTGGCGGAGCCGCTGCCCACGGTGCCCACGGCGCCGGGCATCGGCCTGGAGGAGCTGAGCGCCCCCACCCTGGCGCGCGCGAAGGACCTGGAGGCCCTGCGCGAGCGGATGGGCGCCCAGCACGTGGACATCGAGCTCAACTGCCGCAAGGCGGGGCCGGACGGGAGTTGCCTGGAGGACGGGCTGGCGCCCTACACCCGGGCCCTGGCCGAGCTGCGCGAGGACACCCGGCGCACACCGGTGCGCGTGGTGCACCTGGGCGACTCGCTGGTGGCCTCCGACCACATCACCGACCTGGTGCGCGACCGGCTCCAGGAGCGCTTCGGCGCGGGCGGCAAGGGCTTCCTCTTCATCACCCGCCCCGCCAGCGCGGGCCGCTGGACGCGCTCCGGCCGGGGCTCGGACGGCTGGGAAATCGAGCGGCTGGTGGACTCCAAGTGGCCCCGCGACCGGGTGGGCTGGACGGGCGTGGCCTTCAGCACGGAGAAGGGCTCCCAGAGCACGCGTTATGACGTGACGGGCTCGCGCGTGGCGGAGCTCTTCTTCCTGGCGCAGCCCGCCAGCGGCTCCGTGCAGTTCTCCGTGGACGGCAAGCCGCTGCAGCGCATCCACACACGAGGCTTCTCCAAGAGCAAGTCGGAGGCGGCCTTCGCCCGCGTGACGCTGCCGCGGGGCGCGAAGTCGCTGACGCTCACCACGTCCGGCAAGGTGGAGCTGCACGGCATGGCGCTGGAGACGGGCACGCCGGGCGTCGTCTACGACACGGTGGGCCTGCTGGGCGGCATGGCGGAGGTGTACCTGCGCGCCCAGCCCGCCGCCTTCCGCGCGCAGCTGCGGCAGCGCAAGCCGTCCCTGGTGGTGATGATGGTGGGCGGCAACGAGGCCTTCTTCTACTCGCGAGGCCGCACCACGCTGGACGAGGTGCGCGCGCAGATAAAGGCGTTGATGTCCCGCGTGCGCGCCAACGTGCCGAACGCCGCGTGCCTGTTGATGGCGCCCATCGACGCGGGCGTGCGCACCATGAGCGGCGAGGTGGTGTCGCGCCGGGGCACCCGGGAGATTGGCGGCATCTACCGCGAGGAGGCCCGCGCGGCCGGCTGCGCGTTCTGGGACGCCTACGCCGCCATGGGCGGCGAGGGCTCCGCGATGCGCTGGCTCGAGGAAGGGCTGATGCTGGACGACCTCGTCCACCCGCGCGCCCGAGGCTCCGACCTGCTGGGCCACCTCTTCGACCTGTCGCTCCAGCGCACGTTCGCGAAGAGCCGGGCGCCGCTGGTGGCCGTGGCGGACCCGACCGGCCTGCAGAACGCGGACACCGCGCTGACGCGCACGTTCGACAAGCTGAAGCGCCGCGAGTCCGGCGAGTCCCTCCGCGTGGGCGTCGCGCAGTTGGGCGGCACGCACACCGCATCGCATGAGTTCACGGACGCGGTGCGCGAGGTGCTGACGAAGCGCTTCGGCGACGCGGGCCGGGGCTTCATCGCCGCCGGAAAGGCCTCTCCCCGGCTGGAGCCCGCGGGCGTGACGCGCGCGCTGGAAGGGGAGTGGACGCTCGAGGACGCCAAGGACGCGCCCCCCGGAGGCCTGTGGGGCCTGACGGGCATCCGCGCCGTGGGCGGTCCGGGCGCGAAGCTGCGCATCCAGTTCTGCAAGGACTGCCCGGAGGCGAAGGAGACCTCGGGCCGGTTGGATTTGTACGCGCTGGACGCCCCGGACGTGCGCGCGCCGGACATCGCGGTGGACGGCGAGCTGCTGCCACCGGACGCGCCCTTGCCGGAGCCGTTGACCCAGCCCACCGTGCGCATCCGCTCCTTCCCCGTCACGGGGGCCTCGCACACCGTGGAGGTGACGGCGCCGAAGGACGGCCCTGTCACGGTGCTGGGGGCGTCCCTGGAGTACGACACGCCGGGCGTCGTGTACGACGCGCTGGGCCTTCCCGGTGCCACGGCGTCGACCCTGGGGGCCATGGACGCGGCGGCGGTGGACGCGCAGTTGGCGTCGCGGCGGCCGGACCTGCTCGTGTTCTGGTACGGCACCGACGAGGCGAACCAGCCGGGCCTGGATGCCTCGGCGCTGCGCCGGGACTACACCGCGATGCTGACGCGGCTGCGCAAGGCCACCAACGCGGAGTGCCTGGTGATGGGCCCCACGGACCGGCTGGCGCGGGACGCCAACGGCCGGTGGAGCGAGACGCCCTCGCTGGCGTCGGTGCTGAACACGCTGCCGCAGGTGGCGAAGGACGCGGGGTGCGCGTACTGGTCCACGCGCGCGGCCATGGGTGGAGAGCGCTCCATGCTGCGCTGGCAGCGCGCGCAGCCCGCGCTGGGCCACGCGGATGGCGTCCAACTGACTCCGGAAGGCTACGCGCGGCTGGCGGGGGCCTTCTCCCGGGAGCTGCTCACGGCGTACGAGGCCCACAAGAAGGCGGGCCCCACCTCGCGCGTGGAGGACAACTGACGTGCTGTCGCACAGCGTCCAGTACCTCGTCTTCGTCATCGCGGTGTTCGCCCTGTACTGGGCGGTCCACCGGCACTACGGGCCGCGCCTCGGCGTGCTGCTGGTGGCCAGCCTCTTCTTCTACGCGGCCTTCACGCCCTTCCCCATCCTCATCTTCCTGGTGGGCGTCACGGTGGACCACCTGTGCGTGAAGGGCATGGCCCGCGCGCAGTCCCAGGGGGTCCGCAAGGCGCTCGTCACGGTGTCCGTCGTCTCCAACCTGAGCCTGCTCGCGGGCTTCAAGTACCTGGAGATGCTGCGGCAGACCTTGCTGTCGCTGCTGGCGCCGTGGGGCATCGAGGTCCGCGCCGAGCCCTTCAACCTGCTGATGCCGGTGGGCCTCTCCTTCTTCGTCTTCCAGGCCATCAGCTACACGGTGGACGTGTACCGGGGGAAGGCGAGCGCGGAGCACTCGTTCCTGGAGCACCTGCTGTACCTGCTCTTCTTCCCGCGCGTGGTGAGCGGCCCCATCGTCCGGGCGTCGGAGCTGATGGCGCACTTCCGCCAGACGCCGGGCCTCACGCCCGAGGCCGGTGGCCACGCCCTGTTCCGCATCGCGGTGGGCCTGGTGAAGAAGCTGGTCATCGCGGACGTGCTGGGCGCGGGGCTGGTGGACCCCGTCTTCGCCGCGCCGGAGAAGTACGCCTCCGCGGAGTGCATCGTCGCGGCGGTGGCCTACACCTTCGAGCTCTACTACGACTTCTCGGGGTACTCGGACATCGCCATTGGCGTGGCGGCGCTGTTCGGCTTCCAGTTCCCGGAGAACTTCAACCGGCCGTACCTGGCGAAGAACATCGGCGAGTTCTGGAACCGGTGGCACCTGAGCCTGTCCACCTGGCTGCGGGACTACCTGTACCGGCCGCTGGGCGGCAACCGCGTGTCGAAGCCGCGGGTGCTGTTCAACCTGATGACGGTGATGGTGCTGGGCGGCCTGTGGCACGGCGCGGACTGGCGCTTCGCCGTCTGGGGCGCGGTGCACGGCGTGGCGCTGTGCGTGTCGCGCTGCTGGGAGTGGTCGGTGGGCAAGCCCGAGTCCCCGGGCGTCCCCCGCGTGGCGCTGGGCATGCTGACGACGTTCACCATCGTCGTGCTGACGCGCGTGGTGTTCCGGGCGGCTGACATGACGCACGCGGGTGAGTTCTACGAGCGGATGATGGCGGGAGTGCCCGGCATCGCCAACGTGAGCCCGCTGGTGTGGGCCATGCTGGCGGCGGCCGTGTTCTTCCACGCCGTGCCGATGAAGCTCTACACGGTGTCGTCGGACCTCTTCGTCCGCATGCCCGTGCCGGTGCGCGCCGCGGTGCTGGTGGTGCTCGGCCTGGGCATCCGCCACCTGTCCGCGGTGGAGACGCGCCCGTACGTGTACCTGCAGTTCTAGGCGGGGATGCGGGCCGCCGGGCCCTTGCCGCCGGGGCTGGCGCCACACGCGGCGCGGGAACCCCCGAGGCGGAGCGCTCCGCCCGCGGGTCCCCGCCCCGTTCATGCGTCTTGCCGCCAGGCTTGCGCGTTCCCAGTCTCTGGTGGGTGGGCTCGTCGCTGGAAGCCAGGAAGGGCCCCCAGGGGCACGCCTGGTCGCCGGGGCCGGTCGGCTTGAGCGCGCTGGCGCAGGGCCAGTGCCGTCACGGAGGGACTGCGCATGGCGGGCATCCGGGCACTGTCCCGCACGGTCATGGGACGTGGTGCCCCCAGGCACGGTCCACCCCGAAATACCCAGCCACTCCGTTGGTGGCTGCGGCGCCGGTTGTGGCTCACGCCCGTGGTGGGGGCGGCGGTCGGGGCAGGCCTGGGCGTAATGTTCGTAGACCCGCCCGCGTTCGTGGCAAGAGTCCTCCGCGGTGTCGCATGGCAGGCCACCGCCCCGGAGGCGCGAGACATGCTCTCCACCGCGCTGGGCATCGCGTTGACGTCGCTGAGCATCGTCCTGTCCCTCTCCATGCTCGTGGTGCAGAACGCCGCCGGTCAGTTTTCGCCACGGCTGCTGCGCCATTTCCTGCACGGAGCGGGCATCCGCGTGGTGATTCCGGTGTTCGTCGCCACGAGCGTCTTCTGCCTCGTGGCCACGCACGAGTTCGGGCTTGTCTCAGAACCGGGGCGCGCGCCGCGTCCGGCGCTCAGTCTGGCCTTGTTGCTGCTCGTGGCGTGCGAGGGCGCGCTCATCTTCCAGGTGCTCCATACGCTTCAGACCATGCGCGTGGAGAACATCGTCCAGCGGGTGCGCGTGGACACGCTGCGTGTCGCGCACAGGATGGAGCGCTTGCGCGCGGGGGACATGAAGGCGCCAGCCGAGGTCCCAGCGCCCACGGGTGAGCTGTGGCCGCTTCGAGCACAGCGGAACGGCTTCGTCGTCTCCGTGGATGCGCGGGCCCTGCTGGAGGTGGCGACGACGAGGCGGCTCGTCGTCCATTTGGAGCGAGCCATCGGCGAGCCGGTGATTCAAGGCGGCGAAGTGGGCTGGTTCGCGGCGGATGACCGCCCCTCCCCCGCTTCGCGCGAGGAGGCCGAGGCCCTCCTGCTCCGGGCCATCCGCACGGACCGCTGGCGGGACGAGGACGTGGACGTCGCGTTGGGCGTGCGCCAGTTGGTGGACGTGGCCGTCAAGGCCCTGTCGCCGGGCATCAACGACCCCTACACCGCGGTGGAGGCGTTGGATCAGCTCACCTTCCTGATGTGCGAACTGAGCCGGCTGCGGCTGGGCCTCCGCGTGGTGCCAGACACGTCTGGGCGCCCGCGCGTCTTCCTTCGTGCTCCGTCGCTGCGCGACTACCTGGACCTGGTCACGGACCAGACGCTCCGCTACGGCGCCACCGAACCCGCTGTCGTGCTCCGGCTGCTGCGGCTGGTGGGCGCCGTGGGCCAGCACACGCGGAAGGAAGAGGCGCACCGGGCGGCGCGTGAGGCGCTGCACCGCATCCTGGCGGCCACGGAGCATCGTCAGAAGGACGCCTCGTGGCTTGCGGGCATCCGCCGTTACGCGGAGTCATTGGAGCGGGCGATGGATGGGAGCCCCTTGCCTCCGCTGCCCGCGATTGGCTTTTGAGGCAGACGATGGCGCCCGGCGTGGCCGAAGGGACAGGAGAATTGGGCGATTCGCCCCAGCCGCAGCACGCCCGCCAGCAGCAAGAGGAGCCCCGCCATCAGCGCATGGCGGCCCGCGAACGAAGCAGGGATGGGGACGACGTCCCCGGCGCGCCATTCGCCCCGGGCAGCCGGCCACTCCAGGCACCGCATGCGCGGGAGCCGTGTGTTGCGAAGCGCGCCCGGCGTTCGCAGCGTGTCACGAGTCGACGGCACGAGAGGGAAATGGTGGTGAGCGACCTGGCGGCGCGGACGTGGCGGGCGGTACGGCGGGGCCCGCCGGGGCTGCGGCAGGCGCGCCGCTACCAGCGCCGTTGGCTTCGGACGGACCTGCTCTCCTCGCTCACCATTGGCGCGATGCTCATCCCCCAGGGGTTGGCGTATGCGCAGCTCGTGGGCGTGCGCCCCGCGGCGGGGCTCTACGCGGGCGTGGTGGGGATGGTGGCCTATGCGCTGTTCGGCCCCTCCAGGCACCTCGTCATCGGCCCGGAGGCCGGCGCCGCCATCCTCACCGCCGCGGCGCTCGCGCCGATGGCCGCGGGGGAGGACGCCGCCCGCTACGCCTCGCTGGCGGCGCTGCTGGCGCTGCTGGTCGGCGCGCTGAGCCTGCTCGGCGGGTTGCTCAAGCTGGGCGCGCTCGCGGACTTCCTGTCCAAGCCCATCCTCATCGGCTACATCAACGGCGCGGCGCTCATCATCATCGGCAGCCAGCTCGCGCGGCTCTTCGGGCTGGAGCGCCAGTCCAACACCTTCTCTGGGCAGGTGTTCGAGGTCGCCGCCAACCTCCACCGGACCCACATCCCCACGCTCCTGCTGGGGCTGGGCATCATCACCGCGCTCGTGCTGCTGCGGCGGCTGCTCCCCAAGGCGCCCGGTCCGCTCATCCTGGTGGCCCTCACCACGGCGGCGGGGGCGCTGTTCCAGTTGGAGCACGGGGGCATCAAGGTCGTGGGCCCGCTCTCCGCGGGGCCCCCCACTCCAGGCCTGCCATCCCTGCGCTTCGCGGACATACGGGCGCTGCTCCCCGCCGCCTTCAGCCTGGCGCTCGTCAACTACGCTGGCTCCGTGCTGACGGGCCGTCTCTACGCCGACAAGTTCCGCTACAAGCTGGACAGCAACCAGGAGTTCCTCGGGCAGGCCGCCGCCAACCTCGCCAATGCGTTCAGCCAGGGGTTCCCCGTGACGGGGAGCGACTCGCGCACGGCCGTCAACGTCACCATGGGGGGGCGGACCCAGTTGGTGGGGGTGCTCGC
>NZ_JAAIYB010000191.1 GCF_010894475.1 Myxococcus vastator
CAGCCCCACCGTCCGCCAGGGCAGCGCCGAACCCTCGACGCCCGCCAGCACGCGGGACTCGCCCGACTCCACGGCCAACGCGAGGGCGGCCAGGGCCTGGGGGAGCTCCAGCATCCGGTACCCCGGGGGCGACGCCGTCAGGCCACGCGCCATGCCCGTGTCGCGCACGGAGCTGAAGGCCACCGACACCGCGCGCCGGCCCTCCGTCACGAGCGCCTCCGCATACCGGTCCAGGAACCCCGTGGCCGCGCAGTAGCCCGCGTGGAGCCCCGCCCCCAGCGTCCCCATCAACGAAGAGGCGAAGACGAGCGGAGCCTCTGGCCGCGTCCGCAGCGCGTCCGCGAGCGCCACCGCGCCCAGCACATGGGCCGCGGCGCCCTCCACGAGCGACGCGGGCGCCTCGTTCATGAGGGGCACGGAGCTCAACGTCCCGGCGAAGTGGAAGGCGCCGTCGAGCTGCCGGCCATGGCGCGCCTCCGCGTCGGCCAGCACCCGCCGCAGCGCCTCCGGCGCCGTGACGTCGGCGGTGACGTACTCCGCCGCCCCCAGTTCGCGCTCCAGCGACTCCACCGCGGCGTCCCGCTGGCGGCGCCCCACGAGCAGCAGGCGCGCGCCCAGGCCATTTCGCAGCTGACGCGCCCAGGCCTGCCCCAGCCCGCCCAGCGCTCCCGTCACCACGTAGAAGCCCGCCTTTTTCAGGCGCACCGGCTCGGGGGTTGGGGACGGCGTCCAGGCCACGTAGCCGCGCTCCCAGCGGCGCCCCTCCCGCCAGGCCAGCTCGAACGCGGGGCGCGGCTGCCCAAGCTCGGTGGCCACGCAGTCCACCGCGGCCGGTCGCTCCTGGGGAACCCACAGGAGCGAGGTCTCCAGACCGGGCACCTCCGCCTCCGCCGCGCGGAGCAGCCCCGGCAGCAGGTGGGCCGCCGCGCCAGTCTCGAGCGAGGCCCCCACCCAGGGCAGGACGACGCGCAGCCGGCAGGGCGCGGCCTCCACGAGCGGCGCCAGGGACTGAACCAGCGCCAACAGGGGCGCCACCGCGCGCGCGAGCGTGTCCCGCGAAGGCGCGCCCGAGGGGGGAGCCGCCACGTAGACGACTTCGCGCACCCGGCGCTCGGCGGAGGACAGGTGCCGCGGCACCGCGGAGCCCGCTCCTGGCTCCGCGTGCAGCACCTCCCGAGGCGCCAGTCGCGCGCGCAGCGCGTCGGCCCAGGAGGCGTCGCCCACGACGAGCACGGCCCCCGCCTCCGCCACGCCAGCGCCGGGCTGCCGCTGCCGCCAGCGTGGCACGGCCAGGCACGGGGGCAGCGTGAAGCGGCCTCCCAGCAGCCGCTCCGCCACGCGGCGCTCCTCGGCCAGCTCCCCGGCTTCGAAGCGCCGACGCAGCTCGGTGCGCCCGCGCTTGCCCAGCTCCGTGCGAGGCACCTGCTGCCGGGCGAGCGGCACCAGCCACGCCACCTGCAAGCCCAGCCGCCGTCCCACGGCCTCGCGGATGGCGCGCAGCAGTCCGCCCAGCGGAGGCGAATCTGGCGCGGGGACGAAGAAGACGACGATTTCATCCGTCTGCGCGCCGCCCGCGCGCGTGGCGCATGCCACGGAGTACGTGGGCAGCACGCCCGGCACCTCCTCCACCACCGTCTCTATCTCCTGCGGATAGACGTTGTTGCCGTTGAGGATGAGGACCTCCTTCTCGCGCCCGGTGAGGGCCATCTGCCCGTCGCGCACCCAGGCGAGGTCCCCGGTGCGAAACCACCCGTCGGCGGTGAAGGAGCGGGCATTGAGCTCCGGGTCATCCAGGTAGCCCGCCAGCACCGACGCGCCCCGCACCTGGAGATGCCCCACGCGGCCCTGGGGTACCACCTGGTCCGCGTCATCCACGACGCGCAGCGCCGAGCCCGCGGGCGGCGGCCCCAGCTCCACCGCGGACTGTCCGTCACGCGTCCGGACGCCCCGGGTGTTGGTGAAGAAGGAGGTGGTCTCCGCCATGCCCCAGCCCGGGCACACCACGTCCCGCCGGAGCCCGTCACCCGCCAGCGCCTCCGTGAAGCGCTGCAGCGTCCGCGCGACGAGCGGCTCGCCCGCGCAGCTCAGCACCCGCACGTGCGACAAGGCCCAGGCGCGGCGCTCGCCTCGCTCCAGCCGGTCCGCCACCAGTCCGAACGCGAAGTTGGGCGCCCACCCATGGGTGCCCTTCAGCTCGGAGAGCAGGTCCATCCACCGCAGCACGTCCGCCAGGACATAGTCGCGGGACACCAGCGCATGCGACGTGCCCGCCCGCAGGCAGAGCAGGTGCGAATAGGTGATGCCCGCGACGTGGTCCAGCGGCATCCAGCTCACGCCCACGTCCTGGGGCGTGTACCAGCCGCCCGCCATCATCGCGTCGCACATGTCCAGCAGGTTGTCGTGCGTGAGCACCACGCCCTTGGGCAGCCCGGTGCTGCCGGAGGTGAACGACATCAGCGCGGCGGCGCCCTCGGGCACGGCGGCGGGCTGCCCCTCCGCCCCCGTGTCCAGCGCGGCGAGCGTGGCCACCCGAAGCCCCGCGGCTTCCAGGGCGCCGACGGCGGCGGGCCCCGCGAGGACCCACGGCCCGCCCAGGCGCTGCGCCACCGACAGCACGCGCGCCATCGTGGGATGCGCGCGCTCGAATGAGGCGGGCCAGGCCAGCAGCGACGGCACCACGCCGGCGAGCGTGCACGCCCAGAAGGCCCGGATGACCTCGCCCGGGCGCTCCAACACGAGGACGGCGCGGTCCCCCGCTTTCAGCCCGCGTGCTTGCAAGCCGCCGCACAGCCGCAGCGCCTCGCGCCAGAGCGCATCGAAGCGCAGCACCTCGCGCCGGCCCTCCACGTCGATGAACGTCAGCGTCTTCTCCGGATGCAGCGTCACGGCCCGCCGGAGCATCTCTCCGAGCAGCCGAGGCGCTCCCTCCGGCCGGCACGGCGGGCCGCCATCCAGCAGCGCGGGCGGAGCGTTCTCCAGGCCGGCCTCCTCCACGGAGGACGTCTGGGACGCGGCGCCCGACGTCTCGTCCAGCCGAGGCATCAGCGCCCCCGGCAGGAGCTCATCCAAGGGTGTGTAGCGCTCCTCCCGCACGCGGGGCCCGGCCAGCACGGCCACCTCCCGGCCCGCGGCGCGCAGCCGTGACTCCAGGTGCTGGAGCACGGCGGGCGAACACAGCGCGAGCCGCGCCTCATCCGGCGTCCCCGTGTCCTGGAGCGGCAGCGCGTCCACCAGCGCCACGGCGGGAGCGGCGTCTCCCAGGCGCTCGCGCAGCAGCGACTCCAGGGCCGAGGCCTGCACCGCGCGACGAGGCACCACCCAGGCCGTCGCGACGCCAGAGAACTCCCCCACGTGGACGTCCTGGACGCGCGCATCCTCGCGCAGGAGGTGAAGGGCCGCGTCCACCGGAGTCGTTCGAGGAGCCATGGGCGCCATCGTAGCGCAGGGCCCGCCGCCCCGGGGTTGCGCCCCGGGACAGTGAAGGGCGAAGCTGAAATCCCCCCCGGACGAGGTATCAATGGCCGTCGACCGTCGCACCCTGGCGCAGTCCCTCCACTTCTGGGCGCGCAATGCCTCGAACGAGTCGGCCCTGCTGCGCACCGCACTGTCATTGGGACTCTTCGACGCACTGCCGGTAAAGGGGGAAGGCCCGCCCGTGTCGATGGCGGAGCTGGCACGGCGAATCCAGTGCACGCACCGGGGAACCCGGGCCCTGACGGAGTTGCTCGTCTGCCTGGGTTTCGTGCACCTCGATGACGCGCGCGAGCTGGCGCTCACCCCCACCGTCGCGGCGTTCCTGCGCGACGCGGATTTCCGGCGACGGCTGGAAGCCCAGCGACCGTGGTGGAACGCCGGGGAGCTGCTGGCCGAAGCGGTGAAACAAGGAGGGCCGGTGGCGCACGGTGGCGCGAGCTGGGACGTGCTTGGCCATTACCGCACGCTGTTCCTCGCGCCGGCCGAACCGGGGCCGTCACCGGACGCCGAGGACTTCTTCGACCGCTACGCGCGCAGCGCGCTCCGCATGCAGGTGCTGGTGGCCTCTGGCCGGCTGGGATTGCTGGAGGCCCTGTCATCGCAGGACCCCACCGAGCAGACGCTCAGCGCCGCCACGGGGCTCGGCGGCGAGGGCCTGTCGCTGCTCGTCGCCTTGCTGGAACAGCTCGGCATCGCCCAGCGGGAGGGCGCGGCGTGGCGGCTGACGGACGAGGCCCGGCAGCTTTTGGACGGCAAGGCCCTGCCCTACCTGCTGCGCTCGCTGTCCGTGTCCGAGCGGTACTGGGAGGCCCTGGGTCGGTTGGACGAGACGGTGCGCGAGGAGCGCTTCATCCTGGACCTGAAGGACCCGGAGGTGAGTCAGCGCTTCTACGCGGACAACTCGAGCCAGATTACGGCGGTGTTCGCCTCGCACTTCCAGCTCAGCCGGCGCGCCGCCGCCACGGTGGCCCAGGCCCGCGCGCTGGAAGGTGCCCAGGTGCTGGACATCGGCACCGGCTCGGGCGTGTGGGGCGCGGCCTTCGCGCGTGCCACGCCCACCACGCACGTCACCTACTTCGACCAGGCGGTGGTGCTGGAGCAGGTGCGCCGCAACGTGGAGACGCTGAAGGTGTTGGACCGCGCGCGCTTCTGGCCGGGCAACCTCTTCACCCAGGACTTCGGCGAGGCGGACTTCGACCTCATCATCCTCCCGCAGGTGCTCAACGTGCTGCGGCCCGAGGACCTCCCCGGCATGTTCGCTCGCGTGGCGCGCGCCCTGCGGCCCGGCGGCGTCCTCGTCATCGCGGAGTATGTCCTCGACGAGCGCCGAGATGGCCCGTTGGACCACCTCTACTTCGGCCTGCGCCGCTTCATGACCAATGAGGGGGACCTGCTGTCCGCCTCGGAGTACGGCCAGCTCCTGGCGGACGTGGGGCTGTCCTCCAGCGTGTGCATTCCCCTGCCCACCCAGGAGCTGGTGCTGGCCTCGCGCCCGGGCGTGCCACTTCCCACGACGCTGGCGCCGGCTCCGGCCAGTCCTCGGAAGAGCGCGGCCTGACGCGGAGGCTCAACGCGACGCCGCGGGCTCCGGCCACGCGACGTCGCCCCGGTGGGCGATGACGACCTGCTGGATGGGCATGTCGAAGCCGCGGGCGTCGGTGAGGCCCACCGGCCCCAGCAGCGCGCGGAACTCCGGCAGCGACAGCACGTCTCCCTCGTTCGTCACGTACCGGCGCAGCGCGAAGTAGAGCGCGTCCAGCGGGCCGTCTCGCCGGTCCGTCAGCAGGTAGCCGGAGATGAGCAGCAGTCCGCCGGGCCGCAGCGCCCGGGCCAGCCGCGCGAAGAAACCCGGGAGCTCCGAGGGCGGCAGCGCGGGGATGATTTGCGGCAGCAGGATGACGTCGTAGCGGGACTCGCCGTAGTCCACCGAGAGGCAGTCCCCCGCCCACAGCTCGGAGCGGGCCTCCAGCTTCAGCTTCGCCAGGTGGGGGCGCACCGCGTCCAGCACATGCGGCGAATCCAGGTACGTGACGTGCGTGGTGGGGTCCGCCAACCCGAAGGCCGCGCCCCACACGCCCGAGCCCGTGCCCACGTCCAACACGCGCGCCTGCGCCAGGGGCCGCATCGACCGCACCCGCGCCGCGGCCTGCCGGCTCAGCCGCAGGTGCGAGGCGAAGATGCTGGAGATGCGCGAGGCGTTCTCCTGGTAGATGCGCCGCGCCGTCTCCGCGTCCCGCAGGTCCAACCGGAAGCGCTGCTCGCGCACCGCCTCGTCCAGGTGCCCCAGCGCCTCCCAGTAGGCCAGGGTCGCCGGCAGCGCCCGCTGGAAGTACGGCAGGCTCTGAGCGTCCAGCGCCCGGCCCGCGGCCTCCGTGAAGCCCCAGCCCGACTCCCGCGCCTGGGCGATGCCCATCGCCGCCAGCGCGCCCAGCAACACCTCCAGCGCCTCCGCCGGCGCGCCCACGTCCCGCGCCAGCACGTCCAGCGGCACGGGCCCGCGCACCAGCTTCGCCAGCACGTCCAGCTCCGCGGCCGTCACCAGCGCCAGCGTGCGCGCGGGGTTGCGGGCGAAGCGGTCATGGAAGTCCCGGGCCTCGGCGCTCGGGGTGGCCGGCGCAGGCGACAGGAACAGCGCGCGGTACCACCCGAGCACGTCCCATGTCTCTCCGCCCCACGCCACGGGGCCGCCACCGCGCACGGCCTGAGGCAGCAGCGCCAGCGGATGCCACCAGCGCCGCGCCTCTCGCAGCCCCGCGGTGAACGTCTCATCCCGGAGGAAGGCCGCGGTCGACGCGGGCAGCGAATACCCTCGCCCGTCCTCCAGGTGGACGAAGCCCAGCGCGACCAGCGGCTCGATGACGGAGCGCGTCCCTCGCCAGGTGCCGCCCACCCGATTCGCGAGCGCCTCCAGGGACACCGGCTCACCCGAGCCCGTCTCCGGGAGGTGCCCGAAGAGGCCCAGCGCGAAGGCGGCCTGGAGCGCGGAGGCCTCGTTGCTGGCGTCTCGCGCGTGGAAGTTGAGCTGCTGAACGAAGACGGGGGACGGCGCGGACACGGGCTGTGACACGAAGCAGCGCTCCTTGATGGGGGGCTGGGGGGCGCGCGGACGAGTATGGCTCAACACCCGGCCGGTGCCCAACGAACCCGTGGTGGAAAGCGGCGGGGCCGGGCACGCCGGGGTGCTACGGTGCCCCCGTGGCCCTGACCGACTCATTGGAAGCCCGGGTGGACCGGCTGGAACTGCCGTTCAACGAATACGGCGTCGACCCGTACGGCATCTCCAAGTCTCACGTGCGACACGCGCTGCGCGTCTTTGGCGCCATCTACCGGTACTACTTCCGCGTGCGCTGCTACGGGGTGGAGCACATCCCCCCGCGGGGCCGCGGAATGCTGGTGGGCAACCACTCCGGCGGCGTGGCGGTGGACGGCGCCATGGTGCTGACGTCCACCATGCTGGAGATGGACCCGCCCCGGCTGGCGCAGGGCATGGTGGAGCGCTTCCTCCACAACTTCCCCGTGTCCTCGCTGTGGGCCAGCCGCACCGGTCAGTTCATCGGGCTGCCCGAGCACGCGAAGCGGCTGCTGGAGGATGACCGGCTGCTGATGATCTTCCCCGAGGGCGCGCGCGGCACGGCCAAGCTCTTCAACGAGCGCTACTCGCTGGTGGACTTCGGCACCGGCTTCATCCGCCTGGCGCTGCAGACGCGCTCGCCCATCATCCCCTTCGCGTTCCTGGGCGGTGGCTCGGCCATCCCCACCGTGTTCAACGCGTACACGCTGGGGAAGCTGCTCGGCGTTCCCTATGTCCCGCTGACGCCGTACCTGTTGCCGCTGCCCCTGCCGGTGCAGTTGGACATCCACTACGGCGAGCCGCTCATGTTCCACGGGACGGGGGACGAGGAGGACCACGTCATCGAGGGCTATGTGGCGAAGGTGAAGCAGCGCATCGCGGGGCTCATCGAGCGCGGACGCGCGCAGCGGCACAGCCGGCGGGCGGGAAGGAACCTGCTGCCATGAGGGTGCTGATTCCAGGCATCTCCGGAGGCATTGCCCGCCAGCTCGCGCTGCACCTCCACGCGCGGGGGCACCAGGTGGCGGGCATCGACACCCGCCCCTGGGCCGAGGCCCACGAGGCCGGCATCCAGCTCTACCGGGGCGACGTGCGCAAGCGCGCCGCGGAGGACGTCTTCCGCCGCTGGCGTCCCGAGGCGGTGGTGCACATGGCCACCGTCACCGCGTTCACGGTGCCGGGCAAGGAGCGCGGGCGCATCAACCTGGACGGCACCAAGGCGGTGTTCGACCACTGCGCGGCCCACGGCGTGAAGCAGGTCCTCTTCGTGGGACGGCACACCTTCTACGGCGCGGCGCCAGACTCGCCGCTGTACCACTCCGAGGACGAGCCGCCCCGCGCGCTGGAGGCCATCCCGGAGCTGGCGGACCTGGTGGCCGCCGACCTGTACGCGGCCACCGCGCTGTGGCGCCTGCCGAAGATAACGACGGCCGTGCTGCGGCTGCCCTACACCCTGGGGGCTCCCGGCACCGGCACGCTGTCCTCCTTCCTCAAGGGCCGGCGCGTGCCGCTGGTGCTCGGGTACGACCCGCTGTTCCACGTCCTCCAGGAGGAAGACGTGGTGACGGCGTTGACGCTGGCGCTGGAGAAGCAGGTCCGGGGCATCTTCAACGTGGCGGGCCCTCCGCCGATTCCGCTGTCCGTCATCGTCCGGGAGACGGGGCGCACCGCGGTGCCATTGCCCGCGCCGCTGCTGTCGCTGCTGCTGGGCCGGGCGGGCCTCCCCCGCCTGTCGGTGGGCGCGCTGGACCACCTGCGCTTCCCCATCGTCGTGGACAACCGCCGCTTCCTGGACGCCACGGGCTTCGAATACCGCCACAGCGTGGCGGACTCGCTGCGCATCTACCGCGAATCCGCGCCCATCCTCCCCGCGGGGAGCCAGGGACGTTAGACTCCTCCCCGCAGCGGACCTGCTTCCGGGGGGAAGTCCATGTCGGCCGACATCGAGGAAGTGGACGTGGTCATCGCGGGAGGCGGGCCGGTGGGCGTGCTCACCGCCAACCTCCTGGGACTCCAGGGCGTGCGCGTGCTCGTCCTCGAACGGGAGGCCGCGCCGCATGGCCAACCCCGGGCCTTCTCCTGTGACGACGAGGCCCTGCGCATCTACCAGGCCGCGGGCCTGCTCGACGCGCTGAAGCCGGACCTGCGCCAGGGCCGACAGGTCACCTTCACCGGCGTGGGCGGCCAGCCCATTGCCCAGGTCCAGCTGGGCCAGGTGGACTTCGGCTACGGCCACGCGCCCGTCTGGTTCTTCCACCAGCCGCTCCTGGAGAAGGCGCTGCGCGAGGGCCTCTCCCGCTTCCCCGCCGCCGAGCTGCGCACGGGCACCGAGGTGGAGTCGCTGGAACAGGACGGCGCGGGCGTCACCGTGCGCTACCGCACGTCCGGTGTCCGGCACGGCGTGCGCGCCCGCTACCTGGTGGCCTGTGATGGCGGGCGGAGCACAGTGCGCGCGCTGCTGGGCATCCCCATGGAAGGACGCGGCGAGCAGGAGCCGTGGATTGCCATCTCCGGCACCGTGGCGGAGGAGGACGCGCCCGCGGAGTGTCACGTCGTCTGCGACCCGGCCCGCCCCGGCTTCGTCGGACGCGGCCCCCTGGGAAGGTTCCGCTGGGAGTTCCGCCTGCGCCTGGGCGAGACGGGCGAGGAGATGACGCAGCCCGGCACGATTCGCCGCTTGATTGGGCCGTATGTGAATCCGGACCGGGTGACGGTGGAGCGCGCGCAGCTCTACAGCTTCCATTCGGTGGTGGCGCAGCGCTGGCGCGTGGGCCGCACCTTCCTGGCGGGAGACGCGGCCCACCTGCTGCCGCCCTTCATGGGGCAGGGCCTGGTGTCCGGCCTGCGCGACGCGGCGAACCTCACGTGGAAGCTGGCGTGGGTCCTCCAGGGCCGCGCCCCCGAGGCGCTGCTGGACACCTACGCCGTGGAGCGCCGGCCGCACGTGAGCGCCTTGCTTGAAGCCACCGCGAGGCTGGGCGCCGTGTTCACCGCGCGCAGCACGCCCTTGGCCTGGGTCCGGGACACCGTGCTCCGGGGCCTCCAGGCCGTTCCAGCCGCGCGCCGCTTCGTGGAGGGCTTCCGCTTCAAGCCGGCGCCCGCCATCGAGGAAGGCTGGATGCTGGGCGGCCGCCGCTCGGGCCGGAGGGCCGCGGAGGGCAGCTACCTGCCCCAGCCTCGCGTGCGGCGCGCGTCCGGTGAGGAGCACCTGTTGGATGACAGCCTGGGCGCTGGCTTCGCCGTGCTGAGCCGGGGCGGCAGCCCGGGGACGGAGGTGGCCCGCGAGCTGGCCGAGTCCCTGGGGGCCCGCGCCGTCACCGTGCGCTCCGCGGGTGTCCCGGGGCTGGTGGGCGACGACAGCGTGGAGGACCACACCGGCAGGCTGTCCGAGTGGTTCCGGGAGCACGGCGCGGACGTGGCCGTGGTGCGGCCGGACCGCTTCGTCTTCGGCGCGGTGCCCCTGGCGCGGATGCCCGAGCTGCGCGCGGCGCTGGGCGTGGAGGAGGCGTGAGCCGTTGCACGGACGACAGGCATTGAGCGCACGGGGTCCGGAAGACCTCGGGATGTAATGTCTGACTCTCCCGAGCACAATCACTCTCAGCTGTCCATACCTCCCCCGGGGGTTGCATCGAAGTCCATGAGAGGCGCAGGCTTCCAACCCTCCGCGATGGCAGACCATCACGCGACCTCGGGGGAAATGGCTTGCAGCCACCACTGGATGCAGCGCTTCTCGCTTCACTGGACCGGCATGCCCGCAGACGCGCGCAAGGCATTGCGACGCTGAGCACGCTCGTCGGGCCGCCGGAGCGGGCGCTGACCGTCTGGACGGAGTGGATTCAGCGCCGGGGCCTGAGTGTCGTCATCGTGGATGGGGATGACGTGCGCGCCGTCGTCTCCGCCTGGGCGGCGGCGCTCGCCAGGGAAAGGGACCTGCTGGGTGACGCGGAGGCGTTCGTCGTCCGCTCACAGCCGCAGCGCCTGGCACGGACGCTCCAGTTCCGAGGCAAGACGGCGCACCAGCGGCGCGTGTTGATGGAAGGCCTGACGCCCCCGCAGGGACAGTCCGCCACCTGGGAGCTGTGCCGGGCCCTCCTGGAGGGCTCGGAGCCGCCGCCGTCCGGTGTGATTCCAGACGCGGTGAGCCAGGCCATCGCGCGCGCGCCGCTGCCAGCCCTTCAGGCGCTGATGTCACTGGTCCCCGCCGGAAGCACGCCGGCCCTGCGCGTGCGGACGGGCCCCGCTGACTTCCGGGCGCTCCGCACCGCCGCGGCCCTGTGCACCGCGGCCCCCGCGCTCACGACGGGCTGCGTGCTCGCCGCGGAGGTCCTCGCCGAGCACCTCCGGCGGGAGGAGTCCCACATCCTCGCCATGCTGCGAGAGGGCCGGCTGGACCTGGCCGAGCCGGAGCTCGACGAGGACACCCGCGAGCTCCCCGAGGCCGCGGTGGCCTCCACGCGCGCCCGGCTCCGGCAGGAAGGCTCGTCCGAACAGGTCGTCGCGCTCTACGACTCGGCGGCGCGCACCATCGCCTCGGCCTACCGGGACGCCAATGGCCGCGCCCGGAGCGAGGCGGAGAAGTTCCTGCACGCCCGGCTCCAGGACCATGCCTCCACGCGGGGGCTCTTCGTCCTCAATGGCCACGTGGCCCCGGTCGGAGGTGGCCGGAGGCTGGAGGTGGACCTGCTCTGCACGGAGCTGAAACTGGCCGTGGAGATCGACGGCTACTTCCACTTCCGCAGCCCCGACGGCTTCCGCCGGGACCGGCGCAAGGACGTCGCGCTCCAGTGCTCGGGCTACTGGGTGGTCCGCTTCCTCGCGGACGACGTGGTGACGCGCCTGGAAGAGATTCTTGAAACCCTCGACACGTTGATTGCCACCCGCAGGGGTGAGCTCACCGGGAAGGAAGCATCGAATGGGAAGCGCTGACCACCGGCTGTCAGGCATTGCGTTGTCCTGGCTCATGACGTCCCGTGAGCAGGGCCGCACGCGCGGAAAATTGGAGAAGGTGCTCCGGCCCTTCGTGGAGCATCAGCTCAGCCGCGCGGAATGGAAGCTCCGTTTCGAGGCGCTCATGGAGGCGCTGCTCGGTGGAGGGACGGTGGTGGTGCGCAAACGCAGCAGCTTGGAGCTGACGCCCACGGGCCGGGCGGAGGTGCTGCGCTTCCTCCAACTGGACCAGCCACCGCGCGGGCTGGACTGGAGGACGTTGAAGGCCACCTACCTGGTGGCGCGCAGCCTGGACTTGCCGCCATCGAAGGCGGTGGTGGCGCGGATAAAGGGCGCTGACGGCGTGCGTGCCGCCGCGCTTCAGCGCCAGTATGGACTGGACGCAGAGGAAGGCCTCACCCTGGCGCAGACGCGGGACCGGTTGTTGTGGCGACAGCTCGGCGTCGAGACGGACCGGCCTTTCACCCTGAGCGCGGTGCAGGCCCTCCTGCTCGGGCAACTGCTGGACGCGAAGACGACGGATCCGCGCAAGGGCGTGGAGCAGCTCGCGGCCCGCGCGGCGGGCGCCCCCCGCGTGGATGCGGAGGCCGTGCGCCTGTCGCTGATGCGACGGTGGGCTGTCGCGCAAGAAGACGGCGCTTCCGAGAAAACCGTCGCGGACCGTGCGTCAACGCCGCCGGTGGAACCGGCACCCAGCTCCGAGGCGACATCAACAACGCCCCCCACCCCGGCCGCCTTCGCGGAGCGTGTCCTGTCCGTCGCCCGAGCCCTCCCCACGGGCCGCTTCGGCGAGGACAAAGTCTTCATCTCCCACGTGTGGAAGGCCCTCCATCCGGAGTGGAGCACCCGTGAGGCCTTCGACGCGGCGCTCCTGGAAGCCAACCGCACCCGCCTGTTGACACTGACGCGCGCGGACCTCGTGTCCGCCATGGATCCGAAAGACGTCGCTGAGTCCGAGGTCCGGTCCTTCGGCGCCAGCTTCCACTTCGTTGTCGTCTAGCCCGAACCCAGGAGCGCCCCGTGGCCAACGACCCTCGTCTCGATATCTTCCTCGACGACTCCCGCGAGGTCTTCACCAGCGTCGAACAGGGCCAGCACATCTGGCAGGCAGACCCGTTCGACGTGGAGGCCCTCAACGCGCCGGCTCGCCGCGTCTTCAAGCGACTGCTCGACAAGGCCTCCTCGGACGCTCCTCCGGGTGCCGGCAAGCTGCTGCTCCTGCTCGGAGAGTCAGGCAGCGGCAAGACCCATCTGGTGCGCGCCTTCCGAAACCTCGCGCATGGTCAGCGCAAGGGCTTCGTCGGCTACATGCCGATGACCGTCGATGCGACGCAGTACGACCGCTACATCCTGTCCAACCTCATTGACTCCCTGGACAAGCCGTTCGACGAGGCGGGCGACGATGACGACAGCGGGCTGATGCACCTGTCGGATGCCCTCATGGCCCAGTGCACCAGCGCGTTCGCGTTGCACCTGCAGGACGAGAAGATTCTGGAGGATGAGGAGCTTCACGGCACCATCCGGGCCGTGGCGGACGAGCTGCTGCTGGACCCTCGCTTCCGGGAAGTGGAAGTCGACCTGCTGCGCGCGCTCATCTACCTGCATCGCAGAGATCCCCGGCTCAACCGCCGCATCTTCCACTGGCTGCGCTGCGAGGAGCTGTCCGAGGCGGACCAGCGCGTCATCGGCAACCTCATCCCCCGGACCGCCGACGATGCACCGGCGCGGATGGTGGAGCACCTGGGGCGGTTGATGGGCGGACTGGGCCAGGCGCTCGTGCTGTGCGTGGACCAGGTCGAGGACGTCAGCGACTTCGAACAGCGCCCGCAGATGGAGAACTCCTTCCGGCGCGCGATGAACAGCCTCGCGGCCATCGCGAGCAAGGTGCCTCGCGCGGTCGTGGTCTTCTGCTGCCTCTCCGACTACTGGGCGAAGATGAAGCCCCTGCTCAACCAGAGCACCGTGGACCGCATCGAGAACGACCCCGAGCCCGTGATGCTGGAGCGGACGGTCACGGCCGACACGGCCAGGGACCTCGCGGCGCGGCGGCTGCAAGCCCTGTTTGAACAGCGAGGGTTCACGACTTCCCCATCGGACCCGACCTGGCCCATTCCGGCGGCCGGCTTCGATGTGCTCGGGGGGCAGCGCGCCCGTGACGTCCTGAATGAGTGCCGCCGCTACCGCGACCGGGCCATCCAGGACGGCGAGCTGCCCGCCAGCTTCCCGCTGCAACGCCCCCAGGGACAGGGCCAGGCGAAGCCCAAGGAGGAGCAGTCCCTTGCCCCCAAGCCGGACATGGACCAACTGTGGACGGACTTCCGCGCCACCCTGCGAATCGACCCGCCCGAGGAACCCGCCGATGTCGCGGAGCTGCTGGCCTGGGCCATTGAAGCCGGCGGCAAGGAGTTCGGGGACTCGAAGCGCTTCGACGTGAAGCCCAAGGACAAGGAGATGCTAGACGTCCAGGTCCACCCGGAAGGGAGCAAGCTCCTCGTCGCGCTGTGTGAGAAGGATCCACGGGGAGGGGGCCTCGGTAAACAGATGACCGAAGCCATCAAGAAGGCGGTGGGAAAGACGCCTGTCATTGTGCGGACCACCGACTTTCCTTCATCCAGGCCTGGGGGGATGGTCGCCGAGCAACTGGGCGCGCTGCTCCGCAAGGGCGGACGCCGGGTCGTCGTCGGAGACACGGAGCTTCGGGACCTCATGGCCCTGCGCACCTTCCGTGAGCGGCATGCGGGTGAAGCCGCCCTCGTGGAATGGAGCCGGACGGCCCGCCCCATCACCCGGCTCAAGTCCGTGGGCGACATCCTGGGGCTGGAGAAGCCGGACACCACGCCCCCGTCCTCCGGGTCGAAGACGTCCAAGCCCCCACCCAAAGGCGGCGCTGTCGTCCCGACGGCCAATGTCGGAGCCCGGAGCACCGCCACCAAGGCACAGACGGAGCTATTCAACAGCTCACCGACGTTGCCGGATGGAACTCCGGCTCCGGCCGAAGTCCGCTCGGGAGTGAAGTCCGCCCCTCCTGCCCGTGCCGAAACGAGCTCCCTGGAGGCCAGGGACGTGCGCTCCCCTCGCGAGCCCGTCGTCTCCCGGGGGGCCAGGCAAGGCCGGGCCGAATCCCTCTCGGACAACCCGTTGCAGGGCATCACCGTCGAGTCGCCGATGCTGACGGGCCGCACCGTGACACCGCCTCACGGAGTGAAGCCCCCCATCGGCTTCAGGGGCAACGAGAGCCCTCCCGCCCCACGT
>NZ_JAAIYB010000192.1 GCF_010894475.1 Myxococcus vastator
GGGCCCACCGCCAACCCCCCGAAACCGCGGGCGTGAGTGTCCGGCCCGCTACGTGCTACCCCCAGCGCCACCGAGTCCCTTTTCGCTCCGAGGTCCACGCTCCATGTCGCCCTTCGCGCTTCGCCTTTCCTCGCGCTCCTCGCGGGCCGCGCTCCTGTTCCTGACCGCGCTGCTGCTTCCCCAGGCTCCGGTTCAGGCGGAGCCCGGCATCCGCATCCTGAACTCGCTCCGCACCGAGGAGCTGGCCTTCAACGCGCTCACCACCAACCGGGCCGCGCTGGAGGCCCTCACCGAGCTGCCGCTGCACACGCAGTCGTTCGCCGGCGACGGCCGGTTGAAGCACACGCTGGAGCACCCACCCGCCCGGGAGGTGATGGCCTACCTGACCGAGTGCGCGCTGCCGCGCGGCGCCGGCGTCGAGTGGAAGAGCCGCGCCGGCGACTACTACAGCTTCAAGGGCGAGCTGGGGCTGTGTCCGGAGTGGGAGAAGGACAAGCCGACCCAGGCCTGCCTGGGCTACGTGACGGCCTGTCTGCTGGCGCGCAACAACGCCTTCGGGGACAGCGTGATGGTGTCCATGCGCGGCGAGGACTCGCGCGAGCTCCGGCGCTTCAACCCGTCAGGCAACCGCCACGAGTGGAGCCCCATGTTCCTGCCCTGCGCTTCGGGCGAGGCGGGCCTCCAGGCCGAGTGCGGCTGGTTGGGGGAGCACGTAGGCGCCTGCGCCCCGGGCGACAAGGTGACGGTGGCCGCGGGCGCGCCCCACCCGGAAACCTGCACCGGCCGCCTGGGCCGCATCTTCGGCGACCGGGTGCTGCGCGTGTGCGAGGACCCGCGGGGCTGTGCCTGGGAGGACCGCCTGGCCGACACGCTCGACAACCCCTGCGGCGGCATCGAGCCCAGCGTCGAATTCAAGTGCCCCGCGAGCGGCCGCTACAGCGTCATGTCCGCGCCCTACAGCCGCGCCGCGACGCCGGGTTCGTGGGTGGCCCCGGTGGCCACCGCCGGCACCTACCCGGCCGAGCCCTTCGGCGCGTACACGTTCCGGGAGGGCGCCTTCTACGGCAACATGTTCGACTCGCGCGAGCTGACGGTGGAGGTCGTCCTCAACCCGGAGACCTTCGAGCCCAAGCTCGTCAACCTGCGCTTCAAGGGCGTGGTCCACGACAACGTCCACGCCTGCCACGGCCGGGACTGGGTGGACGGCGACAGCCACCTGCGCTCGCGCATCTGCGCCAACGCCGACATCGGTGGCCAGAGCATCTCCGGCTGCATGGCGCACGCGGCGGGCCCCTGCGAGCCGGGCAGCTACAATCCCCGCCCCGCCCGCTGCAAGGTGAATGACGGCACCGCCGTCTGGGGGGACGGCGACTTCGAGGGCTGCATGGACTCGCGCGGCATCCATCACCCCGAGCCCATCACCGTGTTCCTGCGCTCGCCCTGCGAGGATGTGGACCCCAAGGCGCAGACCACCTGTGGGGGAACGTGTGACTACTCCGTATCCCCTCCCAAGTGCACGGATTCGTGCAAGCTCCCGAAGTCCCCGGGCCAGTGCCTGCAGACGGACGCGTGCCTGAAAGACCCCGCCAGTTGCCCACCGCCGCCCAAGCAATGACGCGGATTGAATAAAGCAGGCCGCCGGGCGTCCAGTGCTCCGGCGGCCGCATCCCCGGCCCATCCTCAGGAGCTGACCCGTGTTCCCAATCCGGACCCTGCTGTGTGCCCTTCTCGCGCTCGCGCTGGGTCTGGGTCCCACGGCGGCCGAGGCCCGCTTCGGCAAGCGCTCGCGGCCGTCCCAGAGTGAGCCGAAGCGGGATGGGGATGACAAGGAGCACGGGGCCTCCGCCATCGGCTCGGACGACGATGACGACGACGCGCCCCGGCGGACGTCCCGGCCGCGCTCCTCGCGCAACCGGCGGTACGCGAGCGGCGGCTCGAGCACCACGTCGGTGAGCTGGCTCTCCTTCTTCTTCGCCACCGGCAACCACCGGCTGAGCCTGTCGCCGGAGTTGCGCGGAGCGCGCCACGCGGCGCCGCTGTCCTTCCGGCTGGGCCTCCAGGGCGGGCCCGTCAACGAAGGGGGCGGCGGCGCCGACCTGTTCCTCGGGCTGGAGGGCCGGCGCCTCGGCGTGGACCTGCGGCTGACGGGCCTGGGCCTGCCCACGGATGACGGGACGAGCGGCTCGGACTCCATCACCCTGACGCAGTCCCACCTCACCTGGGCGCTCATCTCCCACGAGCGTGCCCGCGTGCGCGCGGAGGCGGGCGTCAGCACCGCGCACGCGCCGGACATCACCTTCGTCGGCCCCAGCCTCGGCGCCTCCCTGGAGGCCTGCATCGCCGGCCCCCTGGACCTGGAGGCCCGCGTGCAGGTGACGCCCTTCCCCTACCGGCAGGTGGACGCGAGCGCCGCGCTGGCGTTGCACGTGGGCGCGGTGGTGCTGCGCGGCGGCTACCGCGGCATGGTGCTGGACGACGCCGGCTACGTGGATGGCGTCTCCCACGTCGACACCTTCTACGGCCCCTTCCTGGGCCTGGGCCTCACCTACTGACGTCTTCTGGAGTCCTCACGCCGGCGTCTTCACCACGCCGCCGGCCACCGGGCAGTGCCGCCGCGTCGTCTCCAGCAGCGTCTCCAGTCTCACGGGCTTGCGCAGCACCCCCGCCGCGCCAGGCGGCAGCGGCCCGGCCTCCGCCGTCATCACCACCACCCGTGTCCCGGCGAAGCGCTCATCGGACCGCAGCCGCTCGAGCAGCCCTCGCCCGTCCACGCGCGGAATCTCCCAGTCGAGCAGCACCAGGCAGGCGGACTCCAGCGCCGCGAGCACGCGAAGGGCCTCCACGGCGTTGATGGCCATGGACACCTCGAAGCCCTCGTCGTGCAGCGCTTCCGCCATGGCCCCCCGAACGTCCGGGTCATCCTCCACAATCAGGACCTGCGGTTGCACCACGGGATGAGTCACACCCGGCACCCTAGTCCCTCCATCCCGCCCAGGCACGAGCGACGTCGCCGCATTCCGCGCTCTGTCAAAGCATGAGCATCTGCCGGGCCCGCGCATGCAGATATTACAGCTCGGAGTGAGTCTTCACCGGGTGGCATTCGCGGCGACGGCGAACCGCCGCGGTGTCCGGCGCCGCACAGCACGCGCTGGCGGACGGCACGTCGCGCTGGAGGCCCATGGTCCGTGGGGAGGGAAGGCGGTTGAATCCGCCCGCCCCCGAAATCCCCATGAGGAGTGGACCTTGCCTGCATCCAAGGCCGTGCTGTGCGCCGCGCTCGCGGCGGGTGTCCTGCTGGGCACCTCCCCCGCCCAGGCGCGCTTCGGCAAGCGAGGCACCTCCGCGTCCGCGTCCTCGTCACGGAGCACGTCCCGGCAGGCCTCCCCGTCCCAGGTGTCGCGCGGCGCCCGGGCGCATCCCGCGTCCGCCATTGGCCAGCGCCGCGAGGGCTCGCGCGGCAACCGCCGCACCCACCCGGCCTCCGCCATTGGCCGCGAGCGAACGCCCCGGCGTGACGACGCGCCCCGGCGGCGCGTCGCGCGCGTGCGCCGGCGGCCACCGGGCGTCATCGTCACGGGGGCCCTCATTGGCGCCACCCGCCCGGGCTTCGCCTCCGCGCGGCCCGCCCAGCGGGTGACGCGCGCGCCGGAGGACACGGTGCCGCTGCTGGTGCGCATGGGCGTGCAGGGGGACTTGCTGGGCGACGCCGGGGCCATGGGGCTCTTCATGGCGATGGACGGCCGCCGCCTGGGCCTGGACACGCGCATCACTGGCATGACGCTGCCCGCCAAAGAGGGCTCGGAGGCCACCGACCGCATCACCCTGCTGAGCGCGCATGCCTCCGCGGCGCTGTGGGCGGGTGAGCGGGGCCGGCTGCGGCTGGAGGGCGGCTTCGCCAGCGCGCATGCGCCGAGCATCCTCTTCGTGGGCCCCAGCTTCGCCGTGTCCGCGGAGGCCTGCATCGGCGCCTCGCCCGTGGACATCGAGGCTCGCATCCAGGCGGTGCCCTTCCCGCACCGTCAGGTGGATGCCCAGGCCGGCCTGGCCCTGCACGCGGGCGCGCTCAACCTGCGCGGCGGCTGGCGCGCGCTCTACCTCAACGATGCCGGGCACACGAACGGGGAGGAGCAGGTCGAGCGGCTCACCGGCCCGTACCTGGGGCTGGGCCTCACGTTCTGACGCATCAGGATGGTGCTGGCCGGAGCCCCCTGTTTCACGGGCCCCAGCCAGCCCTCCGTCACGCGTTACTCGTCGGACGCGGCGGCCATGGGCGCCGAACCGCCGCCCAGCTCCGCCACGTTGGACGTCGCCGGGCCGGTGCCGCGCTTGCTGGTGCCGCGCCGCTTGGGCGGAGGCGCCAGCCGCGGCTGCGTGCCGAACAGGCGCTCGTACGTCTCCGGCGTGTTGATGTTCACCACCACGCCCGGGTCCTTCACCGGCACGCGGCGCACCTTCATCGCCGCCAGCGCGGGCTCCAGTTGCGAGCCGTCCGCGGCGCGCAGCCGCTCCGCCCCGCTCCGGGAGAGCACCAGCGGCCAGCCGGGCGCGCCCTCGAACTCCGGACGCAGCAGCTCATCCGCGTCTTGCGCCATCTTCAGGAGCGACTTGAGCGTGGACGCGCGCAGCGCCGGCATGTCCACCGGATGCAGCAACACCACGTCCGCGCCCGCCTCCAGCGCGGCCTCCAGCCCCGCCTTTATCGACAGGAGGGGCCCTTCCTGCCACCGCTCCGCTTCCACCAGCTCCATTCCCGGATGCTGCTCGCGCACCGCCTCGGAGTCCTTCCCCACCACGCCGAGCACCATGGAACCCGCCTTGCCAAAGGTGGATGCCAGGGACTGGAGGAAGCTCTTGCCTCCCTCATGCTCGATAAGCGCCTTGGGGTGGCCCATCCGCCGGGCCTCACCCGCAGCGAGGATGATCGCCACTGCCTTCATGCCAGCCTCCTCCGCCCCCATGAATGAACGCCGCAGGCCCGGGGGCCTCCGCTCAAAGGCTGTGGCGTCCGCGTGGGATTGCAGCCCACCCCTGGGTCCCAGCCGTCAGCCAGACGCCAGTCACTCCGGACGGGTGTTCGCTGGATGAGCATCCGGCCAGGCGCTCCGTCCTCCATCCGTCATCCGAAACGCCGGGCCCTGTCGTGGGGCTCCCCGAGCGGAACCGTGGGCCCCAGCGGCACCACGCGCGTGGGGTTCACCGTCGTCTGGCTCCAGTAGTAGTGCAGCTTGATGTGGTCCAGCTGCGTCGTCTCCGTGAAGCCGGGCGTCTGGTAGAGGTCCTTCAGGTACCCCCACAGGTTTGGATAGTCCTGGATGCGCCGCAGGTTGCACTTGAAGTGGGCGTGGTACACGAGGTCGAAGCGCACCAGCGTCGTGTAGAGACACACGTCCGCCTCGGTGAGCGTGGCGCCGCACAGGTAGCGCCGCGTGCCCAGCACCTGCTCCCACGTGTCGAGCGCGGAGAACAGCTCGCGGCACGCGTCCTCGTAGGCCTCCTGGCGGGTGGCGAAGCCCGCGCGGTACACGCCGTTGTTGATGGACGGGTAGATGGCGTCCAGCGTGGCGTCCACCTGCGCGCGCAGGTGCGGCGGCGCCAGCTGCACGGACGCGTCCCCGTACGCGTCGAACTCCGTGTCCAGCATGCGCAAGAGCTCGCGCGACTCGTTGTTGACCACCGTCTCCCGCTGGCGGTCCCAGAGCACCGGCACCGTGACGCGGCCCGTGTAGTCCGCGCGGGCCTTCACGTAGAGCTCCCGCAGGAACGCGAGGCCGTAGAAGGGCTCCGGGTCGGAGCCGGGGTAGCCCTGGAAGGTCCACCCGTCATCCCCCATGCGCGGGTCCACCACCGTCAGGCCGATGGCGCCCTCCAGCTTCTTCAGCTTGCGGATGATGGCCAGCCGGCTGGCCCACGGGCACGCGTAGGAGATGTAGAGGTGGTAGCGCCCCGGCTCGGCGGGGAGACCGCTGGAGCCATCCGCCGTGACGCGCTCGCGGAACACCGTGGGCGGGCGCTCGAAGCGCCCCTCCGCGTCGGGCGCGTACCAGCCCGTGTGCCACCTGCCCTCAATCAACTGTCCCATGGCGGACGCCTCCCCGCGCTCAACGTGTCCATCCTCGCCGCCAGATGCACCACCTCCGGCGCGGGTTTCCGCTCCCAGGCCGGGTCCGCCGGACGCGGCGTGCGAAGGGGCGGGCTCCCTTCTGACACCGCTGCAACCTTGCACCGCCAGACACCTGCGCACACCGGGGCGCCTTGAGGCGCACCCTGGGCGTCTGGCTACGGTGGCCCCCGTTCAGCCACTCGGGAGGTCTCGACATGACGGAGTCCACGCAGCACGGCCAGGCGCAGCACGGACGGCCCTGGGTGCCCTGGCTGGTGACGGCGTTGGTGGTGCTGATGTCGGGCGGGATGATGTACCTGGCGCACCGCGGGACGAGCCGGGCCGAGGCGCTGGCGGAGCAGTCCCGCCAGTCCGCCATGGACGCCGCCACGCGGGCACGGGACGCGGAGACGGCGCGGCTGCAACTGGAGCAGAAGCTGGCGGCGCTGGAAGCCGAGCGCACCCAGCTCGCCACGGAGAAGGAGCAGCTCAGCTCGGAGAAGGAGCAGCTCAGCCAGACGGTGCAGGAGCAGGAGGCGGAGCTGGCGAAGCTGAAGGCCACCTACGACGACCTGCAGGACAAGATGAAGGCGGAGATCGCCGACGGCGCCATCCGCCTGTCCCAGGTCGAGGGCCGCATCCAGGTGGACCTGGTGGACAAGGTGCTGTTCGACTCCGGCGACGCGAGCATCAGCGCGCGCGGCCAGGAGGTGCTGACGCGGCTGGGCAGCGTGCTGGCCAAGGTGGAGGACAAGTCCATCCAGGTGTCGGGCCACACGGATGACTCGCCCCCGTCGCAGAAGCTGCAGAGCACCTTCCCGTCCAACTGGGAGCTGTCGGTGGCGCGCGCGGTGAACGTGGTGCGCTTCCTCCAGGACACCGGCGGCGTGCCCGCGCGGCGACTGGTGGCGGCGGGCTACGGGCAGATGCGGCCGGTGTCCACCAACGCGACCCCGCTGGGCCGCGCGCGCAACCGGCGCATCGAGGTGCTCCTCATGCCGGACCTGCCCGCCAAGCGCACGCCGGCCGCGGCCGTCCAGCGCGCGCTCGCGGGTGGCACCGCGACCAAGGCCCAGGCGAAGCCCGCGCGCGGGGCCAAGTAGCCCCGCGCCGGCCGGTGGCGCCTCTTGCGCTACTGCTTCTTCACCGACTCCAGCAGCTTGCGGAAGGACTTCTCCGAAGCGGCCACCGTCTTCTCCGGGCCCGTCAGCTTGAAGAAGACGGCGCCCTGGGCGCCCTCGACGATGGCGCCCAGCAGCCGGAAGCCGGGCTTGGGCGTGGAGGGGCCCATCATCGGCCCGCCGCCCGTGTACGTGCCCTTCACATCCACCGTCGTCAGCGGCAGCCCGTTGAGCTTCTCCGCCTTCGTCTTCGCCTCCTTCGTGATGGGCTTGCCGTCCGCCGTCTGGAACTGGCCCACCCAGCGCTTCACGTTGGCGTCCACCGCGCCGCCCTGCCCCGGCCCGAAGTAGAAGACGGCCAGCTCCGCGCCCTCCGTGTCCCCCTTGGCCGCGGAAATCTTGTACGTCGCCGCGCGCATCGGCCGGGGCCCCTGCACCGCCCAGTCCGCGGGCGCCGTCCACGTCAAGCCCCCCGCGCCCTCCGCATGCGCCACCACGGCAACGGCCACCACCAGCACACCCAATAGTCGGTTCATGCGCGGCAGCGTAACCCCCGGGAGCCCACTGCGCAGCGTGTCAACGACCGCCCGTCTCACCACCCCGCACGCGCCATCACAAGTGACACAACGCGTCAAGTCCCTCGTCTTCCTGCCAACCCATGGACGTGGTACGCCACGGACGTTTCCAGTCCAGTCATCCCAACCCAGGACTTGGAGGGGGTTGTACCCATGAGAAAGGTGTTGTTCCTCGGGGCTATTGCCCTGGGCGCCTCGGCCTGTACTCCCGACATCGCCCAGGACCCGCCGCGGAGCGCCGAAGACTCCGTCGTCGCGGAGTTCGATCCGACCGGGTCCCCGCCCGTCGTCCCGTCGCCCAACGACCTGGCCATCGTCAATGGCCTGGTCAACGCGCCCATCAACCCACAGGCGCCCGCCGCGGAGCAGGAGTTCACGCGCGACTACGTGAACACGCTCAACGGCTTCCCCACCACCGTCACCGCGACCACCCGGATCCGAGGCCTGGAGGCGGGAACGGTCAACACGAACACGGTGAAGATCATCGACGTGTACGCGGGCACGCCGCTGGCGAAGCCGGCGACGCCCAGCTACATCGGGTACAACGAGGAGACCAACCTCGTCACCATCATCCCCCCGCTGCCCGGGGGTTGGCCCAAGGGTGGCCGCTACGCGGTGGCCATCATCGGCGGTGAGAACGGCGTGAAGACGACGGCCGGCAAGCCGGTCATCCCGTCCGCCACGTGGGCCTTCGCCAGCTCCACCGAGTCGCTGGTCACCTGCGACGACCTGCAGGCCCCCGACTGTCAGACGGCCACCGAGCTCATCCCCTCCACGGTGACGGAGCCCGCCGCCCGCCTGGCGGACCAGACGGCCAGCGCCCTGCGGCTGGAGCAGCTGCGCCGCGGCTACGCGCCCATCCTGAACCTGGTGTCCGAGCAGTTCAGCGTGAAGCGCGAGGACATCGTCCTCCTGTGGACCTTCAGCATCATGGACCACCCGGAGGCCACCTTCGACCCCGCCGGCAGCGTCATCCCCTTCCCCAATGACCTGCTGCGCGTGCGGGCCACGGAGACGACCCCGGCCCACCTGAACCTGCCGGTGCCCCCCGAGGCGGGCCCCGCCCAGAGCCTCATCGCGGGCCTCAACACGCTGGACGGCTGGTCCACCACCGCGCCCATCGTGTCGGAGAACGGCGCGACCCGCGGCCCCATCGACCCGGGCTCCCTGCTGGACGCCAACACGGTGCGGCTGAAGATTGGCTTCGCGCCGGACGCCGAGGGCACCGAGGATGACGCGAAGACCACGCTGCGCTTCGTCAAGCTGACCAACCCCACCTCGGGCACCAACCCCCAGGTGAAGGTGTGCTTCAACTGCGAGCCTGTCGTGGAGGGCCTGACGCCGGCGCCGAACTCGCCGCAGCAGCTCCAGATTGTCCCGGAGGTGCCGCTGGACGAGGCCACCCAGTACGGCGTGGTGATGCTGCGCGGCATGAAGGACACGCTGGGCCGCACCGTGGCGCCCACCGCCGCGCAGGCGCTGATGCGCATGGCCAACCCGCTGGTGGACGCCAACGGCAAGAGCCAGGTGGCCGCCGTTCCGGACAACCTCGCCGCGCAGCTGGAGCCGGCGCGTCTGGGCATGAAGCCGCTGTTCGACGGCCTGGAGGCCGCGGGCATCCCGCGCAAGGACATCAACCTGGCCTGGGCCTTCACCACCCAGAGCACCCGCTCCATCCTCGAGGTGCTGAACGGTGCCCCCACGCAGGTGCCGGCCGACCCGGTGTACCTGGTGGACCAGACGGCCACCATCAAGGGCACGATGGACGCCCTGACGCTGGACAACGACGCGGTGGGCCGCGTCTTCATCGGCGCGTATCACTCGCCCTACATCCTGGATGACACGCAGGGCACGCTCAACCGCGCCACGCCCCGCATCGACCGCGTGCCGTTCATGCTCTTCACGCCCGCCGGCACGGCGCCCGCGGACGGCTACCCGGTGGTCGTCTTCGGCCACGGCCTGACGGGCAACCGCACCAACATCATGACGGTGGCCAACAACTTCAACGCGGCGGGCTACGCCGTGGCGGCCATTGACACCGTGTTCCATGGTGAGCGCGCCAGCTGCGCCGGCATCAGCCAGGCGTCCCCGGTCGTCGTCGACGAGAACCGCGACGGCACGCCTGAGTACGTCTTCACCACGCCGGACGAGGCCTGCGACGACGGCGACACCTGCGACGTGACGGCGGGCAGCCCCACCTTCGGCCGCTGCGTGTCCAGCAACCAGCCTGTGTGCAACGTGGCGCCGGACGCCTCGCCGCACGGGGACCTGTTCTGCTCCAGCCAGGGCCTGGGCCGCTGCGTGGCCGCGCCTGGCAGCCCCACCGGCACCTGCGAGGGCGGCGACTTCGCCCGTCCGGGTCCCACCCAGCCGCCGTATGTCTCCGGCGCGGGCTTCCTGAACCTGGTCAACCTGTTCGCCACCCGCGACAACTTCCGCCACCACGTGGTGGACTTCGCCCAGTTCGTGCGCGCGCTGGACACCGACAGCCTCAACGGCCGCCTGGCCGGCGCGGGCGCCGGGACGCTGAACACCAGCCAGTTCAACTACGTGGGCCAGAGCCTGGGCGGCATCCAGGGCGTCCTGTCCGCCTCCGTGTCCCCTGTCGTCAGCCGCACGGCGCTCAACGCGGTGGGCGGTGACCTGGTGGACATCCTCCTGACGGCCACGGACCCGACGTTCGTGCAGTACCGCACGGGCTTCTTCAACACCCTGGCCAGCATCGGCCGCACCCCGGGCACGCCTGAGTTCTACGAGTTCATCACCCTGGCGCGCACCATCCTGGACCCGGCCTCGCCCCGCAACTACGGCAAGTACCTGGAGAACTGGCCCGAGGACGATTCCAAGCCGCCGCTCCCCGCCAACCGCGAGGCGTTCATCCAGTACATCCAGGGCGACCTGGTCATGCCCAACCCGGTGACGGAGGGCCTCATCGACGCGGCCAACCACCCGCTGGTCAACGCCTCCACGCCTCGCACGGTGCAGTCGTACCTGGCGGACGTGCAGGGCCTGCCGGCGAACGTGCGTCACGCGTTCTTCGGCATCGTGGACCCCTCGCAGGACCCCGGCTCGGCGACCAGCCAGTTCCTCCGGTCCGTGCGCAACACCGCCCAGAACCAGGTCATCGAGTTCCTGAACACGGGCACCGCGCCCACCCCGTAACGGCCTCAAGAGAGAGAACGAACCCCCATGAAGAAGACACTCTCCCTCATCACGTTGCTCGCCGCCGGGACGACCCAGGCCGCGGGCTTCCAGGTCAACACCCAGAGCGCCCGCTCCTCGGGCATGGCCAACGCGGCGGCGGCGTGGCTGGACGACTCGTCCGCCATCTACTCCAACTCGGCCAACATCCTGGGCGTGGAGAAGCTGGACATCACCGCGGGCGTCACGGGCATCCTCCCCAGCCTGCAGTTCACCCCCACGGGTGGCCCGGTGCAGGGGCAGAAGACGACGCTGTCCCCGCCGCCGCACGTGTTCGCCGTGTACAAAATCTCGGACTCGCTGGCGGCCGGCGTGGGCTTCTACACGCCGTTCGGCGCGAGCAGCCGGTGGGAAGACGGCTTCGTGGGCCGCTTCCGCGCCCAGGAGTCCGGGCTGTCCATCTACAACATCAACCCCACGGTGGCGTACCAGGTGCACGACCGCTTCCGCGTGGGCGTGGGCCTCAACATCGCCCGCGGCACGCTGGAGATTAAGCGCGCGCTGGGCTTCGTCACCAGCGAAGGCCAGGTGCACCTGGGCGGCGCGGGCTGGGGATTCGGCTTCAACGCCGGCGTCCAGGCCGTGGTGGTGCCCAAGCTGGTGACGTTGGGCGTGCAGTACCGCAGCGCCATCGGCATGACGTTCAAGGGCGACGCGGACTTCCAGAACGTGCCACCGGCCTTCCAGGGCCGCCTGCCGGACACCCGCGTGGAGGGTGACGTCAAGCTGCCGCAGTCGGTGGTGGCGGGCATCGCCGTCACGCCGCTGGACCGCCTGACGATTGCGTTCGACGCCAACTGGGTGGGCTGGTCCAGCTTCCCGGAGCTCGCCATCGAGTTCCCGGACAACCCGGCCATCAACAACCCGCTGCCGAAGAACTGGCGCTCGACGTGGAACTTCCACCTGGGCGGTGAGTACGGCATCACCGACGCGCTGCAGGTGCGCGCTGGCGTGCTGCTGGACCCGGCGCCCAGCCCGGATGACACGCTGACGCCGGACCTGCCGGACGCGGACCGCTTCGGCGTGTCGGCGGGCGTGGGCTACAGCTTCGGCGCGGTGCGCGTCGACGCGGCCTACCAGTTCGTCAACCTGTCGGACAAGAACAGCACGGCGCCGGGCATCCCCGGCGTCTACAACGGCACGGCCCAGGTGTTCGGCCTGACGCTCGGCTACACCATGTAGTCTTCCGGCACCGTCCGGACCTCACCGCGCCCGGGTCTCCTCACGGAGGCCCGGGCGTTGTGTTTCCAGCGTCAGCCCTTCGCGTCAGACGCGCAGGTCTCCGTCGTGCAGCACCCGCCCGGAGGCCAGCGCCTGCGCCGTGCGCTGGAGCCGCTCCGTGCCCATGCGCATCAACTGGCCCTTGAGGCCCGGCTGGCTGAGCAGGTGCTTCTGGAAGGCGCCGCGCTCCAGCCGCAGCACCACGCCCGCCACGTCCGCGCGCACGGTGACGGACACCGGCTTGTCCAGCAGCAGGGAGATTTCACCGAAGACGTCGCCCTCGCGCAGCTCCGACAGCGCCACGCGCCGCCCATGGGGCTGCTCCAGCCACGGCGTGCAGCGCCCGCGCAGCAGCACGTAGAAGGCGTCTCCCGGCTGGCCCTGCGTCATCAGCGTCTCGTCCGCGGCGAAGGAGCGCAGCTCGAAGTCGCGCGACACCGCGGCCTTCTGCGCGGGCGTCAGCTGATTGAAGAGGGGGTTGCTGCGCAGCAGGTTCTCCACCATCCGCCGCCGGTAGAAGGCCTCCACCACCGCCGTCACGTCCGGATGCCGCGCCGCCACCACCTCCAGGTGCTGGCGCGTGAGCTCCAGCAGCACCGCGCGCTCGGTGGCCACCACGGTGGCGAGCCGGGGCCCCTCGGAGATGAGCGCCAGCTCCCCGAAGAAGTCCCCCGGCGTCACGGCGCCCACGCTCCGCCGCTGGCCATCCTCCAGCGCGCGCATCACGTCCGCGCGGCCCTCCACCAGGGCGAACATGGAGGCGCCCGGCGTCCCCTCCTCCACCACCGTCTGGCCCGGAAAGAAGGCGCGCACCTGGAGCGCCTCGAGCAACGCGACGAAGGCCTCCCGGCTCACCTGCGAGAGGATGGGCAGCCCCTGGGCGCCCTCCTCCGTGACCTGCACCCGGGTGGCCTCCACGGACACCGTGGCGCCCGGCGGCAGGGCGAAGCGCTCCGCCAGCACGCGCGCGGTGCGCACCAACGCGGCGTGGGTCGCGCCCAGCCGAGGCAGGGCCACGCACGCGGCCACCGCGCGCAGGGGCTGGCCTGCCTTCGTCCAGGCCAGCGCGGCCTCCTGGTACGCGGCGGCGGCGTCCGAGGGACGGCCGAGCCACTCCAGCAACTCCGCCACCTTCTGACGCACCTCCGCGTCGTCCGGCGCGTCCTTCACCACGCCCTGGTACTCCGCCAGGGCCTCCTCCAGCTTGCCCTCGCTGGCGAGCTGGACGGCTCGCTGCCTGTCCGCGCCGTGCCCGTGCGCCATGGCCACCTCCCTTGCTACGCGCTGAGCGCGCGCACGCGCTCCGCGAGCTTTTCCGTGAAGAGGCGGAGGATGCGCAGCGCGGCCGCCTCGTGCGTGTCCAGGTAGTGCTGGAAGTCCACGCGCGTCACCCGCAGGGCCCGCACGGACGTGCGCGCGCACACCTGCGCGGACGTGTCTCCGTCCAGGATGAGGGAGATTTCGCCGATGAAGGCCCCGGGCCCCAGCGTGTTGAGCAACCGGGCGCCGGGCTCCGGACCGACGAGCACGTCCACCGTCCCCTCCAGCAGCACCAGCAGCCCCGAGCCGGGCGCGCCCTTCTCCAACACCGTGGCCCCCTGCGCGAACTGCACCGGCCGCGCCAGTTGGTAGAGGTCCTTCATGTCCACCAGGGACAGCTCACCGAAGAGGGGAATGGCCTTGAGGTATTCGTAGCCGTCCGGCGGCGGCGGCGCGCGGGCGGGCTCCACCGACGGGCCACCATTCAGGTTCAGGTGACGCAGCAGCCGCGTGTGCTCCGCCCGGAGCGCGATGTCCCCCTGGAGCTCCGGTGCCTGGAGCGCATCCGCCAGCAGCACCAGCGCTCGCCACGAGTCCCCCTGCGCGTCCAGCAGCGCGCTCATCCGCAGCACCGCCTCACGCCGCGCCACCGCGATGTCCGGGGACACGGCGCGCAGGGACTCCAGCTCCGCGTGGGGGTTGCCCAGCTCGCGGTACACCGCCGCGGCCTCCATGGGGCGGCGCAGCCGGGTGAGGCAGCGGGCCATGCCCTCGCGCGCCCGCAGGGACTGGTACAGCGACAGCGCCCGCTCCAGCGCGCCGCCGCGCTCGAAGGCCGCCGCCGCCCGGGACGGCTCACCCGCGCGCAGCCACGCCTCCGCGGCCAGGAGCAGCGCGCCCGCCTGCTCGTGGAGCTGTGCGGCGTCAGCCGCGGCGCCATCCATCTCCAGCACCCGCGCGGCGCCAGCGAAGTCACGCGCCCGCCGCAGCACCGACACCAGCGTGGCGCGAGCGGACGCGGATGCGCGCGCGGACTCGGCCAGCACGACGTCCCGCTGCGACGCCGCCAGGGCCTCGTAGGTGCGGACGGCCACGTCCACCGTCCCCTGCGCCACCGCCTCCCAGAAGGGGCGCGTGCCCGTGCTGGCGGGCAACTCGTCACCGTGCGCGGGCTCCACCGTGGAACGTGCCATGCCGTGAACTCCCCCAGGC
>NZ_JAAIYB010000193.1 GCF_010894475.1 Myxococcus vastator
ACATCCAACTCCGGAAAAGCAATAAATGCTTCAATCACCAACTTGCGCTCGGCCGGCGCGACCAGCTCCGAGATGGGGACGTGAAAGTCTTGTCGTCGAATGCGTCGGTGCTCGGATGTAACGCCGAATAGACGGAGCAGCGCACCCATGGCCGCAGTTTTCCCAGAGCCATTCGCGCCAACGAATGCAGTCAAGCCGGGCGCCATGCTGATTGTGCGAGTCTCTGGACCAAAGCAGCGGAAGTTGGTCAAGGAGATACGTTCGAGGAACATAGGATCGTCGTTGCTTTCAGGGAACGGTTGGTAACACAACCAGAGCGTGGCTCGGTGCGTGGGTAGTGCGATCTGGCCAGTGGGAAATTACGCCGGGAGGATGGGACTAGACAAGTCGTGGTGCGATATTCCTTGGCTGCGCTTGAGTCGTTTCCTCAGCCCGCAGGCGAACTTTCGTTCTGCCTTCACAGGCTCGGGCGAGAGTCGGATTTGGCGTGTCCGTTTGCAGGGGCCAGCCCTAAATTTAGGGCACAACCCGCGAAGTCACTCCTGACTCATTTTGACAATGGTCGGTGAGCTTGTTGATCTGCCGCCCTGTCCGAGCGCGGTGAGACTGGCGCGTAAAAGACTTCCGTCGCCTGCGGCGTAGTTGAAGCTGAGTGGCATCGTACGAGCGCGATAGCCCGGGCACTCTCAGCGTAGCCAGAACCACCTCTTACCGCCCCTCGCTACCCTATAGAGTGCTACGCGGGCACGAGCTGGTCGGCGATCCGGGCCAGGTCCGACACGGAGGTGACGACGACGGCCTGGTGACAGTGCTTCTCGTAGGTGAGCATCTCGCTGTCGCCAATGCCCCAGTTGCCACGCTCTTCGGGGCAGATCCACAAGAGCCGCTTGGCCTTGCGGCGCAGGTCCTTGAGGGCCCAGGCGTTGTTCGCGTTGTAGTTGTTCCGCCCATCGCCAATCACCATGACGGTGGTGCGGCGGGTGATGCTGCCCAGGTGGTCCCGGGTGAAGTCGGCCAGGGCGCGGCCGTAGTTGGAGTTCGCGCTCAGGGACACCGTCTTGCCCGCGGTGGCCATGTCGATGGCGGCGTCCACGTCCAGGTCCTTGAAGTACTGCGTCACCTCGCCCACGTCGGACACGAAGACGAACGAGCGCACGCGGACGAAGAGCGACTGCATCGTGTGCATGAACAGCAGCATCATCCGCGAGGCCTGCCGCACGGAGTCGGACACGTCGCAGAGCACCACCAGCTCCGGGCGCTCCGGGCGGCGGCTGCGGAACTGGGGCACCATGGGCACCCCGCCCCACGGCAGGTTCCGGCGCAGGGTGCGCCGCACGTTGAGGGCGCCCTTGCGGTGCGAGCGCTGCTTGCGGATGAGCCGGCTGCGCAGCTTCTCCGCCAGGGTGCGGACGGCGGACTCCATCTGGTCCACCTCCGCCTGGGAGAGCAGGTGCAGCGGCTTGTCCGCGGCGGTGTCGGTGCGGCGGCGGATGCGGGCCTCCGCCTGGCGCTTCACTTCCTGGCGGGCGGCGTCCTCGATCTTCCGCATCGCGGCGGCGACGTGGCGCGAGACAATTTCCACCCCTTCCGGCGTGAGGCCCCGGGCCCGCAGCTCGTCCTCCAGCGACTTCATGTCGTTCCGGGCCTTGTCCGCCCCGGCCGCCGCCAGCATGCGCCGGGAGAAGAAGCCGGCCTGGAGCGGGCTCTCCATCCGCGACAAGTCCAACTGCAGCGAGGCCATCCGGAAGATCTGCGCCAGCCGGGCCCGGTCTCCCGTCAGCACGGCCTGGGCCAGGGGGGACATCTCCGGGAGGAGCTGGTGCATCTGGATGAGGACCATCTTCAGCAGGTCGCCTTCCAGATAGCCCTCTTCCTCCAACTGCTGCGCCAGCGACTTGTCGATGGCCTCGAACGTCCGCGCCGCGCCGGAGAAGTAGAACTCGAAGGCGCGGTTGAAGGTGTCCACGTCCAGCTCGCGCTTCACCAGCGTGGTGCGGAGCACCGAACGGAACAGGTTCCGGTCCTGGAGGCCTACCTCGGACGTGGCGCGCAGCGCGTCCTGGACCTCGGACGTACTGACACGCACACCGTTCTGGCGGAGGACTTCGGCGAACTCGACGATGCGGGCATCCACGCAACCATCATGTCCGGGGATGGCCCGCGCGCAATCGGGAATGCACGGCCGTGAAGCAAGCGGACGTCTGCCTCCCTGGTACACGCGGTGTAATCACTGAAATTTACTGAATTGCAGACTATTCCTGCTTGTGCCCAGAGTGAGCGCCGCCGCGCTCCCCCGTCGGCCTGCTCAACGCGACAAAGACTGATGGTGCGTGTTGCCGCGGCTCAGGCCGTCCGCTCGAAGGACATCACGGCCTCGACGTGATGCGTCTGAGGGAACATGTCGACCACCTGGAGGGCCAGGGGCTTGTAGCCCGCGGCGACCAGGCCCGCGGCGTCCCGAGCCAGGGACGCCGGATCACACGCCACGTACACCACGCGGCGCACGCCCAGGGCCGTCATCCACTTCGCCAGGCCCGGGGCTCCCGCGCGCGGCGGGTCCACGAGGCACACGTCGAAGCGGCGCTGTTCGGCCACCAGCCCGTCGCACACCTTGCGGGCGTCACCCTGGATGAAGCGCACGTTCGTCACCCCGCCCTCTCGAGCGCTCCGCTGGGCCAGCTCCACGCCCACCGGGGAGGACTCCACGCCCAGCACGGACGCGGCGGTTCCGGCCAGGGGGAAGGTGAAGTTGCCGTTGCCCGAATACAGCTCCAGCACGGAGTCGGACTCCCGGGCGCCCAGCTCGTACACCGCCGAGGTCACCAGCCCCACGTTGGCCTCGGCATGGGCCTGGGCGAAGGCATCCGGCCGCAGGTACAGGGGGACTTCTGGCCGCAGCGGTGAGTACGAGCGCAGCGCGGGCTTGCCCAGGAGCCGGGCCGAGCCCTCCTTCGGCACCAGCACCGCGCCCTCCAGCCGCAGGGCGCGCACGGCCGCCTCGGCGGCCTCCAGGTGGCGCGCCGTCACCGGGCCGCTGAGCTTCACGGCGAACGCCGCCTTGTCCCCTTCCGCCAGCAGCAGCACCTCCTCGGTGTCCTTCGCCAGGGGCTTGAGCAGCGGGGCCAGCTTCCCGGGGAGCGCCGTGAGCACGGGCGTGAGCGCGCCGCAGTGCTCCACGGGCACGCGCTCGTGGCTGCGCCGGCCGAAGTAGCCCAGCGCCCCCTTGCCCGCGGGATGCAGCACCGCGCGGCGCCGGTAGCCCCAGTCGCGAGGCGCCACCAGCAGCGGACGCACGGTGAAGCTGTCCCGAGCCAGGTGGCCTAGGTGCTCCAGCGTCGACAGGACAATCTCCTGCTTCGCGGTGCGCTGGGCGGGCTCGGCCAGCCCCAGCCAGTCACAGCCGCCGCAGTCGGACGCGTACACGCAGGGCGCGTCACGCCGGTCCGGGCCGGGAGACACCACCTGCCGGAGGATTCCGCGCAGCACGCGGCCATGCGTCTCCAGGTGGACGCGCACGGTGTCACCCGGGAAGGTCCCCGGGATGAAGACGGTGCGCCCCTGCCAGGAGGCCACGCCTTCGCCGAGCTGGCCGAGGCGTTCGACAGTCAGTTGGACGGGAAGTTCAGGGAGCGGCAGCATTTCAGGCGCTATTCGGGCGGGAGCTCCGAGCGCAGGCGCTCCACGAACTCCTCGATACGCGTTCGCTTGTCTTCATCGACGTCCAGGAACTCCACTGCCATCCCTGGGGACTGGGGCGCAGGCACGCCCACGGCATTGGTGCGCGTCACCCGCCCCTTCAGCTCCACGGGGAAGTGCGCGCCGGGCAGCGTCACCAGCAGGCGCACCACCGTGTCCACGGACAGCGGCTTGTCGGTGTTGATGTACAGGCCCCCCTTCGACAGGTTCACCGCCCAGTCGGTGACGAAGCCAGAGACGCTGCGGTAGGCCACCGGCAGCTCGTACTCCAGACGGGGCGCGCGGGGATGAGGGGTCGAGGTGTCGGGACTGTCTGCCATGGGAAGCGCTCCGCCGCGGGATTCGTACAACGCCCGCGGCGGTGCACCTTAACCCCACACGCTCAGACTTTCATCTCACGGACGTCGGGGGCCACCGTCAGCTTCGGCTCGGTGAGCTTCTGCACCTGCTCCACCGTCACCCCGGGGGCCACCTCGCGCAGGATGAGCCCCTGCGGCGTCACGTCGATGTACGCGTGGTCCGTGACGATGTGGTGGATGCACTTGAGGCCCGTCAGCGGCAGCGAGCACTTCTTGAGGATCTTGGGCTTGCCGTCCTTGTTGGCGTGCTCCATGGCCACGAAGATGCGCTGGGCACCGACGGCCAGGTCCATGGCGCCGCCCATGCCCTTGATCATCTTCCCGGGGATCATCCAGTTGGCCAGGTCGCCTTCTTCGCTGACCTCCATGGCGCCCAGCACGGCCATGTCGATGTGGCCGCCGCGGATCATCCCGAACGACAGCGCCGAGTCGAAGAACGCGGCGCCGGGCACCGCCGTCACCGTCTCCTTGCCGGCGTTGATGAGGTCGGGGTCCTCCTGGCCTTCCACGGGCCAGGGGCCAATGCCCAGCAGGCCGTTCTCCGACTGGAGCACGATGTCCATGCCCGGCGGGATGTAGTTGGCCACCAGGGTGGGCATGCCGATTCCCAGGTTGACGTAGAAGCCGTCCCGCAGCTCCTGGGCGATGCGCTGTGCAATCTGTTCACGAGTCAGTGGCATGGCTGGGCTCCTCAGGCCGACTTGCGGACGGTGCGCCGCTCGATCCACTTCTGGAGGTTCTTCGCCTGGATGATGCGCTTCACGAAGATGCTCGGGATGTGCACCAGGTCCGGGTCCAGCTCACCGGGCTCCACGATGTGCTCCGCCTCGACGATGGTGACCTTGGCCGCCATGCACATCATCGGGGAGAAGTTCCGCGCCGTCTTGCGGAACACCAGGTTGCCCCAGCGGTCCGCCTTCCACGCGCGGACGATGGCGAAGTCCGCCTTCAGCGGCGTCTCCAGCACGTGCAGCCGCCCGTCGATGACGCGCGTCTCCTTCCCTTCGGCCACCTGGGTGCCGGCGCCCGTCGGGGTGAAGAAGCCGCCAATGCCGCAGCCGCCCGCGCGGATGCGCTCGGCCAGGGTGCCCTGCGGCGTCAGCTCCACCTCCAGCTCGCCGGAGAGGAACTGCCGCTCGAACTCCTTGTTCTCTCCCACGTAGCTGGACACCATCTTCTTCACCTGCTTGTTCTGAAGCAGGATGCCGAGCCCCAGCTCGGTGGTGCCGCAGTTGTTGGAGATGATGGTGAGGTCCTTCACGTTCTTCCGGTGAAGTGCCTCGATGAGATTCTCCGGGTTGCCGCACAGCCCGAAGCCGCCGCTCATGAGCGTGCAGCCGTCTGGGATGTCGGCGACCGCCTCGTCCGCGTTCGCGTAGACCTTGTTCATCCGCCCTCCCGCACGTGCGAACGGGGTGAAGGCCCTTGTCAGGCCCACACCCCGTGCCCCTCCCCTATCGGGAGAGGAAGTTCAGCGCTCCACCATCAGCGCGATGCCCTCGCCGCCGCCGATGCAGAGCGACGCGACGCCGCGCTTCTTGTCCAGGTCCTTCATCGTCTGCAGCAGCGTCACCAGCACGCGCGCGCCGGAAGCGCCAATCGGGTGGCCCAGCGCCACCGCGCCGCCGCGCACGTTCACCTTCGACACGTCCAGGCCGAGCAGCCGGTTGTTCGCGATGGACACCACCGCGAACGCCTCGTTGATCTCCCAGAGGTCCACGTCACCCGCGCTGACACCCTTCTGGGTCAGCAGCTTGTTGATGGCGTCCGTGGGCGCGATGGTGAACTCCTCCGGCTTGCGCGCCGCCTGCGCGTAGCCCGTGATGCGGCCCAGGATGGCGCGGCCCTCGGCCTTCGCGCGCTCCTCGCTCATCAGCACCAGCGCCGCGGCGCCGTCGTTGATGGAGGACGCGTTGGCGGCCGTCACCGTGCCGTCCTTCTTGAACACCGGCTTCAGGCCCGGAATCTTCTCCGGCTTCGCGTTGCGGGGCCCCTCGTCGTCGGAGACGGTGACGACGTCCTCCGGCTTCTTGCCGGGAATCTGGACCGGGACGATCTCCGCCTTGAACAGGCCCTCCTTCTGGGACTGGATGGCGCGGCGCGTGGACTCCAGCGCGTACTCGTCCTGCTGCGAGCGGCTGATGTCCTGCGACGTGGCGCACGCCTCGGCGCAGATGCCCATGTGGACGTTGCCGTACACGTCCCAGAGGCCGTCGTGGATCATCGCGTCCTTGAACTCCACGTTGCCCATGCGCGCGCCGCCACGCATCGTGTGGCTGATGTAGGGCGAGTTGCTCATGGACTCCATGCCGCCCACGACGACGACGTCCGCCTCACCCAGGGCAATGGCCTGCGCGCCCGCGCTGACGGCCTTGAGGCCGGAGCCACAGACCTTGTTGAGCGTGGTGGCGGGGACCGTCTCGGGCAGGCCGGCGAAGATGGCCGCCTGGCGGGCGGGCGCCTGGCCCACGCCGGCGGTGAGCACGCAGCCCATGATGACTTCCTGCACGGCGTCAGGCTTCACGCCCGCGCGCTCCAGCGCCGCCTTGATCGCGATCGCGCCCAGCTGAGGGGCCGTCAGCTTGGCGAGCGCGCCTTGAAAGGCACCAATGGGGGTACGGGCCGCGCCCACGATGACGACGTCACGAGCCATGAAAACTGCCTCCTCTTGAGGATGTGCGGATGACCTTCGATAACAGCGTCGGTGGCCCTTATCACCGGCCACTTCACCGAGTTCAAGCATCGTTGCTCGCCACACGACGGGGAGAGTCCACTGTGCACGACGCAGCGCGCCAGCTCTCGTAACCGTGTGAAGTCACGAGGGCTGGCGTCTCGGGCCCCACACCCCTGCCCGCCCGACCGGTCGGACGGTTCCTACGGGGCGTGCCAGGTGACCAGCGACATGTCCGCTCCGCTCGTGGTGACGACCGCGCCATCTCCGCGCCACGAGGCGCCCAGGACCATGCCGTCGTGAGCGCCCAGGACGCTGTGCGAGAGATGTCCGGTCTCCAGGACCTGCCACTGGAAGACGAGCCGCTGCGTGCCGCCGCCGGCGAAGGAGGCGCCGGCCGGGTGCCACGCGAGGGCAAGCTGGGTGGTCCAGGTGGGGGTCTCCGCGATGACAGCGCCCGTCGCCACGTCCAGCACGGACACCCCGCGCCTGTCGCTACAGGCCAGCCGGGTTCCATCCGGGCTGAGCACCGCGGTGGACAGGAGCTCCCAGGCGGACTCCACGCGTCGGAGCGCGCCGGACGCGAGGTTCCAGATATCCCAGGCCGCGTGGGAATAGACGATGATCAGCGACGCTCCATCCGGCGTCCATCCCAGCCCCACGACCGGGCCGTCTGTGTCTGGGATTCGGAGCAACTCCACGCCCGAGGCGACATCCCAGACCTGGATGCTGGTTCCCTTCCCGGTGAGGAACACCGTCGCGCCCACGCTCGCCAGGGTGCGTCCATCCGGGCTCAACGCGACGTGGTCCACCTCCAGGGGCCGCTCCCGGGGGCCCATCATCAGGTGGATCGGCGGTTGTGCCAGGCGGCCCTGCTCGACGTCCCAGAGGCAGATGCGTCCATCCGTTCCTCCCGACGCGAGCCGCGTGCCGCTGGCGTTCCAGGCCAGCGAACGGACCTGGTTGCCGTCATGTCCGTCCAGGGTGGCCATGGCCCGGCCCGTCGGCTCCCAGAGCCGGACCTTGCCGTCGTGCCCCGCGGAAGCGAGCCGGTCCCCTGCGGGACTCCACGCCGTGGCGGCCACCTCCGACGTGTGCGCCAACAACTCGTTGCGCGACAGCCGTGCTTGCGGTGCGTCCACGCTGAAGATGGACACCGACGCGGGCTCGCTCTCCACCGCCACGAATGACGCCTGTCGCGGGTGGAAGCGCACGGCGCTGTAGCCCAGCGCGCTCAGCGGGTTGCGTGGCACCTCGGAGCCTTCCGCCACCACCACGCCGGTGGTGACGTTCAAGACCGTCAGCGAGTGGAGCGCGTCCACCAGGACGAGCCAGTCCTCCGTCGGGCTCCAGTCCATGCGGGACGACGTGCTCCACGAACCGAACCACGAGGCCTGGAGCGCATGGGTCACCGAGTCGTATACGCGGACATTCCGGTAGCTCCCCACCGCGTAGCGCTCACCCTCGGGGCTCCAGGCGAAGCCATCCGCGTTGACCACTTCCTGGACTTGCACCCAGGGATCCAACGTGTGGATCTCCACCTGTTCGCCCTGCACCTCGAGCGCGATCCTCGCGCCATCCGGGCTCCAGTGGATGCGCCGAACCGTGCGAGCCGTCCGCAAGGGCGTGCGGCGCTCCGCCCCCGTGGACGCGGACCAGAAGCGCACCTCCGCGCCGCCCTCCCCCAGGTTGCTGACGCTGGCCAGCTCGTCTCCTTGCGCGGACCAGGTCACCCCCACCACCGGCCCCTCATGGGCGCTCCACGTCTGGCGGAACGCCTCGGTCGCCGGATCAATCAGGCCCAACCGCCCGTCCTCGAGCCCCACGGCCAGGTCCTCATACCGCGGCCCCCAGGACACCGAGCGCATGTCGACGGCGTCCATGCGGAGCACGCGGGCGACATGCCCGAGGCCCGCATTCCAGATGCGCAGACGGCCCCCCGCGCTCCTCCGGTCCAACACGGCGAGCAGCCAACCCTCGGGGCCCCACGTCGCGTCGGTGGGGTGATAGGCCCCCGTCTGGCGCCACTCCGCGGCATGCGCCTCCAGACGGGCAAACCCCGCACCACAGTGGCGGTTGTGCTCGACCTGGAAGACGCCGGGCGCGGCCTCGGTACCGCAGCGGAGCATTCCCGCGAAGCGCCAGCCAGGCTGCGGCTCCACCGACAGAGACACATGGGTTCCCACGTCGAAGCGCGCGCTGCACGTGGTGGGGCAATCGATTCCGCTGGGCGTGCTCGTCACGCGCCCCTGGCCGAAGAGCTCCACCTTGAACTCCCGCTTCCCGTCGTCCGGCGGCGGCGGCCGTTGAACATGGAAGGGCACCTGCTCGGACCACGCCCCCAACTGCCCGTGCGTATCAACGGCGCGGCAGCGGGCCGTGAACTCCCCCACGGCCTGGAAGGTGGGCGACACGTCGCCGGCCGTGCCGCTGGGAACGCGGGGCGTCATCCCGACTTCGGCCCGCGCGCGCCCCCAGTCGAACACGTAGAGCAGCGCGTCACCGTCCGGATCCTCGGCGATGCACCGGAAATGTCCCGCCTCTCCCTGCGTGAACTGCGCGACGGAGACCTCGATGCGCGCCGAGCCCGGGGGCTGGGACGCAGAGGGGTCCGGGGGGGGTCCACCCGAACACGCGAACACCGCACTCAACGTGAGCGCATAGGCCAATCCGGAGCAGAGGCCCCGGCACAAAGAACGAGCAACCATGGATTGTCCCCCACGCGCTCGGCCCCGATACGCGTAGGGCCCTGCTTAGCGCCCCGCCTGACTCCAAGTCAAAGCCGTCCCAACGGCGCGAGCCCGCACCGGGACGGGGATGCCCCGGAACGGCAACGGCCGGGCCCCCTCTCGGGAACCCGGCCGTCTCGCCGTGCTGGCGCGTGCGGCTGAAGACTACTTCTTCAACTTGCTCGCCATCACGTCGCCGAGGCGCGCCTTCGAGCCTTCCGCCTGCTTGCGGAGGTACTCGCGGTAGTCCTCGCCCTCGCCGATCAGCGCCTTCATCGACAGCGCGACCTTCCGGTCCGGGGTGTTGATGTCGATGATCTTCACCTCGACATCCTGCGCCTCCTGCACCACGTCACGCGGGTTCTCGACACGCTCCTCCTTCAGCTCGGAGACGTGGACGAGGCCCTCGATGCCCGGCTCGATCTCCACGAACGCGCCGAAGTCGGTGACCTTGGTGACCTTGCCCTTCACGCGGCTGCCCACGGGCAGGCGCTCGGACAGCGTCTCCCAGGGGTCCGGCTGGAGCTGCTTGATGCCCAGGCTGAAGCGCTCGTTCTCGACGTCGATGTTGAGCACCACCGCCTCGACCTCGTCGCCCTTCTTGAACATCTCGCCCGGGTGCTTGATGCGCACCGTCCAGGAGATGTCGGAGACGTGCACCAGGCCGTCCACGCCCTCCTCGACGCCGACGAACACGCCGAAGTCGGTGACGTTGCGGATCTGACCCTTGATGACGGAGCCGATCGGGTACTTGTCCTCGAGCAGCGTCCAGGGGTTCTGCTCGATCTGCTTCATGCCCAGCGCGATGCGCTTGGCCTTCGGATCGATGTCCAGGACGACGGCCTCCACCTCCTGGCCGACCTCCAGGATCTTGGACGGGTGCTTGAGGCGCTTGGTCCAGGACATCTCGGACACGTGCACCAGACCCTCGACGCCCTGCTCGATCTCGATGAACGCGCCGTAGTCCGTGATGGACACGACCTTGCCGCGCACGCGGGTGCCGACCGGGTACTTCTCGTCGGCGCGGTGCCACGGGTCCTCCTGGATCTGCTTCAGGCCCAGGCTGACGCGCTCCTGCGTCGGGTCGAACTTGAGGACGACGACGCGGACCTCGTCACCCACGTTGAACATCTCGCTCGGGTGACCGATGCGGCCCCACGACATGTCCGTGATGTGGAGCAGACCGTCGATACCGCCCAGGTCGATGAACGCACCGTAGTCGGTGAGGTTCTTGACCACGCCCTTGAGGACGGCACCCTCCTTGAGGTTCTTGAGGGTCTCCTTCTTCATCTCCTCGCGCTGCTTCTCGAGGAGGACGCGGCGGGAAAGCACGATGTTGCCGCGCTTCTTGTTGAACTTGATGACCTTGAACTCGAATTCCTTCGAGATGTACTGGTCAAGGTTCCGCACGGGGCGGATGTCGACCTGCGAGCCGGGCAGGAACGCCTTCACGCCGATGTCGACGGACAGGCCGCCCTTCACGCGACCGACGATGGTGCCCTTGACGATCTCATCGCGCTCACACGCGGCGCTGATCTCGTCCCAGATGCGCATCTTGTCGGCCTTCTCCTTGGAGAGGACGACCATGCCGGTGTCGTTCTCGCGGCTCTCCAGGAGGACCTCGACGGGGTCACCGGCCTGAACCGAGACCTCTCCGCGAGGATTGGTGAACTCGGAGATCGGGACCTGTCCCTCGGACTTGTAGCCGATGTCGACAATCGCGAAGTCCTTCGTCACCTGGACCACGGTGCCCTTGACGATCTCCCCTTCCTTCAGGATCCCGTCACCACCGCGCTCCTTGAGCGAGGCCTCGAACATTGCGGCAAAGTCTTCGTCGCCGCCGTCCATCCCGACCTGCTGGTTCACGTTCTGCTGCATGAAATGGAAGTCCTTTGAAACCGGTACAACTGCCCCCTGATGGTGGTTTTTCCGTAGCGGCCTGCGGGGAGCAGCGGGCCGGGACGTGCGTCCTCCTCATTGAGGACTTGATTTGATGGAAGCCGCGCAACCTAGACACCGGTGATTCCGGTAGTCAAGCGAGCTCGTGCCGCCTGTGCTGTTCCTGGCACCTAGTTAAGAACGCCTGCCCTGCCGTGCAGCCCTGTCCCGGAGTGCGTCTGTCCCTGGCCCGAGGCCCGAACAGGCGGCCAAGGCCCTGATATTCCAGGGCCGCGCTCAGCCGTTCAGCTTGAAGCTCTCGCGGGCAATCACCATCCGCTGCACCTCGCTGGTGCCTTCGTAGATGGTCTGCGCGCGGGCGTCGCGGAAGTACCGCTCCACCGGGAACTCGTCGATGTAGCCGTAGCCGCCGTGGAGCTGTACGGCCTTGTCGGCCAGCTTGTTGCTCATCTCGCTCGCGAAGAGCTTCGCCATGGAGGCCTCGCGGGAGAACGGCTGGCCCTGCTCCTTCATCGACGCGGCGCGCAGCGTCAGCAGCTCCGCCGCCTCCAACTGCACCTTCATGTCCGCGAGCATGAAGCGCGGGCCCTGAAAGTCGCCAATGGCCTGGCCGAACGCCTGGCGGTCCTTCACGTAGGCCACGGTCGCCTCGAGCGCCGCGCGGCCCACCCCGCAGGCCTGCGCCGCGATGCCAATGCGCCCGCCGTCCAGGGCCACCATGGCCAGCTTGAACCCCTGCCCTTCGGCGCCCAGCAGGTTCTCCGCCGGAATCTCGCAGTCCTCGAACGTGAGGGGCACCGTGTTCGAGGAGCGCAGGCCCATCTTGTCCTCGTGCTTGCCGATGATCAGCCCCTTCGTCCCACCTTCGACGATGAAGCACGACAAGCCCTTGTTGCCGGCGGGGGACGTGCGCGCCCACACCACCAGCACCCCCGCATGCGCGCCGGAGGTGATCCACTGCTTGCTGCCGTTGAGGACCCACGTGTCCCCGCGCCGCACCGCGGTGGTGCGCAGCGCGCCCGGGTCGGAGCCCGCGTGAGGCTCGGACAGCGCGAACGAGCCCGCGACGGCCTCGCCGGACGCCAGCCGCGTCACGTACTTCTCGCGCTGCGCGTCGGTGCCGAACGCGTTGATGAGCTCGCCGCACATGTTGGTGACGGCCATGGCCACGGACGTGGATGCGTCGGCCGCGGCCAGCTCCATCATCGCCAGCGCGTAGGACACCACGCCGGCCTCCGAGCCGCCGTAGCGCGCTGGGAGGTTCACCCCCAGCAGGCCCATCTCCCCCAACTCCCGGAAGAGGTCCGTGGGAAAGCGCTCCTCGCGGTCCAGCGATCGGGCCTGCGGTGCCACGCGCTCGCGGGCGAACTTGCGAGCGGTGTCACGGATGAGGGTCTGCGTCTCGGTGAGCTCGAGGTTCACGGCGGTAGTCCTACTCGATGGCCTTGAGGTTGAACGGATATTCGATGGGGTGGTCCGCGCCGTCCGGGGGCTTCGGGAAGGTCATGGACGACAGGACGGCCTGGACGCAGTCGTGCAGGCTCGGGTCCTTCAGCGTGCTGGTCTTCTTCACCACCCGGGCGTCCTTCACCAGGCCGTTGGCGTCGATGGTGAAGGTCGTCATCAGCTTCCCCTCCACCGTCCGGTCCTTCTCCGCCATGTAGTCCTCGTAGCACTCCTGGATGCGGCGCTGGTGGTGCTGGACGACCTGGCGGACGGAGTCGGGCGTGAAGGGCATGCGCTCGATGTCCGGCCCGTCGCGCTTGGCGGGGGCCGGCGTCGCGGCGGCGGGCTTGCCGCCGGTGGGCGCCTTCGTGGGGGCGGCGCCCTGCGCGAGCGCCACCGCCGAGGCCAGGACGACTGCGGAGAGAAGCGCTCGGGTCATGACGGTTACTCCCTCAGCAGGTTGGCGGCGATGACGATGCGCTGGATCTCGCTCGTCCCTTCGTAGATTTCGGTGATGCGCGCGTCGCGCACGTGGCGCTCCACGTCCATCTCCTTGCTGTAGCCCATGCCGCCGTGCACCTGCAGGGCCTTGTTCGCCACGCGGCTGGCCATCTCGCTGGCGTACAGCTTGGCCATGGCGCTCTCCGCGCTGTGGCGCACGCCCTTGTCCTTCTGCAGGGCCGCCCGCCACACGAGCAGCCGGGCCGCGTCGATCTCCGTGGCCATGTCGGCGATCATGAACTGGATGGCCTGGTGCTCGCGGATGGGCTTGCCGAAGGACTTGCGCTCACCGGAGTAGCGCACCGCCTCCTCGTAGGCCGCGCGCGCGATGCCCAGCGCCTGCGACGCGATGCCGATACGGCCGCCGTCCAGCGTGCTCATGGCGATCTTGAAGCCCTCGCCTTCCTTGCCGAGCATGTACTTGGCCGGCACGCGCATGTCCTCGAAGAACATGGAGCAGGACCAGGCGGCGCTGATGCCCATCTTCTTGTCCGGCTCGGCGCGGATGAACCCCGGGGTGTCCGTGGGGACCATGAACGCGGTGATGCCCTTGTGGCCGGCCTCCCGGTTCGTCATGGTCATCAGGACGATGGCGTCGGCCTTGGGGCCGTTGGTGATCCAGTTCTTCGAGCCGTTGATGACGTACTCGTCACCCTTGCGCACGGCGACCGTCTTCTGCGCGGCGGCGTCGCTGCCGGCCTCGGGCTCGGTGAGGCCGAAGCAGCCCAGCTTCTCGCCCCGGGCGAAGGGCGCCAGGAACTGCTCCTTCTGCGCGTCCGTGCCGAACTTCATGATCGGATCGCAGTAGAGGGAGTTGTTCACGCTCATGATGACGCCGGTGGAGGCGCAGCCGCGGCTGATCTCCTCCATGGCGATGGCGTAACAGACGTTGTCCAGCCCGGCGCCGCCGTGCTGCTCGGGAACGGCCACGCCCAGCAGGGACAGCTCGGCGAGCTTCTTCACCGCGTCGGTCGGCCAGGCGTGGTGCTCGTCCCACTTGCGGGCGTTGGGGATGAGCTCCTTGGCCGCGAACTCGCGGGTCATCCGCTGGATTTCACGCTGGATGTCGGTCAACTCGAAGTTCATGGAACCTCCATAATATGAGGGGCTTCCCTCTGGAACAGCGAAGACGCGGCGCGTGCGCGGAAGCGCGCCGTGGCGTGCCGGCGGGACACCGTCCGGTCGCCTGAGACCCGGGATTCCCCGGGAGTACCCAAGAGCATGTTGAGGGGCACCGTGACGTCGAGGCTGACGTCCAGCCGGCTCCCCTCCCCCGTCCATGCCCGCCGCACGACCACGGACAGGGTCCACGGCACCGTGTCGCGGTGCCGCTCGATGAAGTCATAGGACAACCCCAGCC
>NZ_JAAIYB010000194.1 GCF_010894475.1 Myxococcus vastator
CTACGTGGACCCGCTCCACCTGCGCCTGTTCGACGAATACCGCATCGAGGCGCAAATCACCCCCTGGCCCCGGCCGCCGCACCGGCATGTGCGCCTGTCCGCGCAGCTCTACAACACCCCCGCTGACTACCAGGCCCTGGGTGACGCTTTGGAAGCGCTGCTGCGTTGAGTAGGCTGCCGCGCATGTCGCGCTTCGCCACCATCGACGTTGGAAGCAACTCCGTCCTCCTGCTCGTCGCGGAGCGCACCCCGGAGGGCCGCTTCGAGGCCGTGCGGGAGCGCGCGGAAATCACGCGCCTGGGCCGGGGCGTGGATGCGACGCGCAAGCTCTCCGCCGAAGGCCTGGAGGCGACGCTCCAGGTGCTGGAGTCCTTCGCCCGCGAGGCGCGCGAGCTGGGCGCGGAAGGCCTCGCCGTGTCCGCCACCAGCGCCGCGCGCGACGCGGAGAACGGCGCGGAGTTCCTCGCGGCGGCCAAGGCGCGCGCGGACGTGACGGTGGAAATCATCTCCGGCGCCATGGAGGCGGAGCTGTCCTTCGCCGCGGTGCACGCGGACTTCGCGGCGGACGCGACGGGCCCCCTGCTGGTGCTCGACATCGGCGGCGGCTCCACGGAGTTCATCTACGGCAACCGCGGCGGCCACGTGGACTTCCGCCACAGCTTCGACGTGGGCGCGGTGCGCATGACGGAGCGCTTCGTCCGCTCGGACCCGATGACCTCCGAGGACCGCGCGCGCGTCGAAGCCCACCTGCGCGACACCTTCCGCGCCCTCCCCGCCCCGCCGCCCGGCGCGGCCCTGGTGGGCGTGGCGGGCACGGTGACGACGCTGTACGCCGTGCAGCACGCCATCCACCCCTACGTCGCGGCGCAGGTCCACGGCGGCACGCTGTCCGTGGACGAGCTGTCCGCCCTGACGGACCGGCTGTGCGCCATGCCGCTGGAAGCGCGGCGCGCCCTGCCCGGCATGCAGCCCAAGCGCGCGGACGTCATCCCCGCGGGCGCCCTCATCCTGCTGGAGTCAGTGAAGGCGCTGGGACTGGAGGCCTGCCGAGTCAGTGACAAGGGCCTGCGCTGGGGCCTGCTCGCGCACCGCTTTGGAGCCGGAGCCACCTCTTCATGAACGCCCAACCCGTGGCCTCACCGGCCGCGTCCGCCGTGCCCGCCAGCAACGCGGGTTATGCGCTGTTCATCCTCACCCTCATCAACCTGGTCAACTACCTCGACCGCTACATCGTCGCGGTGGCGCTGCCGGGCATCCAGCAGGAATTCGGCATCAACGACACCCAGTCCGGCCTGCTGGGCACCATGTTCATCGTGGTGTTCATGCTGGCCTCGCCGCTGGGCGGGTTCCTCGGGGACCGCTACCCGCGGCGGCTGCTGGTGGCGGGGGGTGTGATTCTCTGGAGCCTGGCCACCGGGGCCAGCGGGCTGGCCACCTCGTTCGGCGCGTTGCTCCTGGCCCGCGCGGTGATTGGCATCGGCGAGGCCGGCTACGGCGCGGTGGCGCCCAGCATCATCTCCGACTTGTACCCGCGCACGCAGCGCACGCGGATGCTGGCGTTCTTCTACATCGCCATCCCCGTGGGCGCCGCCGCGGGCTACGGCCTGGGCGGGTGGCTGACGCAGGCGTACTCGTGGCACGTCGCCTTCTTCGCGGGGGGCGTGCCCGGGCTGATTCTGGGCGCCATGGCCTTCTTCATGCCGGAGCCCCAGCGCGGCGCCATGGACGGGCCGGACGCGCAGACGAAGATGCCCTTCATGGTGGGCCTGAAGGGGCTGGCGCGGAACTCGGCCTTCTGGGCGGTGACGGCCGGCTACACGCTGATGACCTTCTCCATTGGTGGCCTGGGCTTCTGGATGCCCACGTACCTGGTGCGCGAGCGCGGCATGGCGCAGGACAGCTCGGGCTTCATCTTCGGCGCGATTACGGCGGTGGCGGGCCTGCTGGGGACGGTGGCCGGCGGCTGGCTCGGCGACAAGCTGGACCGCAAGCGCGAGGGCGGCGGCCTGTGGATGTCCGGCATTGGCCTGATGCTGGCGGCCCCGTGCATGTACCTGGCGGTGAACCTGGAGGCCCTGGGCCCCACCTTCGCGGCCATTGCCCTGGCGCAGTTCCTCATCTTCCTCAACAGCGGCCCCATCAACGCGGCCATCGTCAACTGCGTGCCGCCCGCGTTCCGCGCCTTCGCCATGGGCCTGAATGTGCTGTGCATCCACCTGCTGGGTGACGCGATTTCGCCCGCGCTCATCGGCAACATCGCGGACGCCTCCAGCCTGCACACCGCCATCGCGGTGAACGCCCTGCCCGTGCTCCTCGGCGGCTTCGCGCTGCTGCTGGGCGCCCGGCTGTTCCGTGAAGCGGTGCCCCTCGCGCGTCAGGGCTGAGCGGCGGCGTCCAGCCTCGGCCGGTATTCGTCGGCCAGGCGCTCCATCTCCAAGGCCAGCCGCTCGCCCTCCGCGAGCAGCAGGCCCTTGAGGCGCGCGCGGTCGCCCAGCGTGAAGAACACGCGGATGTCACGCTGGAGCGACTCCCAGCGCTCGGCGAAGTAGAGGGTGAACAGCGCCAGCGGCGGCACGGCGAGGAAGACGGCCACGGCCAGCGGCGCGCTCCCCCACACCGCCGCCGCGGCCGTCAGCGCGCCCCACCACGCCAGCGCCACCACGAAGGCGGTGAGGAACTTCACCGTGGCCTGCACGTCCAGCTCGGCGTTGCGGCTGGCGAGCCGGGGCAGCTGGTAGGGCAGCCAGAACAGGCCCAGCCCCAGGGCGAACAGCGGCAGGCCCAGCACCAGCGCCAGCACGTTCTTCACCACGAAGGGCACCACGTTTCCCGGGCGGTACTCGAGCGCCAGGTCCTCCGGCCCCGCCGCCCGCACCAGCGCCATGCGGTGCCGGAAGGCGGCGAGCTGCGCGCGCAGGGACTCGAAGCGCTCCGGCTCCTGGGCGCGGAACAGCTGCACGCCGCGCGCCCACAGTCGAAGGCGCTCCGCGTCGAGCGCCCCCCCCTGCTTGAAGGCGAAGAGCTGCTCGGCCAGCTGCGCCAGCGGGAGGTCCGCCCACTGCTCCAGGTTGAGCGTCACCGCGCGCAGCCCGCTGGCGATGCGCTCGGTGAGCGCGCGGACGGCGTCGGGCTCCGCCGCGGCGTCCGCGGGCAGGAAGGCCTGCACGTCGATGGCGGGCCCCACGTCGATGAGCACCTCGCTGTGGAACACGTGCTTCTCCGCGTAGGTGAGCCCCACGGGGACGATGCGCACCGGGGCCCCCGCCTTCGCCGCGCTCAGGGCGATGCGCGCCGCGCCCGTCTTCAGCTCGGCGAGCCCGGGCTCGGAGTGGCTCTTTCCCTCGGGGAAGATGGTGATGGCGCGCCCCTGCACCAGCGCGCCCTTCGCGGCGTCCAGCGTGCCCTCGTTGCCGCCCATCTTCGCCGGGTCATCCTGCTTCCGGTACACCGGCAGCGCGTCCAATCCCTTCAACAGCCAGCCGATGACGGGCATCCGGAACAGCGGCGCCTTCGCCAGGAACGTCACCTTGCGCCGCGTGAGGATGAACACCAGCGCCGGGTCGATGAGACCGTTGGGATGATTGCCCACGAAGAGCACCGGGCCGTCCGGCTCCAGCGCCGGGGCATTCACCCTCACCCGGTAGAAGAGTCGGAGACACAGCGCCACCACCGCACGCACGCACGCGTAGAACACGGAGGGGACTGTACTCCACGTCTCAGGGATACCGGTCCACCACCTGGATGACGCCGGTGTTGTCCTGCACCACGGAGAAGCCCTTCATCGGGCTCGGGTAGGCAATCAGGCCCTCGCCGTCCCTGTCCCAGCGCGAATCCAGGAGGATGCCGCAGAAGGGCACCGACATCGCCCCGGACTCTGGCAGGAAGATGCGGTCATACCGGCCGAAGACGCGGTGCTTCGTCACGTACAGTCGGCCGCCGATGCGGGCGCCGGGGAGCTGCTGCGCTCCCTGCTCGCGCGGCAGCGCAATCACGAAGCTGTAGTTGTAGCGCGCCGGCCCCGGGTGGTCCTGGATGGCATCCACGATGACGGGGACCTTGTCCCCCGGCTTCAGGCCCAGGCGCTCCATCTGCAGCAAGGCGCCCCGGGGGCACGTCCCCTCCGGCGGCATCCACTTGGGCCGCGCCGGCCCCTGAGAGGACTCGGAGGTGGTCCGGCAGCCCGCCAGGAGCACGAGCCCTACCACCGTCCACCGCGGCCAGCGCATGCGCACCCTCGCCTCCCTCAGAACGTCCCGATGCTGAAGTGGAACTGCGTGGTGGCCTCGTTCACCGACTCGTCGGGGTCCAGGTTGAAGCCCACGTCGAAGGCCAGCGGGCCCACGGGCGTCACGTAGCGCAGGCCCGCGCCCGCCGTGTAGCGCAGCCGGCCCGGGTCGAACTGCGTCCGGTCCAGCCACAGGTTGCCCGCCTCGAAGAAGAGCCCCAGGTCCACGGAGGACAGGGCCGGCAGGCGCAGCTCCGCCTTGCCCAGGGTGAAGAGCTCGCCGCCCTGGCTCGCGGGGACCTGTCCGGCGAGCACGGCCTTCAGCTCGGCGGAGCACCCCGACGGCGAAATCAGCGCGCGGCAGTCACGCAGCCGCTGCTGCAACGCGCCGCGGACGTCCTCCGGCAGCACCCCGTCCTCACGGAAGCCGCGCAGACTGGACGAGCCGCCCAGGTAGAACAGCTTCGAGCCAATGGCCTGCGCCTGCTCCTCCAGCGGGATGATGGTGCCCGCGCGCGCGGACAGCGCCACGCTCGCCCGGCGTCCCAGGGGGATGTAGCCACTGAGGCTGCCCGACAGCTTCACGCCGTCGATGGGATACGCATCCACGCGGTTGCCCGCCACGTCCGTGGGCCGCACGCTCAAGCCGCGGGTGAACTCCGCGCTGGAGACGAACACCACGCCCCGGCGCGGGTTGGCCGGGTCGTCCCGGAAGTCGAGCGTGGCGGAGGGCCGCAGCGAGTGCAGCGCGAAGTCGCCGAATGGGTAGCGCAGCCGCTCGCGGTCGGCGCGGTTGAGCAGCTCCAGCACACCCGCGCGCGAGCGCAGCCGGTTGTTCTCCACTTCGTAGGACAGCGACAGGTTGAGCCACGTCGCCGCGGCCCAGTCCATGGCGGCCGCCGCCGCGAACCGCGAGGACACGTAGGAAGGCCGGTGCACACGCTCGCCGATGAGGTCCAGGCGGGCCCCCACCTGTAGCGGCAGCAGGAAGAACAGCCGGGGCTGCGCCAGCGCGAGGTTGCCCCGGCCCCCAAAGCCATTGAGCCCCTGGAGCTCCACGTCACAGCCCGGCGCGGGGCCGCCGCCGGTCACCGTCTGCTGACAGGCGATGCGCCGGTCCCGAGACAGCGCCTCCGCGCCCCAGCCCGCGTAGTTGATCTTCCCGCGCGCCAGCAGGCTGAGCCCCAGCCCGTCCAGGTTGCGGTAGGCCGTGTCGAGCGTGATGCGGGGACCATCCACCAGGAAGTAGCCGCCGGACACCTGGCCATCCAGCCGGGGCCGCTCCTGGACCGTCACCAGCACGTCCTTGGTGTCCTCGCGCCGGGTGGGGTCCGCCAGCGCGATGTCCACTTGCCGGAACACGCCCAGGCGCGCGAGCCGGCGCTGGCCCTCCGTCAGCTCATCCAGCGCGACGGGCTTGCCCTCCTCCACCGCGAGGTTGGCCAGCACCAGGTCCGGGTCCGTGCGCGTCAGGCCCTGCACCAGAATCCTGCCGACCTTCACCTGCGGGCCCGCGTCCGCGCGGAAGATGACGGTCGCCCGCGTCCCGTCCTCGCCCACGCCCGTCTCCGTGGTGACGCGCGCGAAGAGGTAGCCCTGCCGCCCCAGCTCCTGCTCCAGCGCCTGACGCGAGGACTCCACCGCGTCGAAGCTCAGCGGCGCGCCCTCGCGCATGCGCCGGCCCATGACCCAGGCCGTCAGGCCCGGCGGCACCCCCTCGAAGTCCACCTTCACCAGGCGCGCCTGGGGCCCCTCCTCCACGTCGAAGTCCGCGACCGCCGTGCGCCCCACCACGTCCACCGTCAGGCCCCGGAACGCCACCACCGCGGAGAGGAAGCCCTGCTCGCGGTAGGCCTCGTTCATGGCCTCCACGGCCTCCAGCCACGCGTCCTCCACGTACACGGTGGACGCCGGCGGCGGCGGCGCGACGCCCGGGAGCTCCGGGCCGTGGCGTCCCTCGGTGTTCAGCGGGTCGTCGAGCAGCCGCAGGTCCAGCTCCGGCCGCGTCATCCCCGCCTGCACCCGCTCCGCGAGCAACGCGCGCAGCGCCTCCACCGGTAGCCCGTGGTTGCCGTGGAAGCGCACGTCGGCCACGCGCAGCGGGTGCCCCTCCTCCACGTCGAACACCAGCGCCGCCACCTCGCCATCCGGGCGCAGCACCTCGCGGGGACGCACGCGCACGTCGTGGAAGCCGCGGTAGCGGTAGAAAACCTCCACGCGCCGCGCGAGCCGGCCGGCGACGACCTCGTCCATGGGCTCCGAGACGTCGTGCGCCAGCACGCGCTCCAGCACGTCCGGCGGGAAGTGACGGTTGCCGTGGAAGCGCACCATGTAACGAGGCCCCGCCATCAGGGGCACCGCCACCGACGCGAAGCTGCCCTCCACCAGCACCGCCGGCGCGCCCACCTGCGCGCGCCAGTAGCCCTCGCCGCGCAGCAGCGCGCGCAGCTCCTCCAGTGAGCTGGACAGGCGCGCCCGGTCGAACACCTGCCCCGGCCGCAGCGCCAGCACCTCCAGCAACCGGGACAGCGGCAGGCCGGGGCTGCCGGAGAAGGTCACCTGCCGCACCCGCGTGGGCAGCCCTTCGTCCACGGCGAGCACCACCGCGATGCCCTCCGTCACCGGCTCCTGCGTCACGGAGACTCTCGCCGAGTCGTACCCCTTGCGCTGATACGCCTGGAGCACGGACGACACCGCGCCCTGCAGCTCCTCCGCGTCCAGCGGCCCGCCCTCCAGCAGGCTGCTGGCCTCCAGCAGCTCCCCGTCCGACAGCACGGCGTTGCCTTCGAAGCGCAGCCGCGCCAGCCGCGCCACGGGCGTGAGCTGGAACATCAGCCGCACCCCGCCTCGCACCGGCTCCGTGCGCGCCACCACGTCCGTGAAGCGGCCCGTGGCCCACAGCCGCTCCACCGAGCGCCGCACCGCGCCCGGCGTCAGCGTCTGCCCCTTGCGCACCGCCACCAGGTCGCTCAGGCCCTGCGCGTCGGCGCCTCCGGGCAGGTGCAGCTCCACGGCCGTGACTTCGGCGCCGAAGCCCGTGCCGCCGTCCGCCTGCGCGCGCGCCGCGCCCGGCACGAGGGCGCAGAGCAGCAGCGCCACCAGCGCGACGGCGCGGGCTACTCGACCTCCCAGCTCAGCTTCAGCTCGAGCCCGAGGTTTCCAAACGAGGCTTCGTTGTTCTCGTTGTCCCACTGGGCCTGCGCGGAGAGTCGGTCATCGAAACGGTACTCGGCCCGCGCCCGCGTGCCGCGCCCGCTCACGGGTTGCGTCATACCGATTTTAAGCTGCTCGCTCAGGAACTTCGACTCCAGTTGCGCAGTGGGCTCCGCTTGCCGGGTGGCGTCGTTGTAGGTGGTCGAAATCTGCAGGGACAAATCCCTCAACACCGGATTGCTGGGCAGGAAGCGCTGGAGCTGCCGGTCCAGGCCCGACACGTTGAAGAGGGCCTCGGCCGCCAGGCCGGCGCTCGCCGAGGCCGCGGTATCCTGGTCTGACGAGGTAAACCCCAGGGTGAGCAGCGAGACGATGTCGCCCTCCACCAGCGCGGGCTCCGAGGAGAGCAGAATCTGGGGGTCCGCCGGCTTGCCGAAGGCGTGCAGCTTCACCACGAACTCACGCACCTGCGTCTGCGCCTGGACCTCGAAGACGGGGTCGATTTGCGTGGCGTCCTGGAACTCGAGCCGCCCCTGGCTGATGGTGAAGGGGTTGTTTCGGAAGAAGGCCTGGCTGCCCTCGGCCAGTTCCACCCGGCCCAGCAGCCCCGGCCGCAGGTCCGTCCCTGTCAGCCGCACGTCCCCCAGCAGGCGGGCCTTCGCCAGGTTGTTGTCCACGCGGACGTCGCCGAAGTGGACATTCACATCCCAGATGACCCAGGGCTTCGGAGGCTCACCGGACGCGGAGGAGGACGCGCCCGCCGCCAGGTGGGTGGTGCGCTTCTGCATCGTCTTCAGCAGCGCATCCACGTCCAGCGCCTTCTGGTAGCGCAACTTCACGATGTCCATGCCACCGGTGACGGTGAAGCCCTTGGGCGGACCAATCACCTGGAGCAGGCCGGAGAAGGTCGCGGGCAGGTCCTCCGTGAGCCGGTAGGGCACCTCGTCCAACTGGATGGTGAGCCCCAGCCGCTGCGGCAGGAAGCGCTCCAGCCGCACGTCGCCGCGCGCGGACACGCGGCCTTCATTGAGCTGGCCCTGCAGGTGCTCCACCAGCACGCGCTGGCCCGTCAGCTCCACGCGCCCGGCCATGTTGCGCACCTGGACGGGCCAGTCCCGCAGCGCCAGCCGCATGTCGAACAGCTCCGCGGTGCCCACCACGGAGGGCTTCTCCAGCGTCCCGGAGGCCTCGGCGTCCACGGTGACGCGCCCGGAGGAGCGCTCCACCATGGCGGGCATCAGCGACTCCAGCAGGCGCAAATCCAACCCGCCCCGCAGCGTCACATTCAGTCCGCGCGGGCTCATCCATCCGCCCAGCGACAGGTCCACGTGCTGCCCCGTGAAGCGGAAGGGCTGCACGTCCGTCCGCCCGGCCCCGTACGCCAGGACCATGGGGCCCGCGTTCTCCCCGCGCAGGTCGTCGCGGGAGAGGACCAGCCGCTCCACGGTGGCGTTCACCTGCGAGCCCGCGGGCTCCAGGAGCTGGCCCTTGGCGCTCATCGTGCCCGACAGGGCCCCGCTGACGCCCGCCCACAGCGGCGCGTCCGGCAGCAGCGGGCGAATCTCCGGAAGCGAGAACGAGCCCTGGGCTTCATAGGGCCAGTGCTCCTGCACCTTCATGCGGATGCGGCCGGTGGCGTCCCGGAAGGGGTGGCCCCACACCTCGAAGTTCTTCCCCACCATGCGCCCGGTGAGGTCCATGGCGCCCAGGTTCCGCTCGGCGAAGGTGACGCGCGGCGCGCGCAGCGTGACGTCCACCACCGGCACGTCGGCGGTGCCCGACACGACGCCGTCCATTGCCATGGTGCCCTGCATGCCCATGCGCTCGGCGAGCTCCGGGTCCACGGCTTCGGCCAGCGACAAGCCGTCCCCGCCGAAGCGGTAGTCCAGCCCCCCGTCGAACGTGAAGGTGCCCTCCGCCCAGGTGCGGCCCAGCGGCCCCATGAGCGTGGTGCGCTCCAGCACCATCGCCTTGCCATCCACGAAGCGCAGCCGGGCCGCGCCGTCGCCCATGCGCCGCCCCAGGTAGGTGGTGTCCTTGACGTCGAACGCCACCAGCCCCTCCAGCTTCTCCACGGGGCTGTCCACCTCCACGCGGCCGGTGGCCGTTCCACCCAGCGTGCCCTGCATCACCGCGAGCGACGGACTCAGGCCCGCCACCACGTCCACCAGGTCCTCGTTGCGGCCCTGCGGGACGTTCACCTCCAGGCGCAGGTTGAGCAGCCGCCCGAAGGACACGCCCGCCTTGCCGTAGTACTGCGTGCGCCCCTTCTGGCCGGAGAAGGCGGGGAACGTGAGCACGCTGTCCTGGTAGGCCAGCTTCCCCTGCATCACCCCCAGCGACAGGTTCCAGAACTCGAAGTCGCGGAAGGACAGGCCGGCCTCCACCTTCACGTCCGCCGCGGGGCCCGTCACCGCGTACGTGGCGTGGCCCCGTCCGGCCCAGGGCAGGCCCGCGATGTGGCCAAAGTCCGACAGGTCCACGTCGCCCTGCCCGTGGATGTCCAGGCCCAGCCCGCCCGCCAGCAGGAGCACGACGTCCCCCGTCACGCGCGAGTGGCCCACCTCCGCGTTGACGTGGCTGAAGGCCACGCGGTCCGCCTGGAGCTTCACCTGCGCCTGCGCGCGGGCCTTGTCGAACTCCAGAATCGTGAGCCCGTCCTTCGGCTGCGTGTCGAACGCATGCGTGGCCAGCACGAACTTCCCGGTCCGCAAGTCCATCGGGCCCGACAGGGAGAAGCGCGGCAGCAGGTTGCCGGACAGCCGGGCGTCCAGCGTGGCCGGGAAGTCCACCCAGGAGCCCTTCACGCCCGCCCGGTCCAGGATGCGGCCCAACGACGCGTCCTCCGTCGTCAGCGACACCTCCAGCGGGAGGTTCGGCGTGAGGCCCAGCCGCCCCGTCGCGCGCACCTTGCCCGCGCCCACCGGCAGCGTGAGCTCCTCCAGCCGGACGTCGTCACCCGAGTACGACAGGCGCGCCTGGAGGTTCGTCGGGCCGAAGTTCCCGTAACCCAGGCTGTTGCCCGACAGCTCCAGCGACACCGCGGGGGACGCCACCTTCCCAGCGATGGACACACGCGACCAGAGGTGCCCCGTCGCCGGGCTGGGAATCAGCCGCGCCTGGTACAGCGCGCGCAGCGGGAGGAACACCTGTGCGTCCAGGGCCAGCCGCGGCGCGCACAGCGAATCCACGCGGCCGGACACCGTGGTGGTGATGTCGTCCAGCGACACCTCGGCGCGCTCCAGCTCCAGCAGGGCCTCGTCCGGGTCCAGCGCGCCCGCGACCACGAGCTGCCCCAGCGCCAGCTCGCGTCCGTCCGGGCCCAGGCGAACCCGGCCGCGCCGGGCCTCCACGTCCAGCTCGATGACGCCCCACTGCTCGTCCCAGCGGACGTCCAGCTCGTCCACCTCCACGCGCCGGCCCTCGGGCAGCGCCAGGCGCAGCTCCGCGCCGGAGATGTCGAGCTTCGCAATGCGCAGGTGCTCGAGCGGCTCCAGGAAGCAGAAGTCGGACTTGGGCTCGGAGGGCGCGGAGGGCCGCGACAAATCCAGCGCCACGCGGGGCCGTGTCGCCTTCACCTGGGCCAGCGTCAGCCGCCCCTGAAAAGGCTGGAGGAAGCCGAGCTGCACCTCCGCCCTGTCCACGGCCACCAGCGGTGAGTCCGTGCCGGGGAGGAACAGCGAGAAGCCGTGCACCACCACGCGGGAGCCCAGCGGATCCAACTCGCAGCGGCCGAGCCCCACATCCAGGCCCAGCACATCCGGCAGGTGCCGGCGGCCCAGCGTGCAGGCCACCTCCCAGGTCTCCGGCATGCGCAACAGGAGCACGCTCCCCGACAAGACGAGGAGCACCAACAGCAGCGCCCTGCGCGCACCGTGGCGGCTCTGAGAGGACAAAGCCGCTACAGCTTACCCAGCCCTTCGAGGTAGCGGTCGATCTCCGCGAGGTCCACCTTGCTGCTCGCCGTCCTGGGGAGCGCCGACGCTGGAGCGCTCGGCCGCTCGGCTGCTTGCCCGGCGGGCGTGTTCACCCCGAGCAGGCCCAGGTTCTTCCCGATGCGATGCACCAGCTCCGCGGACACCGTCTGCTCGCGCGCGAGGAAGGCCTCGAAGAGCGCGTTGTCGCACAGGGTGTTGATGACGCGGGGCGAGCCGGACGAGTGCTCGTGCACGGCCAGCAGCGCCTCCGGGCTGAAGGGCATGCGCGGGCAGCCCGCGAGCCGGAGGCGGTGCTTGACGTAGGCCTCGGTCGACTCGGCGGTGAAGGGCTCCAGCCGGTAGCGCATGGCCACGCGCTGCGCGAGCGGCGCGTCCAGCTTCAGGTTCTTTTCGATTTCCGGCAGGCCGAAGAAGACGAAGGAGATGAGCTTGCGCTCCGGCACTTCCAGGTTGAGCAGCCCCCGGAACTCCTCCATCAGCTCGCGCGTCTCCAGCATCTGCGCCTCGTCGATGAGGACGACGGCCTTCTTGCCGGACTCGTAGATTTGTAGCAGCCGCTGGTAGAGCTGCGACAGCAGCGCCAGCTTCTCCTGCGCCGGATTCTCCACGCCCAGCTGCAGCGCGATGCGGCGCAGCAGCCAGTTGGCGGTGATGCCGGAGTGGATGATGACGAGCAGCGCGGCCTCGTACTCGGACTCCGGAAGCGAGTCGAGCATGCGGCGGGCCAGCGTCGTCTTTCCCGCGCCAATGTCACCGACGAGGATGGACAGGCCCTTCATGTAGCTCACCGCGTGCATCAGCCGGGTGAGCGCCTGCGAGTGCTGCGCCGAGTTGTAATAGAAGCGGCTGACGGGAGCGTTGGAGAAGGGCTCCTGGGTCAGCTCGAAGAAGTCCAGGTACGTAGTCATGGGCTCGCCGGACCTCGCGGGGTGCAACTACAGGTAGCCGACCTTGCGCGCCTTGGACGCGCCAGCCGCTGGTATCGGAGTGGTGGGCGCCGCGGCCCCCGCGGGTGCGGGCGGACTGCTGGTGGCCTTGGCCCCATTGCCAGAAGGCGTCGGGAGCGGATCCTCCACCGGCTCCACGGAAGCCGCAAGCCGGGACACATGCCCGGCGACCTCCCGGTACTTCCCGTCCATCGCGGCCACGCGCTGGTAGTGGAAGAGCGCCTTGCCCGCGTCCCCCTGGGCCTCGTAGGCCGTCGCCAGCTCGAAGCCGAGCGCCTTGGCCGCCTCGCCGGTGGCGTGGGGGTTGGCCAGGCCCTCGCGGAAGACCTCCACGGCCGCCGCCGCGTCGCCGCGCAGCAGCTGGAGCATGCCCATCATGGTGATGCAGTCCAGCTCGCGCTTGCCGCCCGCGCTGCCCTGGCGGGCCACGTCGAACTCGTGGAGCGCGTCGTCGAGCAAGCCCATTTCCTTGTACGCGATGCCCAGGTCGTAGTGCGTGTCCACGTCCTCGGGCTTCACCACCTTGGCCAGGCTCTTCTTGAACTCGGAGAAGACCTCCTCCACCGAGTACTGGAAGTCCTCTTCCGCCGGCAGCGAGGTGGCCCCGGCGTCGTCGCCGAGGTTGTCGATTTCCCCGGCCAGCTCCGCCGCGAGGTCGAACGCGTCACGCTCGCCCGTGGTCGCCTCGGCCTCCTCGTAGCCGTCCGTGACGGGCTGCACGCTCGGGATATGCGCCGGCTCCGCGGGCGCGTCCTCATGCTCCGCGCCGCCGCCCGCCTCCGCCGCTTCCAGCCGCTCCATCAGCTCGGCTGCGCGCGCGTGGCCCGGGAAGGCAATCATCACCGTCTCGAGAATCTCGCGCGCCTCTTCCAGCAGGCCCTGGTCGAGGAAGAACGACGCCTCGTCGCACTCCTCCGCCGCGGGCTCTTCTTCTTCATCGGCGGCCTCGACTTCGGGCTCGGGTTCTGGTTCCGGCTCGGGCTCGACCGCGGGCTCCTCGTAGGTGACCGGCTCGGACAGCGCGTCCGCGGGCTCCTCGTAGGCGACCGGCTCGGCCAGCTCGTCCGCGGCCAGGTCCGGCACGTCCTCCACGAAGGGCTCGTCGTCCACGGCCACGACGGCGTGCGAGGCCGTGGGCTCCTCGAACTCCAGCGGGTCACCCAGCGCCGGGGCCCCGAACGGGTCCTCGTCCAGGTCGGCGGCCGTCAACGGCGCGGCCCCCACGCGCGTGGGCACATCCTCCAGGTCCAGCGGCGGGGGCGCCTCGTCGTCCAGCGAGGGCACGTCCAGTGAGTCCAGCGTGGGAACCTGGAGCGTGTCCGGCGAGGCCTCGTCGAGCAGCGCCTGCGTGGGCGCGTGCATCTGCGTGGGCGGCGGCTCGTCGTCGTCCCCGAGCGACAGCGCCTCCATGGACGTGGCTTCGCCGTCGTCCACCAGCGACTCGTCGTCGAGCGAGTACGCCGCCGCTGCCGCCAGGTCATCATCGCTGGAGGCGACGAGCGGCTCGTCGTCGGTGACGCTGAGGCCCGGCTCGTCGGTCAGCGCGAACCGGTCGTCATCCGTCACCAGCGTCTCGTCCACTGACGCCGCCGCCAGGTCCTCTGGGTCTGGCGCGCCGTACACCTCGAACTCGCCCGAGGTGATGGCCTCGCCCACCAGCGCTTCCTCGCTGATGACGGTGGAGTCGCTGTCCTCCTCGATGACCTCGTCGGAGTCGCTCGAGGGCAGCGTGGTCAGCGCCAGCTCGTCACCGGGCGGGTGCAGGAGCGCGTCTTCCGGCGGCGGCGCGACGAGAATCTCGTCGTCGCTGGAGTCCACCAGGATGGCGTCCTCGCCCACCGACTCCACCACGGACACCGGCGGCGCAGCGACCACGGGCCCCGTCGTGCGCAGCACGGACAGGAACGCGGGCACCTCGGGATGGGCGGGGTTCTCCTGGAGGATGGTGGCCAGGTACGGCTGCGCGCGCTGCACGTCCGCCGTGCGCGTGCACAGGCGGAGCACGTTCAGCAGCTGCTCCGACGCCTGGGCCATGTTCCCGGACGCGACGTAGATTTGATACGCCTTCTCATGGGCGTCGAGGTTCTCCGGCTCGACGGAGAAGACCTTGCGCAGGTGCTCCAGCGCTTTGTCGTGGAGCCCGTACTTGACGTAGACGTCCGTCTCCGTGAGCAGCTTGGCGAGCTGCTCGCGCCCCATCCCCGCTGGAGCGGGAGGCGCCACGGGCGCCGGCGCGGGCGCTGCCGCCG
>NZ_JAAIYB010000195.1 GCF_010894475.1 Myxococcus vastator
ACGTCCCCCTGCCCCCGCCCACGGAGCCCGGGTTCCAGTGGCTGTCCATCCCCTTGGAGGACCCGCACCGGGACACCCTCATCAAGGACCTGGCGGTGGATGCGCGTCAGCCCTGGGCCCGCGAGCACCTGCGGACGATGGTGTCGCTGTACGCGAAGCGGCCCTGCTTCGCCTCGCAGGTGTTGCCCCGGCTGGAGCCCTTCTATGACGCGGCGGCGCGCGAGTCGGGCCCCGGTTCGCTGCTGCGGGTGCTGCTGGCGAGCATGGCCCTCTTCAACGAGCCGCTGGGCCTGACGCCGAACCTCGTCCTGGCCTCCACGCTGGACAAGCAGGGTGAGGACAAGTCAGCCCGGCTGGTGGCGTACTGTCGGCAGTTGGGCGCGCACACGTACTACTCGGGGTTGGGCTCGTCGCTGTACCTCCAGGTGAGCCGCTTCCGGGACGCGGACGTGCGCGTGCTCTGGCAGCGCTTCCGCCATCCGGAGTACGCGCAGGGCCGGCCGGGCCGCTTCGTCCACGGCATGTCGCTGGTGGACGTGCTGGCCAACGTGCCGGTGGACGAGGTGCGCCAGTGGCTGGAGCCGTCACCCTGGGGACCGTTCGCGCCCCGGCCCCCGGGCGGATGACGGCGCCTCAGCCCGCGGAGGCCGACGTCCCCGCCGGCTTGTCCTTGTCGAAGCGCACGAAGTAGCCACGCACGGCGGAGTCCAGGAGCTCGGTCGTCAGGCGCGGCTCCACGCCCTGGTAGTGCGCCATGTCGATGACCTGGTCCAGCAAGTCACGCGGCTGGCAGGCGGCGAACGGGCGGCCCACCGGGCGGTAGTGCGCGTCGATGAGGTAGTCCACCGCCGCCGCGTTGTAGGGCACGCCGCGCTTGCGGCACATGACCTGGAAGATGTCGTGGAACTGCTGCTCGTCCGGGCGCTGCACCTCCAGCTTGTAGCGGACGCGGCGCAGGAAGGCGTCGTCCACGAGGTCGCTGGGGTCCAGGTTGGTGGAGAAGGCCGCGAACACGTCGAAGGGCACCTGCAGCTTCTTGCCGGTGTGCAGCGTGAGCATGTCGATGTCGCTCTCCAGCGGGACGATCCACCGGTTGAGCAGGTCCTTGGGGGACACCTTCTGCCGACCAAAGTCGTCGATGAGGAGCATGCCGTTGCTCGCCTTCATCTGGAACGGCGCCTCGTAGTACTTCACCTCCGGCGAGTACACGAGATCCAGCATCTCCAGCGTCAGCTCACCGCCCACGACGACGAGCGGGCGCCGGCAGCGCACCCAGCGCCGGTCATACGACGGCGTGCCGGGCTCGTCCTCCACCACCTTGTGGAGGTTGGCGTCGAAGATGCGCACCACGAAGTCGTCGATGAGGATGGCGTGGGGGATGAAGATGTCCCCGCCGAAGCAGTTCACCATGCCCTGGCAGATGGCCGTCTTGCCGTTGCCCGGGGGCCCGTAGAAGAAGATGGCGCGGCCGGAGTTCATCGCCGGGCCGATGCCGTCGAAGATGTAGTCCTTGATGATGAGGTCGCCGAACTTGTCCTGCATGCGCGCGCGGGTGATGCGGTTGCCGCGCACGGTCTGCTTCTTCACGGCGGCCGCCCACTCCAGGTAGGGCACCGGCGCGGGGCCGTTGTAGCGGTTGCGGTCGAGCACCTGCCGCAGCACGTCCGTCACGAACGTGGTGAGCTGGTAGATCATCGTCGACTTGCCCACGCCCGAGCCGCCACCGCCGCGGATGTCGATGTACTTCTGGCGGCGCAGGCCCTCGATGACGTCGTCCACCAGCGCGGTGGGCAGTTGGAGGCGCGCGGCGATGTCCATGCCGCGCATCTCACCGGCGAAGAAGAGCGCCTTGAGGACCAGCTCCTCCACGAAGGTCGTGTTGAGGCCCGTCTCGAGCAGGGTGCGCGGCTGGGCGGGCCAGTAGCGGTCACCCTGGCCGGGGCCGCCCTCCTCGCCCGGCCGCCGCGTCCGGCGCTCGGGGCCGTTGTACTGCGGGCTGGCGGCACTGCCGCGCCGGTCCGGGCCCGCGTACTGGGACGGCCCGGGCCCCCGGCGCTCCGGCGGGGCGACGATGACGGACGGCAGCGTGGCCGGGGCCTGCGGAGGCGCCCGGCGATCCGGCGGCGAGGACGACGCGCGGCGCTCGGTGGGGAAGTCGGGCTCGTCCGGCTCCGGCGGCAGCGCGGGGCGTGAGCCGGTGGCGGCGCCCGGGGGACGCGGCGGGAGCGCGGCGGTCACCCCCGTGCCACCGACGCGCGGGCGCGGCGGCCCCGACAGCACCGGCGTGGGCACCGTGGGCGGCACCACGGCCGTCTCCACGGGGGTGACGCTGCGGCTGGACTCGTCGCTCGACGAGCCCGACTCCGGGGATGGCGGTCGCCTGAACAGGGACATGCGGTGCTCGCTCCAGGGTGTTCGCGCCGGAGCCTACCGCATCGGTCCGGTTTGGACGAAACGGAGTTGCGGATGAAACGGGGACTTCGCGAATGAAGGGCCGGGCACGCGCTTCGCCCGGCCCCTCGGCGCGTCACCGGGACGCTCAGTAGGCGGGCGCCGCGTCGTAGGCCCAGAGCGACGTGGCCTCTTCAATCATCTGGAAAGCGTGGTCCGCCAGGAGGCCGTGAGCATAGCTGGTCGGGTGCGCGTCATCCCAGAACAGGTACCGGTCCGGGTTGACGGCCTTGCCCTTGGCGGGCGTCGTGACATTCGTGAACCCGTAGGCGGATGGCCGGGCGACGATGTCCGAGTACAGCGCATGGGCATCCATCCCGCCCAGCGTGAGGCCGGGGAACTCCGCCTGGAGCCGGGTGATGGCCTGCGCCCAGCGCGTGTTGAACAGATCCGTTGCCGGCTTGAGCACCACCGTTCCCAACCCGAACGGAATGGCCTGGGCCGACGGCGTCTGATGCAGCGGCGGCAGGTTGACCCAGAGGACATAACGAGCCCCCGCCTGCGCCAGCTTGCGGATCTGCGACTCGATGTTCGAGGCCGCGGTGGCCGCCGAGGCGCGGACGCCCGCGGTGTCGAACGGGTTGCTCCGGGCCTTGGTCGCGATGTCGTTGGGCCCGCCCCACAGGATGTAGAGCGCGGTGGGATTCGCCACACTGACCACGTCCGCCAGATAGGCGTTGACCTGCGCGTTCATCCCGCTGGTGAGCGCGCCACCTCGGGCATAGTCCGTGCCGCCGTCGTCGGATGGATCCAACGGCAGGCCGAGCTGATCCGCGAGCTGCTTCACCCACACACCCGCAATCTGACTGCTCGGGTGGGTGTTGGGGCCGCTGGTGGAGACGCCGTTATTGCCGGTATCGCTCAGACTGTCTCCGAACACGACGAGCTGCGTTTGAGCGCCCGCGTGAACGGGCCCGAGCGCCAACAAGGCGACGAAGAGATAACGAAGGCTGAGATTCACAGGTGGGCTCCTGGTGATGAGGCTGGATTCAATTCCGAGGAAAGGGCCGGTCAGTGCGCCGGAGCCGCCCACGACTCGTCGTAGGCCCAGAGCGACGTGGCCTCTTCAATCAGCTCGTAGGCGTGGTCCGCCAGGATGGCGTGGCCCTTGCTGGTGGGATGAATCTCATCCCAGAACAGATACGTGTCCGGGTTGACGGCCTTGCCCTGGGCGGTGCCCGTCACGTTCGTCAGGCCATACGCGGACGGCCGCGACACGATGTCCATGAACAGGGTGTAGACATCCATGCCGCCAATCGTGAGACCAGGGAACTCCGCCTGGAGCCGGGCAATGGCCTGGACCGCGAGCGTATTGAAGTGCTGGCTCGGCGGACGGAGCACCGTCTCTCCCAGGCCGAACGGAACGAGCAGCGCCGCGGGCGTGCGATGCAGCGGCGGCATGTTGACCCACAGCACGTAGCGCGCGCCCGCCTCCGCCAGGGCCCGAATCTGCGACTCGACGTTCGAGGCGGCGGTGGTCGCAGCGGCCCGGATGCCCGCGGTGTCCAACGGATTCGCACGGGCCTTGCGGTTGATGTCATTGCCGCCGCCCCACAGGACGTAGAGCGCGGTAGGATTCGCCGCACCGCCCACGTCCGCCAGGTAGTCATCAACCTGCACGTTCATGCCGCTGGTGACGGCGCCGCCCTGGGCGTAGTTCGTTCCACCGCTGTTGGATGGCGTCAGCGGCAGGCCAAGCTGGTCCGCGAGCTGCTTCACCCACACGCCCGTAATCTGGCTGCGCGGATTCGTGTTGGGGCCGCTGGTGGCGATCGTCCGGTTCCCGTAGTCGCTCAGGCTGTCACCGAACACCACGAGCTGCGTTTGCGCGGCCGCGGTGAGCGGCAGAAGCATGAGCAACGCGGCGAAGAGGCTGAATCGAAGCTTCAAGGAGAACTCCCAAGTTGATGGGTGATTCACCTTTTATCGAGCATCGACACCAATCGTTTCGGCTTCATTTTCATTATCTCAATTTTTACGACTCTCGTCCTTTCACATGGAACAAATCAAAGCTCACCGGACCTCGATGTGCCTGTCAGCCGCCAGTCGGAGGTCCTGAGCGAGGGAGACCAGGCGCAGGTCGTCTACAACACCGCGCGCCTGCCGCAGTGCCGCGTCAACAACCCGGACGGCAGCCCCGCGTAGAGCATCACCGGCCACTACCGCATCAACGGCTCGACCATTTCCAGCTTCGACGTGGCGGGTGCCCCCGTCACCGGCAACGGCCCACCTTCGCCCTCAACGCGGCGGCCGCGGCCCTGGGCGCAGGCATGGCGTTCCTGCTCGGGCGCCAGCCGGACCTGACGCGCTCGCGCGCCGCCACCCCGCTCGCCATCATCGCCATTCTGCTCACGGCCTCGACGCTCCTGTTCCCTGGACTGGAAGGCATTCACCGGTGGGTGGCGCTGGGGCCGGTGCGCCTCCATGCCTCCGCCATCGCCACGCCGTGGGTGCTGCTGGGCATGAGCGCCGCCCTGCACCAGCGCTTCGCCGCCTCCGCCGCGCAACCCGACACGGGCCAGGGGACGGCCTTCGCCCTGGCGGCGAGCGCCCTGCTGCTCCGCGCGCACCCGGCCACCTGGCTCCCACGCCTCGTCAGTTGCGCCGGGGTCCTCGCGCTGGGCGCCTGCGCCTGGCTCCGGCCTGACCCGCTCGCCGCGGTCCCCCACGTCGGGCGTCCCGTCCGCGGCGGAGTGGTAGCCTGGAAGGCATGAGCTTCTTCCAGGAACCGCCGAGGCTGGGCAACCAGTACGACGACGATGCGCTGCTCCAGAGCTACCTGGCACGCACCCTGCCCGAGGACCTGCGGCGCGGCTTGACGAACGAGTTCCGCGAGCTGGGAGACCTGGGCGGGGACTACTTCTACCGCTTCCAGCTCCGCGACCGGCTGAACGAGCCCGAGCTGACGCAGTGGGATGCGTGGGGCCACCGCGTGGACCACATCGACGTGTCCCCGCTGTGGAAGGAGGCCGAGGCCCTGGCCGCGCGGCGAGGGCTGGTGGCCACCGCCTACGAGCAGAAGAACGCCGAGCTCAGCCGCATCCACCAGTTCATCCTCAACTACCTCGTGCAGGCGTCGCTGGACGTGTACTCGTGCCCGCTGGCGATGACGGACGGCGCGGCGCGCTCGCTGCTCACGCTGGGCAACGCGGCGCTCATCGACCGCGCCCTGCCCCGCCTGACGTCCCGGGAGCCGGCAACGGCGTGGACGTCCGGCCAGTGGATGACGGAGCGCACCGGCGGCTCGGACGTGGGCCTCACGCAGACGGTGGCCCGGCAGTCCCCGGAGGGCTGGCGGCTGTCCGGGACGAAGTGGTTCACCTCCGCGACGACGGCGCAGATGGCGCTCACCCTGGCGCGCCCGGAAGGCAATGGCCCCGGCGGCAAGGGCCTGGCCCTGTTCTACGTGGAGACACGAGACGCGGCCGGCAGGCTCAATGGCATCCACATCAACCGGCTCAAAGACAAGCTGGGGACGCGCAAGGTGCCCACTGCGGAGCTGACGTTGGATGGCACGCTGGCCACCCCCGTGGCGGGGCTGACGGATGGCATCCGGAACATGGCGTGGATGCTGAATGTGACACGCACCTGGAACGCGGTGGGCTCCGCCTGGAGCATGCGCCGGGCGCTGGCCCTGGCCCGGGACTATGCCCAGCGGCGGGTGCAGTTCGGCGCGACGCTGGCGGACAAGCCGCTGCACATGGACACCCTGGCGGGGTTGGAGGCGGAGTTCCAGGCGGGGTTCCTGCTGGCCTTCCGCGCCGTGGAGCTGCTGGGCCGCATGGAGGCGCGCGTCGCCACCGAGCAGGAATTGCTCCTCCAGCGGCTGGTGACACCCCTGGCGAAGCTGACCACCGGCCGGCAGGTGGTGCACGTCACCTCCGAAGTCACGGAGGCCTTCGGCGGCGCGGGCTACGTGGAGGACACGGGCATTCCGCGGCTACAGGCCGACGCCCAGGTGCTGTCCATCTGGGAGGGCACCACGAACGTCCTCTCCCTGGACACCCTGCGCGCCCTGGCGAAGGAGGGCGCCTTGGAGGCGCTCTTCCACGAGGTGGAGGGACGCCTGGGTCAGACCCGGGACGCGGGCCTGCGCCCCTGTGTCGACGCGGCCCACGGCGCGCTGGAGCACGCGCGGGCCTGGGTGGCTGGCGCCATGGAGGACCCCGCCACCCTGGAGGCTGGCGCCCGGCGCTTCTCGCTGACGCTGGGACGGACGCTGGAGCTGGCCTTGCTCTGCGCCCATGCGCAGTGGTGTCTGGAGCATGGCCACGGCCCCCGGAGCAAGGCCGCGGCACGGCGCTTCGCCTCGCACGGCGTGGACCTCATCCAACCGGCCGCGAGCCTGGAAGATGTCCGGCTGTTGGCCTGAGGTGCCGCGCCTGGCCTCCGCCCCGAGCGACACGACACACCCAATCATTCTCAATCACTTACATTCAATTCATGTCCCGGGGCCGCCCGACCCCTCCCTCCGGAGCGGGCGCCCTTGAAGGCACATGGACGTCGGCTCGCGGACGGCCACCCCTCCCCTCACGCCGAGCCCGCATATCACCTGCCCACTCCCAAACGCGGAGCCTGTGTAACACGTCACGCTTCAGCGGGGGACCTGATCGGCCAAAGACATACTCAAGAAAATACAGAAGAAAGCAGCTGCGCGGCGCGTTCACAACCTCGAATCATGCCCGCCATGCACAAGATGCAATGGCGACGTTTGGACGAGATGCTGGGGGGGCTCAGACCGCCAGAGGGCTGCGGCCTCGAGCAGCTCTCACGGGACTCCATCGAGCAGGTCACGACGCTCCTGGGGAAATGGTATCCGGACATCCGGGTCGGCACGGAGAGCCGGCACCTGGAGCACGCTTTCTATGAGCAGCATGTCTGTCTCCAGGGCGAGTCTCCAGAGCAGCCGGTGTATGCGATTCTGGGAAGGGACCGGGCCACCCAGGAAATCATCGGGCTGCTGACGCTGGAGAAGAACGTTCGCGGCCTGCAGTTGTCCGCCGCGATGGGAGCCGTTGAGCCCTCGCAGCGAGGCCTGGGCCTGGGGCAGTTCGGCATCTCCCTGCTGGAGCAGGTGGGTCGCGGCATCGGCGCGGAGGTCGTCCTCTACTACTCCACCCTGAAGCTGGCCCGGGCGCAGCGCAACGCCGAGCTCCGCGGCTTCAAGCTGGTGGGCCTGGTGCCCGCGTTCGACGTGGACGCCATCGCGCCCAACACGGTGAAGCGCGTCTACGAGGCCATCTACGCGAAGGTGCTCGTCGGCCCGGAGAAGGTCCACCTCCCCGACTGGAATGCCCTCATCCCCACCACGCGCGCGCTGTACACCCACCTCTTCGGCCAGCACCCGTCCGCCGCCGAGTCCATGCACGCCGTCCCCCTCCCTACCTCGACGCCGGTGCCCGTCTCCGCGCCCGAGGCCCGTCATGGTTGAGGTCCGCGCCTTCGAGGGCGACGCGAAGGAAGCGTCCCGGTTCATCAACAGCGTCTGGCAGCGCACCTACGGCGCGAAGATGGGGCTGACGGTCTGGGACGAGCGCTTCTTCGACTGGCTGCTCTTCAGCAATCCCCTGGCGGACCGGGACTACCTGCTGGGGGCGTATTCGAAGGGCAAGCTGGTGGGGGCCTTCCTGGCGGAACCCGCGAAGATTCAGCTCGGCTCGCGGCAGGTGGATGGCACCTACGGGAGCTGGGTCAGCGTGGCGCCAGAGAGCCGGGGCCAGGGGATTGGCATCAAGCTGTCGGACACCATGCAGGCCCGTCACCGGGAGCGTGGCGCGGCCATCACCCTGGGCTGCGTGGCCAACGGCACCCTGGGCCAGGGCTTCTGGGGCCGGCGGAGCCATACGCGCTACCTCAACGGCCTGGGCATGTGGCTGCACACCTTCAACACGGAGAAGGCGGTCCGCTGGTCGCTGAGCATCGCCGAGCGCGCGTTCCTCACCCTCACGCGTCCGCTCCACCACCGAGGCTTCCTGGCGGCGCGCACCGACGGCGTCCGGGCCTACCAGCCCCGGGACCTGTCGCAATGCATGGCCCTGGTCCAGAAGATGATGCGACCGGTGAACCTGGGCTATGCCTACACGTCGGAGCGCCTGGCCCACCAGCTCCAGTTCCGCGACGTCCCACGCACCTTCGTCCTGGAGCGGGACGGCGTCATCCAGGGCCTGGTCAACTACTACACGTTGCAGATGACGGCCCGAGGCCTCCTGACGACGGGACTGGTGGACCTGCTCGCCTTCCAGGACGGGCTGCCCTTTTCGGAGCAACGGCGGCTGCTGTGGGTGGCCATGCAGGACATGGTGAGCCAGGGTGTCGACTGCGCCGCGATGCTGCGCAGCCCGTGTACGCCCACACACCTGATGCTGCGCTCCGGGTGGTTGCCATTTCCCGGGGGCTCCCGGGTCACCTGCCTGCTCACCACCCCCGACGTGGAGCTGCCCGCCTCGCCCCGGGTGTTCATGCACCTGCGCTGACGCGGCGCGCGCGTCCAGGGCTCGCCACGCCCGTGCCTCAGCGCAGCCAGGAGAAGGCGCGTTCGAGCGGGGCCACGCCCTCATCGAGGTGACAACGGCCGTGCGCGAGGAGCACCCGGCGAGGCTGCCAGGCCATCATCCGCTGGTAGCAGGCGCGCGCCTGCGCCGTCCGTCCCCAGGTCGTCACGCGCACCTCGCGTGGCGTCTGTCCCGGCCACATCGTCCCGCCGAGCGTCAGCAGCCATCGCAGGCGGGGCCGGAGACGCTCGGGCTCCAGCGCCATGACCAGGTCCGCGACAATCAAGGTCGAGGATGCACCGTGGAAGAACACCACCTCTTCCACGAAGCGGCTGCCCCGGAAGATGAGCTGGCCCAGCTCCGTGGCCCAGGCCGCGGGCGCGGCGTCGCCGAGGTCGGCATCGAACGGGACGTCCATCTTCTGGGAGCGCGCCCGCTCGCGAACGCCCGGAGACGCCCAGGCCGTCGCGCGCGGATGGCGTGCCTTCCAGGCCGGGATGCCCGCGTAGTGGAACCGGTTCGGAGAGACGAGGTGCTCCACCGGGCCGAGCGCGTCGACCTGCTCGAACAACCCGGGCGTCGGCGCCGTGGGCGACCAGAGCCACAAGCCGCCCGACCCCAGGCGGACGATGACCATGCGCGTCGGGAACGGCAGGGAGCTGGGGCCCACGCGCATCCTCGCCACCGGCCCGTCCACGCACCAGACGCCGTCCGCCACGGGCTTGAGGGTGGAGAGCGGCGTGTAGGGGCGCACCCCGTCATTCCATTCGAGCTCGGCGGTCATCGCCCAGGCAGCGTACCCCGCTGTCCATGCAATGACGCCACGCGGAAGGACTTCACGTTCGTCACCTTGCCGGAGCGCTCCAGGACGCCTTCTCCCACCAGGAAGAGCGCGCCATGGATGTCCTTCCGGCACCGTTCGTACACGTCCGGAGGCACCACCAGGTTCGCGATGCCCGTCTCGTCCTCCAGGGAGATGAAGCAGATGCCCTTGGCCGTGGGTGGACGCTGGCGGCAGATGAGCATGCCGCCCACCGCCACCCTCCGCCCGTGGGCCACCTTCTTCAGCCCCTCCGCCGTCACCGCGCCTTGCTGCTTCAGCACCGGGCGCAGCAGCTCCAGCGGGTGCTTCTCCAGCGACAGCCCCACCGTGTCGTAATCCGCGCAGACCCGCTCCAGCACATCCATGGACGGCAGCTCCACCGCCGTGCCGTCCATGGCCATGCCAAAGAACAGGTCATCCGCGTCCAGCGGCCCCAGCGCCTGGAGCTCCCACAACGCCTGACGCCGGGAGCCACACAGCGACGACAGGGCGCCCGCCAGGGCCAACCGCGTCAGCTCGTGCCGAGGCGCCCGCGACCACCGCGCCAGGTCGCCCACGTCGCGGAAGCCCTCGCGCCTCGCCGTCGCCACGCGCCGCCCCGCGGACTCGCCCAGGCCCTTCACCATCCGCAGTCCCAATCGCAGCGCGGCCCCGCCCTCCTCCAGCGTGCAGTCCCAGCTCGAGTGCCGCACGTCCACCGGCCGCACCACCACGCCATGCCGCTGCGCGTCCGCCACCAACGTGTGCGGCGCATAGAAGCCCATGGGCTGCGAGTTGAGCAGCGCCGCCGTGAAGGCCGCCGGGTAGTGGCACTTCAGCCAACTGGACGCATACGCAATCAACGCGAAGCTCGCGGAGTGACTCTCCGGGAAGCCGTAGTGCGCGAAGCCCCGGAAGTTGTCGAACCACTCCTCGGCTTGCTTGCGCGTGTACCCCCGCGACACGCAGCCCTCCACGAAGCGCCCCCGGTATTGCAGCAGCATGGATTCAGCGCGCTTGTGGCTCAGCACCCGCCGCAGTCCGTCCGCCTCGCCCGCGGTGAAGCCCGCCGCCACCATGGCCAGCTTCATCGCCTGCTCCTGGAAGAGCGGCACCCCCAGCGTCTTGCCCAGAATCTCCTTCACCGCCTCGCTCGGGTACGCCACCGGCTCCTGGCCGTGGCGCCGGCGCAGGAACGGGTGCACCATGTTGCCGACGATGGGCCCCGGGCGGATGAGCGCGATCTCCACCACCAGGTCGTAGAACGTCCTGGGCCGCAGCCTGGGCAGCATGTTCATCTGCGCCCGGCTCTCAATCTGGAACACGCCCACCGTGTCCGCCTCGCACAGCATGTCGTAGACCTTCGGGTCCTCGGCCGGCACCGTCGCCAGGGACAGCTCCCGCCCGTGGTGCTCGCGAATCAGCGCGAAGCACTTCGACAGCGCCGTCAGCATGCCCAGCGCCAGCAGGTCCACCTTCAGCAGCCCCACCGCGTTGATGTCGTCCTTCTCCCACTGGATGACGGTGCGGCCCGGCATCGCCGCGTTCTCCACCGGCACCAGCTCCGTCAGCGGCTCGCGCGTCATCACGAAGCCGCCCACGTGGATGGACAGGTGCCGGGGAAAGCCCTCCAGCTCCATGGCCAGCGCCAGCGTCTTCTGGACCCGGCCGTCCTCCGCGGACAGGCCCGCCTCGCGCAGCACGTCCGGCGTCACGTCGAAGCCGTTGGACGCGGACACCTTCGACAGCCGGTCCACCTGGTCCAACGACAGCCCCAGCGCCTTGCCCGTCTCACGCAGCGCCAGCCGGCCCCGGTAGCAGATGACCTCGCACACCATGCCCGCGTGCCGGCGGCCGTGCTTCTCGTAGACGTACTGGAGGACCTCCTCGCGGCGCTCGTGCTCGAAGTCCACATCGATGTCTGGCGGCTCCTTGCGCTCCATGCTCAGGAAGCGCTCGAACAACAGGCCCATCCGCACCGGGTCGATGGCGGTGATCTGCAGCGCGTAGCAGACCGCCGAGTTCGCCGCGCTCCCCCGCCCCTGGCAGAGAATCCCCCGGGCCCTGGCGAAGCGGACGATGTCCCACAGCGCCAGGAAGTAGCCGGCGAAGTCCAACGCGGCGATGAGCTTCAGCTCGTGCTCAATCTGCTTCACCACCGCCGGGGGCACGCCCTCCGGATAGCGGAACCGCAGTCCTTCGCAGGTCAGCACGCGCAGGTGTGCGTCCGCGGTGCGGCCTTCGGGCAGGCCCTCTTCCGGGAAGCGGTAGTGCAAGTCATCCAATGAGGCGTGGCAGCGCGAGGCCAGCTCCGCCGCGCGCGCCAGGGCCTCTGGCCGGTCCGCGAACAGGCGCGCCATGTCCCGTGGGGACTTCAGCGTCCGCTCCGCGTTGGGCAGCAGCCGCGTCCCCGCCTGGTCCACCGACGTCCCGTGGCGGATGGACACCAGCACGTCCTGCAAGGCCTGCCGCCGGCGGTGGTGCGTGTGCACGTCGTTGTGCGCGACCAGCGGCACGCCCAGCTCCAGCGCCAGCCGCTCCGCGCGGGCCTCGCGCTCCGTGTCTCCCGCCGACAGCGTGCGGCAGACGCCGACGTGGAAGCGCTCCGGGAAGGCCTCCGCCAGCGAGGCGACCTGCTCAAAGGGCGCGGGCTCGGGCAGGAGCGCGAGCAGCCCCGCGGACCGATCCGCCACCGCGCGCCAGGGCAGCCCGGCCTCCCCCTTGGGGTGGGTCATCCGACTCTGGGACACCAGGGCGCACAGGTTCGAGTACCCCGTCCCATCCGCCGCGTACACCACCACCGGGGGGCCGTCCTCCAGCGTCAGCTCGGCGCCCAGGATGAGCCGCACCCCGTGCTCCTTCGCCGCCAGGTGCGCCTTCACCACGCCGTACAGGCCATCCGCGTCCGTCAGCGCGAGCGCACGCAGCCCGAGCCTCGCGGCGGTGGCCACCAGCTCTTCCGGATGCGAGGCCCCGCGAAGGAACGAGAAGTTGGAGCGGCAGACCAGCTCGGCGTAGTCCACGCCCGGATCTAGATACCGAACAGGCGTTCAGGCGCTAGATTGGATCTTCGCGGTGCGGGCAAGCGACTTCATGGGTTGCGCCCCGCGCTGCTCCGCGCGCTTGAGCGCCGCGGTCGTCCACTTTCGAGAGCGCGGCGCGGCGCTTACTGAAGCCCTCGCGACCGTTTGACAGGACGCCAACCCGACTGACAAACATCTTTCACCATGGACCTCACTCCCACCGCGTGGCAGCTCTGGCTGATCGCGGCGCTCCTTCTGGGCGCGCTGGAGCTCCAGCTCACCAGCTTCATGCTCCTCTGGCTCGCCGTGGGGGCGCTGGCCACCTCTGTCGCGGCGGCCCTGGGCCTGGGGCTCAACGGCCAGCTCTACCTGTTCACCGCCATCTCCGTCGCCCTGTTCGCGGCCTCCCGTACCCTCTTCAAGAACGTTTTCATGCGTGACGCCACGCATTTGAAGACAGGTATCGAGGCCATGCTTGGCCAGGAGGCCGTGGTGGTGGAGTCCCTGGGCGACCCGTTCGGGGGCACGGTGCGCATCAATGGCGAGCTGTGGACGGCGCGCTCCCTGTCGGGCCCGGTGCCCGAAGGCGAACGCGTCACCGTGGAGCAGGTGGAAGGTCTCAAACTCTGGGTGCGCCGACCGACGGCGTCATTGCCGGTTCCCTCGGAGGCTCCGAGGAAGGAGTAGACGGGATGGAAGTCGTGACGATTTTCGGCGTCTTCGCGGTCATCCTGGTGGGCATCGCCGCCACCGGCATTCGCATCGTTCCGCAGGCCAAGGTCATGGTCGTGGAGCGGCTGGGCAAGTTCTACAAGACGGCCAGCAGCGGCCTCAACTTCCTCATCCCCTTCGTGGACGCGCCCCGCGCCATCGAGATGCGCACGGGCAACCGCGTCATGCGCAGCAACCTCGTGGACCTGCGCGAGCAGGTCATGGGCTTCGACACCGTCCAGGTCATCACCCACGACAACGTCAACATGGAGGTCGGCTCGGTCATCTACTACCAGATCGTCGAGCCCGCGAAGGCGCTCTACCAGATAGAGAACCTCGCGCTCGCCATCGAGCAGCTCACGATGACGAACCTGCGCAACATCATGGGCGGGCTGACGCTGGACCAGACGCTCACCAGCCGCGAGACGGTCAACACCAAGCTGCGCATCGTGCTGGACGAGGCCACCGAGAAGTGGGGCGTCAAGGTGACACGCGTGGAGCTGCGCGAAATCGAGCCGCCCCAGGCCATCAAGGCCGCCATGGCCAAGCAGATGACCGCCGAGCGTGAGCGCCGCGCCGAGGTCACCAAGGCCGAAGGCGACAAGTCCGCCGCCATCCTCCAGGCCGAGGGCGAGAAGATCTCCCGCATCCTCCGCGCCGAGGCCGAACGCGACGCCGAGGTTGCTCGCGCCGAAGGCCACAAGCGCGCCACCATGCTGCAGGCCGAAGGCAAGGCCGAGGCCACCCGGCTCGTCTTCGAGGCCATCCACACCGGCCGCGCCACGCCCGAGGTGCTCGCGCTGCGCTACATGGAGACCCTCCAGGAACTGGGCAAGGGCGACAACAAGATGTTCGTCCCCTACGAGGCCACCGCCACGCTGGGCGCCGTCGCCGCGCTCAAGGAGGTCTTCACCCAGACGGGGGAGGCCACCAGGCCCGCCCCGGAGCCGGCCCGCTCCGCCGCGAGCCTGAGCGCCCAGGCCATTGCCCGGAGCGCGAAGGTCCCCGAGCACGCCACCC
>NZ_JAAIYB010000196.1 GCF_010894475.1 Myxococcus vastator
GGTAGACGAAGACCGCCGCGGTCCCCTGCCCTCCCCGGAGGCCCACGACGAAGGCCTGCGCCGGCCCCGCCTGCTTGCCCGGAATGGCCACGTGCGGCGTGTTGAGGGAGGTGTGCAGCGCCAGGATTTGTTCCCGCGTGGCGGGCAGCCCGCGGTAGCGCTCGTCGAGGTTGAACACGGTTGTCTCCGTTACCCGAAGCCCCGCCCCTGTCAGCGCGTGGTGAGGGTGAACTCCTGCGTCGCATCCTGCGTGTCCGCCGCGGTCTTCTGGAAGCGGAGGAGGGGGTTGTCGATCATCACGTTCCCGCCGCCCTCGTTCCCCTCGCCAATGATGACCCGAAACACGTGGGCAGGCGAACTGCTGCGCGCGTCCCCGGGGTTCCCCTTCCGGGCGATGAACGTCACCTTGTTCGCCCCCGGCCGCAGGTTGCGGGTGATGTCCACCACCACCTGGTCCTCGTTGCCGCGCAGCTTGCGCAGCCACGTGGAGTTGATGAACACGTCGATGTCGTACCCCGTCATCCCCGGCACCGTCTGCTCCGTCACCAGCCAGTAGCGCTGGGTGAGGCGCCCGGGGGCCGTGGGTGCGCCGGGCGCCTGCTGCGCCGCGGGAGGCGTCTTCGCGGCGGGGGCGGCCGCCCCAGAGGGAGCGGTGCCAGGCGCCGGTGCCGACGCCGGGGGAGCCGCGGGCGTCACCGTCGACACCCGGGCCGCGTAGCCCGGCGCGTCGATGTGCACGTTGCCGGCCTCGTCGATGCGGACGGTGGCCTTCTCGAACTTCTGGTTGGTGACGCCGTCAATCTTGACGCCGTTGAGGAAGACGGAGCCGGCGTGAGCCCCGAACGGGGCCAGGGTCAGGGCGGCGGCCAGCGCGGCGCTGGGGAACAGGGGGTTCTTCATGCGGGTCACTCCTGAGAATCTCCAACAGTCCCGGGCACTTGGAAGGCTTAGCGCACCCGGCGGGACGGAACAAGGCGCGCGTGCACCCCCTTGGAGCGTCCCTGTTGCCCGGAGATTCACCCAGGCCCACTTCAGGGCATGGGCTCGGGAGGCACCTCGCGCTGCGCCAGGGCCCAGTCTCCACCCAGCCCGTGGCCCTCACGGAAGCGCCGGAAGTCCCGGCGGACCGCCCGTGGATAGCGCCGGAAGCGCTCCAGCTCGCCCTGCTTGATGGCGTTGCGGATGCGGGTGGGGCCGGCGTTGTAGGCCATCAAGGCCAGGTCCAGGTCCCCGCCGAAGCGCTCCTGCAGCGAGCGCAGGTAACGGATGCCCAGCCGCACGCAGAGCGCGGTGTCCGCCGTCACTTCCTCGCGGGACAGGCGCAGGCCTTCCTTCTCCGCCAGGAAGTGCAGCGTGCTGGGTTTGATCTGCATCAGCCCACGCGCGCCCTTCACGGACACGGCGTCTTCCGTGAAGTCCGACTCCACGTCGATGATGGCCAGGATCAGCAGCGGATCATACGCGAGCCGCCCGGCCTCCTCGGCGATGGCCTGGATGAGCTGCCGGCGCAGCGTCAGGCCCAGGTCCGGGGCACGGCGCGCCAGCACCGCGTCAATGAGCGACGCGTCGGGGGAGATGACCTCCGCCGCCACGACCCCCGGGACGACGGGCTGCACCGGCCGCTCTTCCAGCAGCGGCACCAGTCGCGCGGACACGACGAGCGCCGCGCCCGCGAGCAGCGGGAGCCGGGAACAACCCGAGCTGAAGGCGTGGAGACGTTCGAAGAGCCGCGTACCGAAGGACCTCCCGCCCGAGGGGGCGGGGGCTTTCACTTCCGGTGCTCCAGGGCCTGGATGCGCTCGGCGAGCTTGTCCAGCCGGGTCCCAAAGGCCGCCAGCTCCTCGCGGCGGGGCAGCTTCATCTTCGTCAGGGCCTGGCGCACGCGCTCCTCCACGTTGTGCTCCAAATCCCTGCGGTGGCCCACCAGCCGCTCACTGAACTCCCGGGCCTGGCGCTTCACCTCGTCCTGGCTCCAACCCGCCACCGAGGCCACGCGATGCACCGCCCGCGAGGCTTCTTCCTCGGCCGTGTTCACCGCCAGCAGGGCCTGGCTCCAGAGACGCTCGAACGTCTCCGTCACGGGGTTCTTCTCTCGGGGGGCCTCGGGCTTGTTGTCCATGGGGTCTCTCCGGGAGGTGTACGGGCCGGACGTTCAGGCCCGAACCGGTCGGGGAACGGCCGAAATAAGCACACCCCCGATGTGAAGGGAACGACGGCGATGTGCCTCCCCCTTCCCTTTCGCACTCCGAGAAAGGGAGAGGCCACACTGCCTGTCGGGATTTGACGGAACTTCAGGCGCGCGGCGAGGACGCGGGGCTTCCCGCGGGCTTCGCGCCATTCACCCGGCGCACCGGCTTCAGCAGCGAATCCACCTTGCGGGACAGCTTCGCCAGCTCCTTGTTGAGGTCCTTCAGCTGCGCCTGGCTGGCCACGCCCACGGCCTCGACGACGCGCGTCTGGAGGCCGTCAATGCGCTTGCGCAGCTCGGTGCCCGCGGCGTCCACGCGCCGGCCCAGCTCGGTGCTGGCCTCGTTGGCGCGCTTGCTCAGCTCCTGCACGCGCGGATCCGTCAGCAGCTCACCCGCCTGGAACTTCGTCCACAGCGTCTGGGCCTCCTTGGCGGCCTCCTGACCACGGGACTCCAAGGTCTTCACCACCTTGCCCGCTTCGCCTTCCAGCTCCTCGATGCGCTTCTGCGCCTGAGACAGCTGAGCCTTCAGGAAGCTCTCCACGTTCTGCGCCAGTCCGCTCTTCGCGGCGGCCTCGGAGCTCTCAACTTCGTTCTGCGTCGCCTCGGTCTCGGTCTTCATCGTGGCCATACCGTCCTCCCCTATCCCGGCTTTCGCCGGGCGGTAACCAGGTGCGTCACTGCAACGTCCAACAGCTAACGCAGCGCGCCATGAGCGTCAAGCCAACGACGAGCCCCTAACGCGATTAGCCATGAACAAAGGAAAACCGCCGCCCCGGAGGAAGCTCCGGGAGCGGCGGTTGTCTTCAAGCGAACGCTTTGAGGACGGCTGGCGCGCGGACTAGGCCGCGCCGGTCGTCTGAGTGCCTACCGGGCGGGAAGGCTCGCCCAGGGGGCCGGTGTCGCCGTGAGTGGCGGCCAGGGCGGCCTCCATCTCGTTGACCTCGTCGGTGGGGCTCTCCACCGCGATGTCCAGGTGCTTGTAGTTCGGCAGACCCGTGCCGGCGGGGATGAGCCGGCCCATGATGACGTTCTCCTTGAGGCCGCGCAGGTAGTCCACCTTGCCGTTGATGGCGGCCTCGGTGAGCACCTTGGTGGTCTCCTGGAAGGACGACGCGGAGATGAAGGACTCGGTGGAGAGCGAGGCCTTGGTGATGCCGAGCAGCAGCGGCTCGCCGACGGCGGGACGCTTGCTTTCCGACATGACCTTCTCGTTCTCCTCCTCGAACACCCACTTCTCGACCTGCTCGTCGACCAGGAAGTTGGTGTCGCCCACATCGGTGACGCGCACGCGGCGGAGCATCTGCCGGACGATGGTCTCGATGTGCTTGTCGTTGATCTTCACGCCCTGCAGTCGGTAGACCTCCTGCACTTCGTCCACCAGGTAGCGCGCGAGCTCCTTCTCGCCCAGCACCTTGAGGATGTCGTGCGGGTTGGCCGAGCCGTCCATCATCGCCTCGCCGGCCTTCACGCGGTCGCCGGAGTGGACGCTGATGTTCTTGCCCTTGGAGATGAGGTACTCCTTGGCCAGGTCCGTGCGCTGCTCGCCGTTCACCTCGGGGGTGATGATGAGCTTGCGCTTGCCCTTGGTATCCTTGCCGAACGACACCACGCCGTCGATTTCGGCGATCGCCGCCGCGTCCTTCGGCTTGCGCGCCTCGAAGAGCTCGGCCACGCGGGGCAGACCGCCCGTGATGTCCTTGGTCTTCGTCGTCTCGCGCGGCACCTTGGCGATGACCTCGCCCGGGTGGATTTCATCGCCGTCGTTGACGGTGATGATGGAGCCCTGCGGCAGGAAGTAGCTCGCCGGGTTGCGGGAGCTGGGCAGGTCCTTCACGTTGCCGTTGGCGTCGCGGATGGTGACCCGCGGGCGCGCCTCCGGGTCCTTGGACTCGATGACCGTCTTGCGCGAAAGGCCGGTCACCTCGTCCAGCGCCTCGGACATCGTCACGCCTTCGATGATGTCCTCGTAGCGCACGACACCGCCGACCTCGGTCAGCAGCGGAATCGCGAACGGGTCCCACTCCGCCATGAGGACGCCCGGCTCGATGCGCTGGCCTTCCTTCACGAGGATGCGGGCACCGTAGATGACCTGGTAGCGCTCGCGCTCGCGGCCCGAGTCGTCCACGACGACGATTTCGCCGTTGCGGTTCATGGCCACCAGCGTGCCGTCCGTCTTCTGCACGGTGGTGAGGCCCGCGAACTTCACGCTACCCGCGTAGCGGTTCTCCAGGCTGGACTGCTCCGCGCGCCGCGTCGCCGCACCACCGATGTGGAAGGTGCGCATCGTGAGCTGGGTACCCGGCTCACCGATGGACTGCGCCGCGATGACGCCGACCGCCTCACCCACGGACACCTTGCGGCCGCGGGCCAGGTCACGGCCGTAGCACTCCACGCAGATGCCGCGCTTGGCCTGGCAGGTGAGCACCGAGCGGATCTTCACCTTGTCCATGCCGCTGTTCTCGATGCGGCGGACGCGCTCCTCGTCGATCTCCTCGTTGGCGCGCACCAGCACCTCGCCCGTGACGGGGTCGAGGATGTCATCCAGGGCCACGCGGCCCAGGATGCGCTCGCCGAGCGGCTCGATGATCTCGCCGCCCTCCACCAGGGCGCCGATGAACAGGCCGTCCATGGTGCCGCAGTCGTACTCGTTGATGATGGCGTCCTGCGCCACGTCCACGAGGCGGCGGGTGAGGTAACCGGAGTTGGCCGTCTTGAGCGCCGTGTCCGCCAGACCCTTGCGGGCGCCGTGCGTGGAGATGAAGTACTGCAGCACGGAGAGACCTTCACGGAAGTTGGCCGTGATGGGCGTCTCGATGATTTCGCCGGAGGGCTTCGCCATCAGGCCACGCATACCCGCCAGCTGACGGATCTGCTGGGCGCTACCACGCGCGCCCGAGTCGGCCATGATGTAGATGGGGTTGAAGGACGGCTGCTTGCGCGTCTCGCGCTTGCCGTCGCGGTCCCCGGACGTCTCCTCCTGGGAGATCTGCTGCATCATCTCCTGGGCGACCTTCTCGGTGATCTCCGCCCAGATATCGATGACCTTGTTGTAGCGCTCGCCGTCGGTGATGAGGCCCTCGAGGTACTGGTTCTCGATCTCCGACACTTCCTTGCGCGCGAAGTCCAGGAACTCCTGCTTCTTCGCAGGGATGATCATGTCCTTGAGCGCGATGGAGATGCCGGCGCGGGTGGCGTTGTAGTAGCCCAAGCTGCGCACGCGGTCCGCGAGCAGCACCGTCTCCTTCTCACCCGTGAGGCGGTAGCAGAGGTCGATGAGGCCGCCGAGCGACTTCTTGTCGAGCACCTTGTTGATGGCGTCGAAGCCCACCGCGCGCGGGACGACCTCCCACAGGAGGACGCGGCCGACGGTGGTCTCCTTGCGCTTGCCGTCGATGCGGCAGACGACCTTCGCCTGGAGGTGCACTTCGCCGTGGTCGTACGCGGCGCGAACCTCGTCCGGCGAGGCGAACACGCGGCCCTCGCCGTTGGCGAACTCGCGGGCGCGGGTCATGTAGTAGATGCCGAGCACCATGTCCTGCGTCGGGACGATGATGGGCTTGCCGTTCGCGGGGCTGAGGATGTTGTTCGTCGACATCATCAGCACGCGGGCCTCCATCTGCGCTTCGATGGAGAGCGGCACGTGCACGGCCATCTGGTCGCCGTCGAAGTCGGCGTTGAAGGCGGCGCACACCAGCGGGTGCAGCTGGATGGCCTTGCCTTCAATCAGCACGGGCTCGAAGGCCTGCATGCCCAGACGGTGCAGCGTGGGCGCGCGGTTGAGGAGCACCGGGTGCTCGCGGATGACGTCCTCGAGGATGTCCCAGACCTCGGGACGCTCCTTCTCCACCATCTTCTTCGCGGACTTGATGGTGGTGACGTAACCCTTCTCTTCGAGCTTGTTGTAGATGAACGGCTTGAAGAGCTCGAGCGCCATGATCTTCGGCAGGCCGCACTGGTGCAGGCGCAGCTCGGGGCCCACCACGATGACGGAGCGGCCCGAGTAGTCCACGCGCTTGCCGAGCAGGTTCTGGCGGAACCGGCCCTGCTTGCCCTTGAGCATGTCGGACAGCGACTTCAGCGGGCGCTTGTTGGGGCCCGTGATCGTCTTGCCGCGACGGCCGTTGTCGAACAGCGCGTCCACGGCCTCCTGCAGCATCCGCTTCTCGTTGCGGATGATGATGTCCGGAGCGTTCAGCTCCTGGAGGCGCTTCAGCCGGTTGTTGCGGTTGATGACGCGGCGGTACAGGTCGTTCAGGTCGGAGGTCGCGAAGCGGCCACCATCCAGGGGAACGAGCGGGCGCAGGTCCGGCGGAATCACCGGAATCACGTCCAGCATCATCCACTCCGGCTTGTTGCCGGAGACGCGGAACGCCTCGGCCACCTTCAGGCGCTTGGCGTACTTCTTCCGCTTCGCCTCGCTGGTCGTCTCCCGCATGTCCTTGCGCAGCTCTTCGGACAGCTTCTCGACGTTCAGCGACTTGAGCATCTCCCGGACGGCCTCGCCGCCCATGCCCGTGGTGAAGGAGTCCTCACCGTGCTCCTGGTAGAGCCGGTGCATCTTGTCCTCGCTGATGAGCTCGCCCTTCTGCAGCGGCGTCGCCTTCGGATCGAGGACGATGTAGCTCTCGCAGTAGAGGACCTTCTCCAGCTCCTTCAGCGTGATGTCGAGCAGGTTGCCGATGCGGCTCGGCAGCGACTTGAGGAACCAGATGTGGGCCACCGGCGTGGCCAGGGTGATGTGGCCCAGGCGCTCACGGCGCACCTTGGACTGGATGACCTCCACACCGCACTTCTCGCACACCACGCCGCGGTGCTTCATGCGCTTGTACTTGCCGCAGTTGCACTCGTAGTCCTTCACCGGCCCGAAGATGCGGGCGCAGAAGAGCCCGTCCCGCTCCGGCTTGAAGGTGCGGTAGTTGATGGTCTCCGGCTTCTTCACCTCGCCATGGGACCACTGGCGAATCTTGTCGGGCGACGCCAGCGCAATGCGGATGGCGTTGAACGACAGCGGGTCCTTCGGCTTCTCGAAGAAGTTGAAAATGTCCTTCACGTTGCCTCCGAAATCTCGTTGGGCGCCCCCCTCTTCCAAGGGGGGCCGCCAGCTGATTCGGGCCCCCGCCCCGTTCCGGCCGCGCCCGCCCCTTTCGGGACGGCGGGCGGCCGGTCAGGCGGGCGCTCCGTGCAATCAGGCCTCGGTTCCCGTCTTGCGCTCCTCGCCGTCACCACCGCCGAGGAAGTCGCCTCCGAAGCTGCGCTGCCGCTCCGGTGGGGCGCTCTCCAGCAGCTCCACGTCGAGCGCGAGCGACTGGAGCTCCTTGAGGAGCACGTTGAACGACTCGGGCAGACCGCTCTCCAGGACGTTGTCGCCCTTGACGATGGCCTCGTACATGCGCGTGCGGCCCACCACGTCGTCCGACTTGACGGTGAGGAACTCCTGCAGCGTGTACGCCGCGCCGTAGGCCTCCATCGCCCAGACTTCCATCTCGCCCAGACGCTGACCGCCGAACTGCGCCTTGCCGCCCAGGGGCTGCTGCGTGACGAGCGAGTAGGGCCCGATGGAGCGGGCGTGGATCTTCTCGTCCACCAGGTGGTGCAGCTTCAGCATGTACATGACGCCCACGGTGACGTTCTGGTCGAACGGCTCACCGGTGCGCCCGTCGAAGAGCACCATCTGTCCCGTGCGGGGCAGCTGGCCCTCGTCCAGCAGGGCGTGGATCTCCGTCTCCTCCGCGCCGTCGAAGACGGGCGTGGCGACGTGGATGCCCCGCTTGGAGCGGCGGCACAGCTGCTTGATCTCCTCGTCGTCGAGCTTGTCGAGGAACTCGCCGAACGCCGGGTCGCTGTAGATGACCTTGAGGCGCTCCTTGATGGCGTCCGAGCTCCAGTTGGACTCGACGTAGCGCTGCAGCGCTTCGCCGGTGCCCTTGGCGGCCCAGCCCAGGTGCGTTTCGAGGATCTGCCCGATGTTCATGCGCGAGGGCACGCCCAGCGGGTTGAGGACGATGTCCACCGGACGCCCGTCCTCCAGGTACGGCATGTCCTCCTCGGGGAGGATGCGGGACACGACGCCCTTGTTTCCGTGGCGGCCGGCCATCTTGTCGCCCACGGCCAGCTTGCGCTTGATGGCGACGTACACCTTCACCATCTTGATGACGCCCGGCGGCAGCTCGTCGCCCTTCTTGATGCGGGCGATCTTCTCGCCGAAGGCCAGCTTCACGGCCTCCTTCGTCTCCTCCAGGTGGCGGAGGATGTCGCGCAGGCGCGAGTCCAGCGGATCGCCGACGGAGATCTCACCCCAGTACTTGTAGGGCACCGTGGACAGCAGCTCGTCGTCGAGGATGTCCCCCTTCTTCAGGAGGATCTTCCCCTTGTCGTCCACGAGCTTGCCCTGGACCTCCTTGGTGCGCACCAGGCCGCGGATGCGGCCGAACGCGCTGTCCTGGAGGACCTTGATCTCGTCGTTCTGGTCCTTGAGGAGCTTCGCCTCCTCCATGGACTCGATCTGCTTGGCGCGCTCGTCCTTCTCCACGCCCTTGCGGCTGAACACCTTGGCGTTGATGACGGTGCCCACCACGCCCGGCGGGACACGCAGCGAGCTGTCACGCACGTCGCCGGCCTTCTCACCGAAGATGGCGCGCAGCAGCTTCTCTTCAGGAGACAGCTGCGTCTCGCCCTTCGGGGTGATCTTGCCCACCAGCACGTCGCCGGGCTTCACCTCGGCGCCGATGCGGATGATGCCGCTCTCGTCGAGGTCCTTGAGGGCTTCCTCACCCACGTTCGGGATGTCGCGGGTGATCTCCTCCTTGCCCAGCTTGGTGTCGCGCGCGATGCACTCGAACTCCTCGATGTGGATCGACGTGTAGACGTCGTCCTTGAGGATGCGCTCGCTGATGAGGATGGAGTCCTCGAAGTTGTAGCCCTGCCACGGCATGAACGCGACGACGACGTTCTGCCCCAGCGCCAGCTCGCCCGTCTCGGTGGCCGGGCCGTCCGCGATGACGTCACCCTTCTTCACCCGGTCGCCCTTGCTGATGATGGGCTTCTGGTTGAGGCAGGTGTTCTGGTTGGAGCGCTGGTACTTGAGCAGGTTGTAGATGTCGACCTCGCTCGTGACGTCGCTCAGCGAGGCCGGCACGTCCGCCTTCACCACGATGCGGCCGGCGTCCACGCTCTCCACGATGCCGTCGCGCCGGGCCACGCAGGTGACGCCGGAGTCGCGGGCGACAATGGACTCGATACCCGTGCCCACCAGCGGCGCCGCGGTACGCAGCAGCGGAACGGCCTGGCGCTGCATGTTGGAGCCCATGAGCGCGCGGTTGGCGTCGTCGTTCTCCAGGAACGGGATGAGCGACGCGGCCACCGACACCAACTGCTTCGGGGACACGTCCATCAGGTCCACGTCCTCGGCGCGAGCCTGGACGAACTCACCACCGCGGCGGCTGGACACCAGCGCGTTGGCGAACTTGCCCTTCTTGTCCGTCTCCGCGTTCGCCTGGGCGATGGTGTGCTTCTCCTCCTCGAGCGCGGAGTAGAAGGCCACGTCCGTCGTCACCACGCCGCCCTCGACCTTGCGGTACGGCGTCTCCACGAAGCCGAACTCGTTGACGCGCGCGTAGGTGGACAGCGACGCGATGAGGCCGATGTTCGGACCTTCCGGCGTCTCGATGGGGCAGATGCGGCCGTAGTGCGTCGGGTGCACGTCGCGCACCTCGAAGCCCGCGCGCTCGCGGGTCAGGCCGCCGGGCCCGAGCGCCGACAGGCGCCGCTTGTGGGTGACCTCCGACAGGGGGTTCGTCTGGTCCATGAACTGCGACAGCTGGCTGGACCCGAAGAACTCCTTGATGACCGCCGTGACGGGCTTGGCGTTGATGAGGTCGTGCGGCATGAGCGTCTCGATCTCCTGGAGGCTCATGCGCTCCTTGATCGCCCGCTCCATGCGCACCAGGCCGATGCGGTACTGGTTCTCCAGCAGCTCGCCCACCGCGCGGACGCGGCGGTTGCCCAGGTGGTCGATGTCGTCGATGGTCCCCTTGCCGTTCTTCAGATCGATCAGGTAGCGGATCACCTCGAGGATGTCCCGCTTGGTGAGGATCTGCCCGTCGAGCGGCTCCTCGAGGCCGAACTTGAAGTTCAGCTTGAGGCGGCCGACCTTGGAGAGGTCGTAGCGCTCCGGGTTGAAGAACAGGTTGGTGAACAGGTTGATGGCCGTCTCCGGCGTCGGCGGATCGCCAGGGCGCAGGCGGCGGTAGATCTCCATGATGGACTGCTCGGGGGTCTCGAGCTTGTCCAGCATCAACGTCTCACGCAGGTACGGGCCCACGTTGAGGTTGTCGATGAAGAGGACCTTGAACTCCTTGATGCCGTGCTTGAGGAGCTCGTCCACCTTCTCCTGGGTGACCTCCTCGTTGCACTCGAGGAGCACCACGCCGTTGGTCTCTTCGACGACGTCGTAGGCGGACACCTTCGTGAAGAGCTCGTCCGCATCGATCGGGAGCGTCTTCATCTTCGCCGCTTCGAGCTTCTTGATGGCGGCGCGGGTGAACTTACGGTTCTTCTTGACGATCAGCTCGCCCGTCTTCGTCTTGATGTCGCGCGTCGCGCGCTGACCGGGCAGCAGCTCGAGCTCGACGCTCTTCTCGAACTCCTCCGCGCTGTGGAGGTAGATCGTCTCCGTCGCGTAGTAGTAGTTGAGGATCTCCTCGGTGGAGCCCTTGAACTCCAGCGGGTTCTTCTTCGCGGTGTCCGGGACGGCGCCGAGCGCGCGGATGAGCACCGTGGCCGGCAGCTTGCGGCGGCGGTCGATGCGCACGTACAGCAGGTCCTTGTGGTCGAACTCGAAGTCGATCCACGAACCGCGGTAGGGAATGATGCGGGCGTTGTAGAGCAGCTTGCCAGACGAGTGGCTCTTGCCCTTGTCATGGTCGAAGAAGGCGCCCGGGCTGCGATGCAGCTGGCTGACGACGACGCGCTCGGTACCGTTGATGATGAAGGTACCGTTCTGGGTCATCAGCGGGATTTCGCCGAAATAGACCTCCTGCTCCTTCACGTCACGGATGGACTGGGCGCCGGTCTCCTCGTCCTTGTCCCACACGACCAGGCGCACGACGACCTTGATGGGCGCCGAATACGTCATGCCACGCTGGTGGCACTCATCCACGTCGTACTTCGGGCGCTCCAGGTGGTAGCTCACGAACTCCAGCGAGGAGGTCTCGTTGAAGTCGCGGATGGGGAACACCGACTTGAAGACGCCCTGAAGACCGAGGTCCTCGCGCTTGTCGGCGGCAATGTCCGCCTGGAGGAACTTCTCGTAGGACTGCTTCTGGATGTTGATAAGATTGGGAATGTCGATGATCTTCGCGATCTTCGCGAAGGTCTTCCGCACGCGGAAATTGTTCTGGATCTGCGTCGGCATTCTGGCTCCGGGGACTACTGCTCGGGCGGGCAAACTTCAGTAACGCGCGGCGGCGCCGGGAAATTTGCAACGGTCAAATGGGCAAAGCCGGCGCCCCCACTCAGGGAGCGCCGGCCTGCACATCCGGTCAGGAGGCTGCCCGAAATTTCCCGGAAAACCGGGCAACCCCTGTAGAAATTACTTGACTTCGACGGTGGCGCCAGCCGCGGTGAGCTGGTCCTTGATCTTCTTGGCGTCGTCCTTGTTGACGCCTTCCTTGACGTTCTTCGGAGCGCCCTCGACCAGGTCCTTGGCCTCCTTCAGGCCCAGGCCGGTGATCGCGCGGATCTCCTTGATGACGTTGATCTTGTTGGCGCCGGCGTTGGCCAGCACCACCGTGAACTCCGTCTGCTCCTCGACAGGAGCGGCGGCGGCGGCCGGGCCCGCGGCAACGGCCACGGCGGCGGCGGAGACGCCCCACTTGCTCTCGAGCTGCTTCACGAGCTCGGCCGCCTCGAGGACGGTCAGGGACGAGAGCTGGTCAACAATCGTGTTCAGGTCAGCCATTGAAATGTGTCCTTCTGGTTTCGACTAACGGCCAACTCCCCTTTGGAGAGTTTCGGCCGGAGAGGTTGCGGTAGAAAAACTTCTCGAACAGATGAGGGAAACTACCCCTGCGCCTTGTCCGCGTGGGCCTGGACGACTCGGGCGAGCTGCGAACCCGGAGCCGCGATGGTCCGAACCAGCTTGCTCGCGGGCTGGCTGATGACGCCCAGCAGCTGCGCGCGAAGCTCGGGCAGACCCGGCAGCTTCGCCAGGGCCTTCACGCCGGCAACGTCGACCTTGCGGCCTTCGACGACGGCAGTGCGGATCTTGATCTTGTCCTCGAGGTCCTTCGTGAACTCGACCAGGATCTTCGCGGGAGCCACCACGTCGCCGTAGCTGATGCACAGGGCCACGGGGCCCGTGAAGTCATCAGCGATGACCGACACGGACGTGCCCTGCGCGGCACGGCGCGCCAGCGTGTTCTTGATGACCTTGTACTCGACATTGCCCTCGCGGAACTTCTTGCGGAGCTTGGTCACCGTCTCCACGTCCACCTTGGTGAACTCAGCAACGACGGCGGAGGTCGTCCTCGAGAACTTCTCGTGGAGCTCCTTGATCATCTCTTCCTTCTCGCTCTTCAGCACTTTGACTCACCTCCTTACTGGGCCCGCCTTTTCAGGACGGGCGTGATGCCTGGGCCAAAGTGGCAGAGCGAGAGGAGCCTCCGAGAGGCACCACACCGCACCTCCAGTCTCGGCAGGGCTGACCTTGCGGTCGTTTGAACCCGGGGTCGAAGATGCCGTCCGACCGGTTGCCCGGCTGCCAACGGAACATGCATCCTCTCCACCCAGGTCCCTGCTGTCATGAACCAGGTGTCGGGGCGCCGCGCCTCACGACGTGGCGTCCCAATTGCAAAAGCCGGGGGCCTATACCCCCGGCTTCAGCAAAGATCCAGAACTTTCGAACCTGTGACGTCAGACAGGTGACAGCCCCGACTCAAAGCCAGGGCTACGCCCCCTTGTCCAGGCGGCCAGGCGGCGATTAGCCGTGGCGCGCCTTGACCTCCGTGGTGTCGAGCTTGATGCCCGGCCCCATGGAGGACGAGATGGCGATACCCTGGAGGTACACGCCCTTCGCGGCGGCCGGCTTCAGCTTCATCACCAGGTCCACCAGCGCGTTGAAGTTGGCCTCGAGCTTCTCCACTTCGAAGGAGCACTTGCCCAGCTTCGCGTGGACGATACCGGCCTTCTCGGCGCGGAAGTCGACCTTACCGCCCTTGGCGTCACGAATGGCCTTCGCGACATCCATGGTCACCGTGCCGACCTTCGGGTTCGGCATCAGGCCGCGGGGACCGAGCACCTTACCGAGGCGGCCGACGACACCCATCATGTCCGGGGTGGCGATGACGGTGTCGAAGTCGAGGAAGCCTTCCTCGATGCGCTTCTGGAGGTCCTCGGCGCCGACCACGTCCGCGCCGGCGTTGGCCGCGTCGGTGGCCTTCTCACCCTTGGCGAACACGGCCACGCGCACGGTGGCGCCGGTGCCGTGCGGGAGCACCACGGCGCCACGGACCATCTGGTCCGCGTGCTTCGGGTCCACGCCCAGGTTGATGGAGACGTCGACCGTCTGGTCGTACTTGGTGGCGCGAGCCTCCACCGTCTTCTTCAGGAGCTGAAAGCCCTCGCCGATGGCGTAGCGCTTATCGCGGTCAACCAGAGCGGTGGCCGCACGGAACTTCTTCCCAGTCTTAGCCATGACAGAAATCCTTGTCGTGAGTGGGTGCGCGGCGGCCTAGCCGACGACGTCGATGCCCATGGAGCGTGCGGTGCCGGCAATGGTGTTCATGCAGGCCTCGAGCGACGCGGCGGTGGTGTCCTGGATCTTCTTCTTCGCGATATCCTCGAGCTGAGCGCGGGTGATCTGCCCGACCTTCTCCTTGCCCGGCTTCTTCGCGCCCGAACCCTTCTTCTTCTCCGTGTGGAGACCCGCGGCCTTCTTGATGAGGACGGCGGCGGGAGGGGTCTTCAGGATGAAGGTGAAGGAGCGGTCCGCATACACGGTGATGACCACCGGGATGATGAGCGCTTCCTTGGCCTCCGCCTGGGTCTTCGCGTTGAACTGCTTGCAGAACTCCATGATGTTCACGCCCTGCTGACCGAGCGCGGGGCCGATCGGCGGAGCGGGGTTCGCCTTGCCGGCGGGAATCTGCAGCTTGACCTGACCTGTGATCTTCTTCATCGAACGACAACTGCCTTTCGAGTGGGTGGTGCGAGCGGGCTACCAGACGGGGAAGCCCTCCCACCCATGAGTCCGGCCCCGATACGGGGACCGGAAATGCGAACGCCGCGCACCCCATACAG
>NZ_JAAIYB010000197.1 GCF_010894475.1 Myxococcus vastator
CTCGGGGATGGGCGGTGTCGAAGGGGTCAGATGCCGAAGCGGAAGACGAACTCGGTCTCGGCCTGCCGGCCTCCGGGTTCGTCACACATGACGACCACGCGGTAGTAGCTGCCGCCGGCCGTGCCTTCTCGAAGGGTGTTGGCCGCGTCGCTCACCTGGTCCTTGCCGCTGCTGAACGAGGACGAGGCGAGCACCGCCGCCGTGGGGGCCGACGCGGTGTCGCCCAGGTGGGCGGTGCGCATGACGCTGCTGTCGGCGACGACCTGGTCGTCTTGCAGCACCTGCTCCAGGCTGATGTTGGTGACGGGGACCGCGCCGGTGCCGAACACCTTCAGCCGCGACAGCAGGTAGCGCCGCGCCGTCTCCGCGCAGGCCTCCACGCGGTCGCTGCGCGTCTTGGCCACGGCGGCGGACTGGTTGCGGCCGGTGAAGGTGATGGCGCCCACCACGAGCAGCAGCAGCACCGTCAGGGCAATCAGGGTGATGGCCAGGGCGCTGCCCCGGCGTGAGGCGAAGTGAGTCATGGTGGCTAGCCTCCCCAGACGTTCTTGAGGTCACCGGCGACGCCAGCGGCGCGCAGCTCGGGGATGAAGAACGCGCGGGACGTCATGTTGGGAATGCGGACGGACGTCTCCACGGTGGTGCGGAAGAACGTGTCCTCGGGGTTCACCGGCTCCGCGTTGAAGAGCTTGCGGGCCTGGTTCTTCTGGCCGGAGGGCAGCTGGCGCACCGAGCGCACCGTGAGGCCCACGCCCACCGAGCGGATGTTGGCCGGGTTCATGTTGTAGCGGAGGGGCGCGTCGTAGGGCGTGCTGTACGTGGGCGCCGGAGCGTCGGCGTCGTACTTGGGCAGCACGACGGAGTCCTCGTCACCCAGCACCCAGGCCATGCCGCTGCCCACGGCGCCGTCGGGCGCGGGCAGGCCGGCGCAGCACGCGGAGTTCGCGGGCGGCCGGTTCATCTGGTAGCTGACCTGGAAGGACTCCACGTCCGCGGCGATGGGGTCGAAGTCGGCGGTGTCCGCCCAGCCGTGCTTCACCACCAGGTACGGGCGCCCACCGTGCGCCTCCACGCGCAGCCGCTTCTCATGCACCAGCATGACGAAGGGCACGCGGCCGGCGTCCGACATGCAGGCCTTGGGCACGTCGCCCGGGAGGCCCGCGGCGAGCGCGGTGTCCAGCGTGGCGGTGGTGCCGTCCGCGGGCACGTCCGCCGTCAGGCGTCCCAGGAAGTAGTCCTGGCCACCCGGGCAGGCCACCAGCACCGCCTGGCCCTGGCGCAGGGGCTGGCCGAAGGTCGCGGCGGAGTCCAGCGTCAACTGGAAGGGCGGCGTCCCGGTGCCGTCGAGCTGGCCGTGGCGCAGGAACATCGGGTCGCGGTAGCGGAAGGCCAGGTCGTCGGTGACGAAGGTGCCCCAGTCCTCCACTTCCTCGGTGTAGTTGTCCTTGCGCGCCCCCGGCAGGCCCGCCGTGTCGAAGTCGAAGGCGATGGCCGGGTCCAGCCCGTAGCCCGCGTAGCGCAGCGTGCGGTTGAGGTAGTCGGTGCCCACGCGGCTGCCTTCGACGGCCGTCTTGGAGACGGTGTTGTTCTGGAAGATGTTGTTGACGGCGATGATGGTCCCCGCCACCGCCAGCAGCACCACCGAGGAGACGGTGATGCCCACCAGCAACTCGATGAGCGTGAAGCCGCGTCGCGCGTGCGTCCTGGGCGTGCTCACAGCTCCACCCCCGCGCCGTTCTCCGCCGGGTTGTAGAGCGCGACGAACTGCTTGACGTAGCGGCGCTGGCCGGCGCTGCGGAAGGACACCACCACCGCGACCGAGTCGATGGCCTGCGCCGGCGTCCAGACGAGGACGCGGCGGTAGTACTCGCTCTCCTCCGGCGAGTAGCCCGGCACCACGCGGAGCAGCGGGTCACCGGTCCCCGTCTCGAAGGCGTCCAGGTCCACGACGCAGGCGTCGGGCAGGGTGGAGAGGCCGCCGGCCAGCTCCAGCGTCTCCGCGGCGCCGGCGCAGCGCGCGCTGGACAGCGGCCCGGTGTCGGCGAAGAGGCGGGAGCGGCCCTGGAGCTGGATGCCGGAGCGCACCTGCGAGGCGATGGCGCTGGCCTGCGACAGGCGGTTGGCGGCGGCGTTCTGCTGGCTGGCGAAGATGAGCCCGCCGAAGACGCCGCTGATGCCCATGGCGAGGATGGCGGCGGCCACCAGGCCTTCGATGAGCGTGGCGCCGCGCGCGTGGGCACGGCGGGATGCGGGATTCAGGCGCCTCATCGGTTGACCCTCATGTCGACGAAGCCGACGGGCGCGGAGACGGCGAAGAGGTATTCGCGCTGCCCGTCGGTGGAGAGAAGTGCCAGCGACGCGGCCCGGTTCACGGTGTTGTTGCCAGCGGGGATGACGGGCTGGCCCGCGCCGTCCACGAAGCGCGCGGAGCCGTCACCGCGGAAGACGATGGCGCCACGCCGCGGCGCGCCGCTGCAGAAGCTGCAGTCCGTGGCGGCCAGGCCCTCGAAGATGCCGGTCCACGCCAGGTTGCCGCTGGCGCCGAAGCGCACGGTGCGCTGCGAGTAGCGGTCCAGGTACATGGCGTCCATCAGCCGGCCCTGCGCCGCGGTGGGCTGGATGTCCAGCGGCGGTGAGAAGGTGCCGAAGCTCAGCTGCCCGGCGGGGGCCGCGGCGTCTCCGAAGTCGCGCAGGCGGTCCTCCACCAGGAACCAGGCTCCGTTGCCGGCGCCGGCCTGGCCCTCCGGATTGATGTCCGGGTAGATGATGAGCCACACGTCGGCCTGGCGGTCCACGGCGCGGGCCCGGGCCTCGGCGAGCGCGCCGGACAGGTCGGCGGCCGCGTTCTGCGGGCTCGTCCGCGCGCTGAGCTGCGCGTAGCCCGCGTAGGCCAGCGCGGCCAGCACCGCGATGATGGCGAGGACGATGCTGACCTCCAGCAGCGTCATGCCGCGTGCGTCGCGCCGGCTCACTTCGCGACCTCCACGCGCACGCTCAGGGGCTGCTTGACGCCCTGGCGCCACACGAGCACCTCGGACACGCCCAGGCTCAGCCCCTGGACCATGATTTGGTTCGGCTCACCGAGCGACGCCTCGACCACCGCGGAGGCCTGGACTCTCACGCGCTCGGCGTTCTCCACGATGAGCTGCGTCTGATGATGGGGCGCCACCTGCATCACCAGGCCGGAGGGCTGCGCGTTCTTCGCCTCGACGGCGTAGTCCGGCTCGGGGGCGGCGGCGGAGGCGGCGTCCTGGGCCCACGCGGCGGAGGCGGCCAGCGTCAGCGCCAGGGGCGCCCACAGCTTCCAGCGGGGCGCGCGGGAACGGTACTTCTGGGAACGTGTCGAAAAAACCGGGAGCAAGGGCATGGGGGAATGTCCTGCGGGCACAATGACCCCTGGGGGCTGGGGCAGTGGAGACACGCGGGGTGTATCTGCACACCGTGTGCCTCCCTGCCTGGTGAGCCAAGCCCCCGACACTCCACGGCAAATTCCCGGGAGGAGGTCCTTCCGAGCAGCAGACGACCTTGCAACGTCTGCGAGCCCGCAAACTTTAGGCGCACCCAGACTGTCCGACGACAGGGTGACTGGAGTCTGAATAGACCCGGGTCACCAGCCGGATTTGCTGTTTCTCAGGGCTTTCTTTTCGGAGGTGCGCTTCTTGCCCTCCAGGCGCCGCCGCTTGGAGCCGGCGGTGGGCTTGGTGGCCCGCCGCACCTTGGGCACGAAGGTGAGGACCTTGAGGCCCTCGCGCAGGCGCTCCAGCGCCACGCCCTTGTTCTGCACCTGGCTGCGGCGCTCGGTGGCGCTGACGGACAGCTCGGTGGGGGCATGCGTGAGGCGCACGCCGCTGGCGGTGGTGTTGCGGTGCTGGCCCCCCGGGCCCGAGGCGATGAAGTAGTCCACCTCGCACGCCTTCAGGAGGGACTCGTCGTCCAGCTCGAGGGCGTCCAGCGCGGCCTGCCGGCGGGTGGGTGAGATGCTCATGGCTGTCTTCAAGGTAACCCTCCCTGGCCTCTTCGTGCACCGCTGTCGTGCGTGCGGGCCCCGGCGCCGGACGGGGGCCCGCCGTCCGTCTGACAGGGAGGGCAGGTTGAGCGGGTGGGCTTTCGAACCGAGGGGTGGCGGTGCCTAGCGCACGTTGACGGTGGTGCCCGTGCTGGCCTGCCGCCCGTCCTCGCTGGTGGCGATGATGGAGGCGGCGACGGGCACGCGGGTCATGCCGCGGTCGGTGTTGATGTAGGGCTCCACGAACGTCTGGTCCGCGGGGATGGTGACCGTGGGCATGTTGATGCGGCGGGTGGGCGACTCCAGCGCGACGGTGACGGGGCCGGTGAAGCCCTCCGCCCGCGTCACGGTGATGCGCACCTTCTCGTTCTGGCCGGCGAAGAGGTCCAGCTGGCGCGGCTCGATGGTGACGGAGAAGTCCGGCTGGGCCACGGGCGGCGGGAGGATGACGAGGAAGATGTTGGCGCTGGTCGCGAACGTCTCCGTGGCGTTGGTGGCCACCAGCAAGGCGCGCACCATTCCCTGCGCCTGCGTGTCCTGCGCCACCGCGTAGGTGGCGGTCGTGGTGACGCTGGCTTCGCCGTCGGGCAGGACGATTTCCGGCGCGAGCGTCACGCCCTCGGGCGCATTCTGGAGGTTGATGCGGAACGCGCTCTGGTCGTCGCCCTCGCGCCGCACGGTGATGTCCACCGGGAAGCTGTCACCCGGAATGGCGGTGAGGGTGTCGGGGATGTCAAAGGCCATGCGGAAGAAGGGCCCGGTGCCGCCGCAGGACAACGCGAGCGCGCTGCCGACGAGGAACAGGCTCCCGATGAGGGGTCGGCGGATGGAGGGGGTCATGTTCTTGAGTCTCCTGGTGCGTGCCAGCATCCGCCCACCGGGGCACCCGGGCAAGCCGCTCCAGAGCAGGCGGGCTCGGCGAGGCCGCCGGCGGCGCGTGTGAGAAATCGACCGGGGGCGTAGACCCGGGGGCAAGCTCGTTCGTTTCCAACCTCGCTGTCGCCGTCCCATTCCCTTGGAGAACGCCATGGACCGCAAGTCCCTGTCGCGCGCCGCGCTGTCGGCCGCGCTCGTCACCGCTCTGTCCGCTGCCCTGGCCCTGGCCAAGGAGAGCCCGATTTTCAAGCCCGTGGAGAAGCCCACGCCCACGAAGACGGCGACGCCGGCCGCTCAGGCGAAGCCCGCGCCGAACCAGCAGCCCGCGCAGCCGGCGCCTTCCCAGCAGCAGGTCCCCGCCGCCGCCCGGCCGGAGATTGAGGTGGTGTTCGTGCTGGATACGACGGGCTCGATGAGCGGGCTCTTGGAGGGGGCGAAGCGGAAGATCTACTCCATCGCCTCGCGCATCGCGCAGGGCCGCCCGACGCCGCACCTGAAGGTGGGGCTGGTGGCCTACCGCGACGTGGGCGACGACTACGTGACGAAGCGCTTCGACCTGAGCGACGACCTGGACACGGTCTTCGCCAACCTGCGCAAGTTCGAGGCGGGGGGCGGCGGGGATACGCCCGAGCACGTGGGGCGCGGCCTGGGCGAGGCCGTGTCCAAGCTGTCCTGGAGCCAGAACCGCGAGGTGATGAAGGCCATCTTCCTGGTGGGGGACGCGCCCCCCGCGCAGCGCAACGACGACTGGGACTTCAAGCACTGGGCGAAGAAGGCCCGGGAGAAGCACATCGTCGTGAACACCGTGCGGTGCGGCGGGGATGCCGGGACGGAGGTGTCGTGGCGGTTCGTGGCGAAGCTGACGGACGGCACCTTCGACTCCATTGACCAGGGCGGTGGCATGGTCGCCGTCGCTACGCCGTACGACGCGGAGCTGGCGAAGGTGAACGCGGAGCTGTCCACCAAGACGCTCTACACGGGCCGCAGGGAGGTCCAGGCGGAGAACATGGCGCGCGCCGCTTCCATGGGGGCGCTGGCGCCGGAGGCGGCGGCCGAGCGCATCAGCTACATGAAGAAGACGCGCGGCCGTGGGGCCGCGGGAGCCCCCGCGAGCAGCGCGCCCAAGGCGGTGGGCGGCGCGGTGGACCTGGTGGAGGCGCCGTCCGCGCTGGCGAGCGTGAAGGCGGACGAGCTCCCCGCCGAGCTCAAGGGCATGTCCAAGGAGGCGCAGGTGGCGAAGGTGAAGGCGCTCTCCGAGGAGAAGAAGTCGCTGGAGAAGAAGGCGGAGGCGCTGGCCGCGGAGCGCGAGGCGTGGCTGACGAAGAACGCCCCGGAGAAGGAGGACGCCTTCGACGCCAACGTGATGAAGGGCGTGAAGGCGCAGGCCGCCCGGCACGGCATCGCCTACTGAGTGTGATGGACGTGGGGAAGAGGAGGCCGCGGACGCGCTGGGAGGCGTCCGCGGGCTACTCCCGCGTCACCGCCTGGAGCACCACCTCCCGCCGCCGCTCCAGCAGCCGCAGCGCCAGGGGGAGCACGCCGCGATACAGCGCCACGTTCAGCGCGGCGGCCAGGAGAATCATCGCCGCGGTGTGCCAGGTGGGGCCCTCCTTGCCCGCGAGCCTGAGCGCCCAGCCGAAGGGCATGCAGCCCGCGCTGGCCGCGAGGATGCCCAGCATGGAGGCCGTCAGCGGCACCTTGTCCCGCCGCTTGAGGCTCGCGTGGAACTTCACCGGGAAGTACAGCGACAGGAAGTTGCCCGCGGCCAGCAGCATGGGCACCACGGCCGCCACGGCCGCCATGGCGCACAGCAAATCCAGCCCGGTGCCGAAGCCGAAGTACACCCGGTAGAAGATCGCCACCAGCGCCGCCATCCCGAGCGCCGCCGCGCCCTGCACCTGGTTCTTCGCGCGCAGCACCTCCGCCAGGTCCAGGGGCGCCGCCAGGAAGGCCGCGAAGCCCTGTCCGTCATACGCGAAGGTGTTCTGGGAGAACGTGGACGCAATCACCACCGCGCCGTAGATGCACAGGCCGCCCATCAGCCACGCATCCGCCGAGCCGCCCAGGAGGAACACGAACAAATCCCTTCCGGACAGCAGCTTCAGCAGGATGGCCAGGATGAAGGGCACCGACGCCAGCAGCCGCGCGCGCGGGTTGCGCCACAGGTCCAGGGCCTCGCGCGTCACCAGCGTGGTGTAGCGCGTCCGCGTGGTGGCGAACGGGTTGCTGTCACCCGAGTCCTTGCCCGAGCCCCCCGCGCGGCCCGCCTGCCGGTGGAAGCGCATCAGCAGCGCGTAGGCCACCGCCATGCCCACGCCCGCGAAGAAGAGCAGCGCCGCCGCCTCCAGCATGGCCACCCGGGGCCGGTGCCAGGCGAGCTGCGCCAGCGCGTCTCCGAAGAGCCCCGGGGGCACGCGGCCCAGCGCCACCGCGGCGTTGATGATGAGGGACATGTCCAGCGCGTCCACGCCTGCCTCGCCCACCGCCGTCAGCCACGAGGTGTCGATGGGCGGAATGAACGACGCGCCCAGGAGGAAGAGCCCCAGTCCGCCGCCCATGATTTCGGCGCTGTGCTTCGCCCGCAGCACGTTGATGACGGCGTACAGCGCCACCCGGCTCCAGGCCGCGCACAGAAGCGCGAAGAGGACGTAGAGCACCACCGCCAGCCACGGCATGTACAGCACGCGAACGGACGCGAAGCCCAGCGCGGCCCCGGTGAGCGGCGCGTAGAAGACGAGCGCGCGCGGCTCGAAGAGGCTGGCCACCGTCGACGCGATGAGCAGCCGGAAGGGGGAGATGGGGAAGGCCGCGTAGCGGCTCAGCTCGGAGTGGTCATCCACGCCCGCGGAGAGCAGCGGCCACGTCACCCACACCGAGAAGGTGACGAAGCACAGCAGGTTGAGGATGAAGAAGGGCCACACGTCGCTCTGCGCGACGGGCCGCAGCCGCATCAGCGTGAAGAACGTCAGGCCCAGGAAGAGGCCCGGCGCGCTCGACGCGGCGAAGGCGGCCACCGCGAGCAGCCGGCTGCGTCCGGGGCCCTGATTCAACCCGATGTCGAAGCGCAGCCCCCACAGCAGCCACAGGTGCCGGAAGAAGCCGGGCACGGCGGGGCGGCTCATGCGGTCTCCTGGCGCAGCGGCGTCACGGACTCGGGCGCCTCGCCGTAGAAGGACAGGCGCGCGTTGCGCGAGGCCGGCACGGAGATGAGCTTCTCGAACACCGCCTCCAGCGAGGGGCACTCGTAGCGCGACAGCAGCGAGCCCACCGGGCCCTGGTCCAGCATCCGGCCGCCGCGGATGATGCCCGCGTGCGTGGCCAGCCGCTCGGCGATCTCCAGCACGTGCGTGGTGAGCAGCAGCGTCACCCCGCGGCGGCTCAGCTCGCGCAGCAGCTCGCGGATGACGCCGGCGGCCAGCACGTCGATGCCCTCGAAGGGCTCGTCCAACAGCACCAGCTCCGGCGCGTGGATCAGCGCCGCGGCGATGGCGAGCCTCCGGCGCATGCCCTTGGAGTACTCCGCCACCAGCGCGCCCGCCTTGTAGGTGAGCTCCGTCAGCTCCAGCAGCTCCGTGGCCCGCGCCGCGGCCTCGTCGCCGTCCAGCCCGTACATACGCGCGCAGAAGGTGAGGTACTGCCGGCCGGTGAGCCGCTCGAAGAGGCTCAGCTCCTCCGGCACCACGCCGACGCGGCGCTTCACTTCCATGGGCCTGGCCACCGCGTCCACCCCGAGCATGCGGATGGTGCCCGCGTCGGGGCCGTACACCCCCGTCAGCAGGGCGATGCTGGTGGACTTCCCGGCCCCGTTGGGGCCCAGGTACGCGTAGAAGGCGCCGCGGGGAATCTGCAGGTCCAGGCCGTTGAGCGCGCTGAAGCCGCCAAAGCGCTTCTGCAGGCCGCGGGCGTCGACCGCCAGGTCATCAGTGGGAGAGGGCGTCATGGAATGCCCTCCATCTCACCCGAGCCCGGCACCGGGGGACAATCCCCACCCGTCAACAGGGGGATGCCCGTCGGCTCCTACGGTGCCGACTCAGTGGACGAGCGACATCTCCGGCGGTCCTGCGATCTGCTGCACCGTCATCCGCACCTTGTCCAGGTCCACGGGCTTGGAGATGTAGCCCGCGGCGCCCACGAGCTCGGCCTCCCATTCGAAGCCGTAGCCGGAGATGATGATGATGGGCAGACCGCGCGCACGGGGCATCTTCTTGAGCGCGTCGAGCAATCCCCAGCCGCTCATGACCGGCATCCGCAGGTCGAGCAGCACGGCGGAGGGCATGGCGCCCTCCAGCAGGTCCAGCGCCTCGCGGCCGTTGGCCGCCTGCACCGTGGGATAGCCCATTTCCTCGAGGGCATCGCAGATGAGCGTGCGGTGGCTCGCGTCGTCGTCGACGACCAGGATGTGGGACATGGCAGGGCCTCGGAAGCTGCGGCTGGGTGTCGCGCCGCGAAATTCTATGGGCAGGATGATGGGAACTCCTCTTCCATTCCGGAAGGGGCCCCGATGCTTTTCAACAGCGAACGGCCCGTGAGGACGAGGCTTGCATCCGGGGCCGGATGCCCACGGGGCTCACGCGCCGTAGAGCTGGAGTGCATTCTGCCCCAGGAGGCCCGCGAGCACCGCGTCATCCCACTTCATCCCCAGCAGCGTCCGCAGCTCGCGGTCCCACGCGTAGGGGATGTTGGGGAAGTCCGTGCCGTAGAGGACACGCTCGGGCCGGACCTCCAGCGCGCGGCGGGGGAGGGGGACGGGGAAGTACCCGGCCAGGGCCATGGTGGTGTCCAGCCAGAGGTTGTCGTGCCGCTCGAGCAGCCGCGCGTAGGCGTCGAACTCGTCCGCGCCCAGGTGGGGCACGCACAGCTTCAGCGTGGGGTGGTCCTTCAGCACCCGCTCCACCCGCTCCGCGGCGCAGAGCGCGTAGGTGTCGCGGGGGTAGTGGGGGCTGGAGGGCTCCCGTCCCGCGTGCATGACGAGCGGACGGCCTGCCTTCGCGCACGCGGCATACACCTCGTGAAGGTGCGGCGCGTCAGGGGAGAAGGCCTGGACGTGGCAGTGAATCTTCACCCCGCGCAGGCCCGCGTCGAAGGCCTCTTCCAGCACGGCCGTGGCGTCGGGTTCGCCCGGGAGCACGGTGGCGAGCCCCAGCACCCGAGGCTCTTCCCGGGCCACCTCCGCCACGTAGGCGTTGAGCGCGCGGGCCATGCCTGGCCGGTGGGCGTAGTGCAGCGCCACCACCCGGTGGACACCCCGCGACAGGAGGAAGGAGACGACCTGCCGCGTGTGCAGCTTGTAGCGGATGGGCCAGCCGTGCTGGTCGAACCAGCGCCACACCGCGTCGAACACCCGGTCCGGGAAGAGGTGGACGTGCGCGTCCACCACGGGAGGCAGTCCTTCGGGCAGGCGAGGCCCCTCCGCGTCCTGGAGGGCGGGCATGGGCATGCGGATGCCGGCGTCCCGCCACGTGGGCGCGGAGGCCAGACAGGGCGCGGGCACGTCAGCGTCGGAGTCGGTGGCCATGCGAGCCACCCGTCTACGCCTTCTTGACGCGGTCGTCCTCGTCGCCGTCGGTCCGTCGCAGGTAGGTGTTGTGCGAGTACCCCTGGCGGGACAGCCGCTGCGCCTCGATGGCGTCCGCGACCTTGGAGCAGACCTGGCCCAGCATGCGCAACGACTCCGCGAGGAGCCGCTCGGCATGGTCCTGGGCGTCGGCGGCCTGGATGGTGGTGCGCTCTTTGCGGAACAGCCCGGGCAGCTTCATCTCCCCTCAAGCATAGGTGACGCACTGCTCCCGTGCCACCGCCCCGCGAGGAGGGCCTTAACCACGTTGACGGCCCGCTCAATTTACATTTTTGAGCAGTTGCCCCGGTTCCCTCGCCTGGATGCCTGCCATCTGTGCCCGTAAGTCATTGGACTTTCAGGGTTTTGACGAATTTTCAAGTGGGGGGATGACACGGAGTTAATCCGGCCCTACATTGGGTTCCGTTGGATTTACGGCAGAGGAGCTGCGCATGGCTTACGACGGCGAGCTGGTGAAGATGGAGAACGGTCGCTGGGCGCGGTTCCAGCGGTGCCAGGTGTACCGCCCGGGCGTCGAGGACGCGGGCGAGACGATGCTGCTGATCGCCGTGGAGCTGGAGGAGCGCTATCAGCGCCAGCTCGACGAGGCGGCGGACTCCCTGGCCCAGTATCGCTATCAGGGCGTCCCCGTGCAGGTCCGCTTCGATGTGGGCTCCCAGGGCATCACCCTGCAGCCCGAGCAGCCGGTGTCCGCACCCGCGGTGCACTGAGCGCTGACTCCGCGTGAGCGGAGTGTCAACGGGTTGACGGATTCACAACACAAGGGGCCTCGCGATTCACATTGCGGGGCCCTTGGTTTTTACAGGCCCTGACGAGCAGCGTCAGGCGTCGTCCAGCCAACGGGTATACGCCTCGAAGCCGTAGTCCCTGCCCAGGAATGACCGGACCAGGTCCGCCGCGTCACGGGAGCCGCCCGGACCCAGCACGGTGTCCCGGTAGCGCCGGGCGGTGGAGGGGTCCATCAGCCCGTGCTCCAGGAACGGCGTGAGCAAGTCACGCGCGATGACGAGCGACCAGAGGTAGGCGTAGTACGCGGAGGAGTAGTAGCCGTCGAGCTGGACGAAGGAGAGATGGGCGTAGGTGTCGTCCAGTGCGGGGAAGGGCATGTAGCGCTCCTGGAGCGCGTTCACCCGCGCGGTGGTGTCCACGCCGGCGGGGTCGCTCGCGTGGAGCTGGAGGCTGACGGCCGCGTAGAAGAGCTGCTGGCGCAGCCACAGGCCCTTGCCGAAGGCGTTCGCGCGCCGCATCCGGAGGATGGTCTCCGTGGGCAGCGGCTCGCCGGTGACGACGTGCCGGGCGAACACCTGGAGTGACTCCGGGCGCCAGGCCCACTCCTCCAGCACCTGGGCGGGGGCCTCCACGAAGTCGCGCTCCGTGCGCGAGCCGGACAGGCCCGCCCAGCGCGCCCGGCCGCCGAGGACGTGGTGCAGCAGGTGGCCGAACTCGTGGAAGAACGTCTGCACCTGGGCGTGCTGGAGCAGCGCGGGGTGGGCGCCGGGGCGTGGGAAGTTGCCCGTCAGTACGCCTTCAGGGAGCGTTCTCCCCGCGCGGCCGGTGGCCAGGTCCCACTGCGCCGGGTGGGCGTACTTGTTGGGGCGCGGGTGCATGTCCAGGTAGAAGCGCCCCAGGCGCGTGGGGCCCTCGTAGATGTCCCAGGCCTCGATGTCCGGGTGCCACACCGGCGCGTCCGGGACGCGGCGGTAGGTGAGCCCGAAGAGCCGCGCGGTGATGTCCAGCACGCCCTGCTTCACCCGCGTGTATTCGAAGTAGGGGCGCAGCTCGCGTGAGTCGAAGCGGTAGCGCTCCTCGCGCACCTGTTCCTTCAGGTACGTCTGCTCCCAGGGCTCCACGCGAGCGGCGCCGGGCACGTCGCGCCGCTTGCGCTCCAGCAGCGCGGCGTAGTCGTCCTGTACGCGGGTGGTGGTGGCGGTGGCGAGCTGCTCGATGAAGTCCTCGGCCACGTGCTGGTGCCGGACCATCTTGTCTTCTGACGCGTAGGCGGCCCAGCTCGGGTAGCCCAGGAGCGTGGCCAGGTCGTGACGCGTCTGGAGCAGGCGTGACAGCGTCTCCAGGTTGCGGGGATGGCCGCGCTGCTGGCCCGCGCGCCACACCGCCTCGCGGGCGCGGCCATCACGCGCGTACGTCAGGAAGGGCAGGGCGTCGGAGGCGTCGGTGGTGATGCGCACCCGGCCGTCGCGGCCCGGCGGATGGTCCCGGATGTAGTCGGCGGGGAGGCCCGCCAGCGCTTCGGGCGCCACCTCCACGTACCGGACGTCTTCGCGGATGTGCTGGCTGAACGTCTGACCCAGCCGTGTGAGTGCATCGTGCAGCTCGCGCAGCCGCGCGCGGGTGGCCGCGTCCCGGTTCACCCCCGCGCGCCGGAAGCCCCGCAGCACCAGGTCCACCCAGCGCTGGGTGGCGGGGTCCTGTCCGCTCAGGTCCAGCGCGGCCAGGGCCGCGTAGACGTGGGGGTTGAGCGACACGTCCGTGCGCATGCCCTCCGCGGCCTGGGCGCAGCGCGCCGCCGCCGCGCGGAACGCGGCGTCCGGGTGGGTGTTGGCGCCGATGCCCGCGCGGCCGTTGGCATCGTCCAGCAACGCGATGGCGTCGTCGTAGGCGGTGAGGGCCGCGTCCACGTTCCGGGGCTCGGGCAGCGACAGCAGCGCGTCGATGCGCGCCAGGGCCCGTTGCACGTCGCACAGGCAGGCCGTCAGGAAGCGCCCGGGTGTGGCGGTCAGTTGGCGGCCCGCGTCAGGCTCCAAGGGGCGCGACGCGACATGCGCCGGCGTTCCGGTGGATGACGCAGGGCGCTGAGCGGAGGACGGGCCAGTGCAGCCCGCGAGCGCGAGGCTGACGACGAAGACGACCAAGCGGTGCAAATGCCACTCCCTGCGCGGGTGAGGGGGCAACGTGCGGGGGACCGGCCTATTTCCGCTGCGTGCTCCTGATGGGAATGACGAAGAGCGCGCCGTTTCATCGCAAGATTCCGCCGTGGAGGATGGCTGACCCGGGTCAACGCGGTCCGGCCACGGTGGCTGCGCGGCGCCGCGCGAGCGTCAGCCGCCCACCTGGAAGAAGCGGGCGGCGTTCTCGTGGGTGATGCGGCGGACGATGCGCTCGGACAGGCTGGCCTTGGCCAGCAGGTTGGCGGCGCGCGCCAGGCCGAGGATGTCACCGGCGCCGTCGCCCGCGTCGGAGTTGAGCACCAGCCGCTCACTGCCCAGCCGCCGCACCAGCACCACCGCGCGCTCGGCCTTGAGCGCCTCGGGGTGCAGCGTCAGGCCGGCCCAGTGGCCCACCTCCAGGATGGTGCGCACCGTGCGGGCGTTGGCGTGGTCCACCAGCGCGCGCGAGGGCAGCAGGCCCGACTGTCGCAGGAGCGTGAGGATGCGCCGCGTGTGGCGCTCCTTGTCGGTGGTGGGGGTGTGCACCACCACGCGCAGCTTGAGGCTCCGGGCCAGCGCGAGCTGCTCCAGGAAGGCTTCCTCTTCCTCCTCGCCGCCCGTGTGCAGGCCCGTCTCGCCCAGCGCCACCACGCGCCCGCCCTGGAAGTAGCCGGGCAGCGCGGACAGCACCTCGCTCAAGCCGCGCCGGGGGATGCAGCGCGGGTGGACGCCCAGGGCCGCGTACGCGCGGATGCCCAGGCGCTCCAGCCGGGGGAGTTGGCGCTCCACCAGGTCATCGAAGTGCCGCAGCAGCGCCTTGGACGTGGGCTCCGGGAAGTGGTGCGCCACCACCAGCGCCCGCTCCACGCCGAAGAAGCGCATGGACTCCAAATCCTGGTCGCTCAGGCTCTCCGGGTGGAGGTGGGCGTCGAAGATGGGCGGTGGGGTGGGCACTGCTCAGTCCTGTCCCAGGG